>NZ_CP114176.1:3439810-3752521 GCF_027186265.1 Lentibacillus daqui | reverse complement strand
TCCTTTCAGGTCAAGATGATAGAAAAAGCCTCTCTCAATCCTTCAGTGCTAAAAGTGAAAGATGGAAAGGCGTAAACGTACAGAATACTCCTTTTTTGTTATTGTGGATAAAAAAGAATCTATATATATGTTGTAACAGAAATTATATACAATATCCACTAGCTTGTTGATAAGTTAGCAAACAAGACTGTGAACAACTATCCACAACTTATTCACACTTTGTGGATAAGTGAAACATATGATTGGGTTTTCCACATGTTAAAACACAAATATAATATCAAATAAAAGGCTATTGTGCAACGGTTTTTCGACAGTTATCCACAAATTCCATACATTGTAGATATTTGTTGTCCACACTACTATATTTTGTGATTTTCTTGTCGATAGCTGTTGTGGATAGAAAAAAATCGTCAATAAACAGTGAACATTGGTATGTGGATAAAATAAAATTTTCTTTGGGAAGGAGTTTAGCTAAAAAATGTAGGTGAGTTATAAATGGGGAATGAAGTTTATCTTCGTACCTTGACAGATAATACGCTTATTCCGTATAATTAGTGAGACTGTCTGAAGGATTAGTTTAAAGTTGTATTTATATATTTTCCCCTGGGAGGTGCATGATAGATGAAAAGAACGTTTCAACCAAATAATCGTAAACGTAAAAAAGTACACGGATTCCGCGCACGGATGGGCACTAAAAACGGACGTCAAGTTTTAGCTCGTCGTCGCCGTAAAGGAAGAAAAGTATTATCGGCATAGGCCACTGAAATAAGTCAGTGGTCTTTTTCCACTTGTTATGCCTTGACGTGGAAATAATGCAGTGTATATGGCTTATATTATATAAAAATGTGGGAGATATTTTCTTAATCGTAAGGGAGTCTCCCGTATTTCCGTTTAGTATGATTTTTTGTACAAGTACAGCGTCGGTTAAATCGGTGTTTGCGCTTTTAATATAAAGGTGATTGATATATGAAAAAGGAATTTCGGATTAAAGCCAATAAAGAATTTCAACATGTATTTAAGAAGGGGAAATCATTTGCTAATCGTCAGCTGGTCATTTATTTCTTAAAGAAGCCGGATCAACGTCATTTTCGTATTGGTCTTTCTGTTGGGAAAAAGATCGGCAATGCTGTAACAAGAAATCGGATTAAACGTTACTTGAGACAAGCATTTCTTGAATTGGAAGAGAACATCAGGAATGACTACGATATTGTTATTATCGCCAGACAACCAACAAAGGAAATGAGCTCCCATCAAATGAAAAAAAGTTTAACACATTTATTAATGAAACAGCATTTGCTTAAAAAATCGTAAAGGAATGCTGGTTTTATATAGAAATTTTCATGAATGTAATGATAAACTAATGAATAAGTAATATACATAGGCTTGTCTTGTGCACTATAGTCTTGATAGATTAAGTTATAGTGCAAGAGTTAGGAGGAAACAGGGTGCGTAAAAAGTTATTACTGCTTGCAAGCCTGGTTGGTTTGCTGGCAATTCTCTCTGGATGTACAGAATGGGATCAACCAATAACACCGGAGAGTAAAGGGTTTTGGAATACAGTTTTTGTTTATCCTTTGTCATGGGTTCTTACATATTTTGCTGACTTGTTCAGTGGCAGTTATGGTTTGTCGATTATTATTGTAACCATTATCATTCGTTTAATTTTACTGCCATTAAATGTGAAGCAATTAAAAAGTTCGCAGGCAATGCAGGACATTCAGCCGCAATTAAAAGAACTGCAAAAAAAATATAGTTCAAAAGATGCCAATACACAACAGAAACTACAGCAAGAAACGATGGCATTGTTTCAAAAACATGGAGTCAATCCGCTTGCTGGATGTTTGCCAATTTTTATTCAAATGCCGATTTTAATTGCTTTTTACCATGCAATCAGGCGAACGCAGGCAATTCAAAACCACCAGTTCTTATGGTTTGAGTTAGGTCAGCCGGATCCATTCTTTATTTTACCATTACTTGCAGGTGTAGGTACATTCTTGCAGCAAAAATTGATGATGGCGGGCAACCCCGCAGGACAAAACCCGCAAATGGCGGTTATGCTGTATATGATGCCAATTATGATTTTTGTCTTTGGGTTATTTTTACCATCCGCGTTACCATTATATTGGGTGGTCGGTAACATATTTATGATTGCGCAAACTATTTTCATTCGAAAGCCGATGATGGCTAATAATAATGGAGGAGAGAAGAAGTGAAAGAGATAACTGCTAGTGGACAAACGGTTGAGGAAGCGGTCCGGTCAGCGTTAGAGCAGTTAAACACCACGAAGGATCATGTCGAAGTTGAGGTTATTGATGAGGGAAAAAGGGGACTTCTTGGGGTCTTTGGTTCGAAACCTGCAGTTGTAAAAGTAACAAAAAAGGAAAATCGGGTCGAATATACAAAGAAATTTATTCATTCAGTTACCAGACAAATGAATGTGCCTGTTGAGATAGTGGTAACAGTGGAAGACAATCATGTACACTATGACTTGAGTGGCGAAAAAATAGCAATGCTTATCGGAAAACACGGACAAACATTAAACGCATTGCAATATTTGGTTCAACTTGTTTTAAATAAAGGCAGTGACCAATTTTACACTGTAACCGTTGATGCGGAAGGTTACCGACAAAGGCGACGGGAAACATTGCAGGCATTGGCAGAAAAAATGGCCAATAAAGCGGTACGATTGCAAAAAAAAGTGGCGCTGGAGCCAATGCCTGCGTTTGAACGTAAAATCATTCATCATGTATTACAAAATAATGGAAGCATTTCCACATATTCAGATGGAGTCGATCCGCATCGGCATATTGTTATTAAGCCATTATAATCTTTGTCTGTTTCGGGAAAAATATAAAAAGAAATTAAAAAAACACTTTGATCATTGATGATCAAAGTGTTTTTTTATGGCAATAAACTCTTGAATAGTTCGTCAGCTTTATTTCCACAGATTTCATCTTATTTTTTAATAATCGACCCGGTTTTAAATAGTTATGAACATGTGGATAAATAAAGATAAAGAGATGAATAAAAATCTGTTGTGGATAAGTTTATTTTTATTTTAACTTGTGGTATTCTATTAAGTTAGTGACCCTAAAAAAATAATTTCTTAACATATAGATATTAGCTATGGAATTGGAGGTGAAGTAATGGAAGCAGATACGATCGCAGCAATTTCGACGCCAATTGGTGAAGGTGCGATTGCTATTGTACGATTAAGTGGACCAGAAGCAATTGCGATAACGAATAAATTGTACCGCGGAAAAGATCTGGCAGAGGTACCATCACATACGATTCATTATGGGAAAATCATCGAACCGGAAACAGGGGAAGTTGCTGAGGAAGTGATGGTATCGGTTATGCGTGCACCGAAGACATTTACGCGGGAAGATGTCGTGGAAATTAATTGTCATGGTGGTATGGTTTCGGTAAATCGTGTGCTGGAACTCATTCTGCGTAAAGAGGCACGTTTGGCAGAGCCTGGTGAATTTACGAAACGGGCATTTCTAAATGGACGAATTGATTTATCGCAGGCAGAAGCGGTGATGGATCTCATTCGTGCCAAGACGGATAAAGCAATGTCTGTAGCATTGAAACAGATGGACGGACGATTGTCCTATTTGATTAAACAATTACGACAAGAACTATTGGAGACGGTGGCCCATGTTGAAGTGAATATCGATTATCCCGAATACGATGATGTAGAAGAAATGTCTCATCAAATGATGCGGGAAAAAACGCAAAAAGTGCATGAGGAAATTGCTAAGCTGCTGGAAGTGGCCAAACAGGGTAAAATTTTACGTGAAGGTTTGGCAACTGCGATTATTGGTCGTCCAAATGTAGGAAAGTCATCATTAATGAACGCACTTGTTCAGGAAAATAAAGCAATAGTCACTGAAGTCGCCGGTACAACCAGAGATGTCATTGAGGAATATGTCAATGTCCGTGGTGTGCCGTTAAAATTGGTTGATACGGCAGGAATTCGTGAAACAGAAGATATCGTTGAGAAAATTGGTGTCGAACGATCCAGACAGGTTTTGAATGAATCAGATCTTATCTTGTTTGTGCTGGATTATAATGAGGAACTAACTGAAGAAGATAAGCGGCTGTTTGAAGCAATTCAAGGTTTGCAGTATATTGTTATTATCAATAAAACAGATTTACCGCAAAAACTTGATTTAGATAGTCTAAGGGAATATACGGGAGGAAATCCTGTTATTACGACTGCATTAATTAATGAAACTGGAATTGATGAATTGGAAGCGGCTATTGCGAAAGTATTTTTTGCTGGTGATATTGATACAGGTGATTTAACCTATGTCTCCAATGTACGTCATATTCAACTGTTGAAACAGGCAAACCAGGCGTTGGAGGATGCAATGCAAGGCTTGGAGATGGCTATGCCTTTGGATATTGTACAGATTGATGTCACCCGTACTTGGGAAATTTTAGGTGAAATTATTGGTGATACCGCCAGTGACAGTCTGATTGACCAGTTATTTTCACAATTCTGCTTGGGAAAATAATGATACAGCGTTTCGAAACATATTCAGATAGGTATTGAATGCATCCAGTCAACGGTAGCAAAAGGATGCTTCAGCAGACTTCGAAAAAGAAAGGATGAAAAATATGGTATATGATGCAGGACATTATGACGTCATTGTCATCGGTGCAGGTCATGCCGGATGCGAGGCAGGTGTAGCTGCTGCCCGCATGGGTGCGAAAACATTAATGTTGTCCCTTAATCTGGATATGGTCGCATTTATGCCATGTAACCCATCACTTGGTGGTCCAGCAAAAGGGATTGTTGTACGGGAAATTGACGCCCTTGGTGGGGTTATGGCAAAAGTGATCGACAAAACATATATCCAAATGCGGATGTTAAATACCAGAAAAGGACCTGCAGTGAGAGCCTTACGTGCACAGGCGGATAAGCCATTATATATTCGAGAAATGAAAAAAACATTGGAAAATGAGGAAAACCTGACCCTTCGCCAAGGCATGGTTGACAAATTAATCATTGAAGATGGTGTATGTAAAGGCGTTATAACGGAAACAAAAGCAGCGTATCATGCTGAAAATGTAATTATCACTACTGGCACATTTATGCGCGGAAAAGTGTTAATGGGGGATCTGGAATATGAAAGTGGCCCCAACAACCAACGTCCATCGATCAAACTTTCTGAACACCTGGAGGAACTTGGTTTTGAAATTACCCGGTTCAAGACAGGTACACCACCACGGGTAAATAGTCATACGATCGACTATTCGAAAACAGAGATACAACCAGGTGATGTGAAAGCACAAGGATTTTCTTATGAAACGACGGAATATATTACTGACCAAATTCCATGCTGGCTCACGTATACAAATGAATTCACACACCAGATTATTAATGATAATCTGAGTCTTTCTGCGATGTATTCTGGAGCAAAACGTGGTACTGGCCCACGATATTGTCCTTCCATTGAAGATAAAATTGTTCGTTTTAATGATAAGCCTCGCCATCAAATCTTCTTGGAACCAGAAGGAAGAGAAACAGAGGAAGTATATGTCCAGGGATTATCAACCTCTTTACCGGAGTCTGTTCAGCATGAAATGGTAAAATCCGTGCCAGGTCTGGAAAATGCTGAAATCATGCGGGCTGGATATGCGATTGAATATGACACGATTGTACCAACACAACTTTGGCCAACATTGGAAACGAAAAAGATTCCTGGTTTGTTTACCGCCGGGCAAATTAATGGCACATCGGGATATGAAGAAGCCGCTGCTCAAGGGATGATGGCCGGGATCAATGCAGCAGCCAAGGTATTGGGAAAAGATCCATTAATTTTGGACCGCTCACAAGCATACATTGGCGTGTTAATTGATGACCTGGTTACCAAAGGAACAAAGGAACCATATCGTTTGTTGACATCCCGTGCTGAATATCGCCTGCTGTTACGTCATGATAATGCAGATTTGCGTCTAACGGAAATCGGCTATCAGTTGGGCTTGATTAAAGAAGAACGGTATCAAGCGTATCTGGAGAAAAACCGGTTGGTAGAACAGGAAAAAGAACGGCTTAGAAAAATTATCGTAAAACCGGAAGACAATGTTCAGGCATTGTTAAAGGAAGTAAATGCGACACCACTAAAAGAAGCAGTTAGGGCAGCAGACTTGTTAAAACGTCCGGAAATGACCTATGAACTCCTTGAACGGGTAATTGAAACGGATGACACCTTAACAGCGATTGTCAAGGAACAGGTCGAAATCCAAATCATGTATGAGGGTTATATTAAAAAAGCCAATGAACAGGTAGAACGCATGTTGAAGATGGAAGATAAGAAAATACCGGATAACCTTGATTATGACGATATTAATGGTATTGCTACCGAAGCAAGACAAAAACTGAAAAAGGTACGACCACTATCTGTTGGCCAGGCATCAAGGATTTCCGGAGTGAACCCATCAGATGTGTCTATTTTGCTCGTCTATATTGAACAAGGAAAAATAGCACGAGTGGCAAATTAAAGGTAAGGAGACGCCGTCATGAATCCAGAGCAATTTGTTACTGAATTAGGCAAGCATGGGATAAAATTGAGTAAAAAACAAATAAAACAGTTTGCTTTGTACTTCAACACCTTAATTGAGTGGAATGAAAAAATAAATTTAACGGCATTAACATTGGAAACAGATGTCTATTTAAAGCACTTCTATGACTCCATTACTGCTGCATTTTATTATGACTTTGCAAACAATCAGCATATTTGTGATGTGGGTGCTGGTGCTGGATTCCCAAGCATCCCGCTCAAAATATGTTTTCCAGATTTGCACGTCACTATTGTTGATTCACTTAAAAAACGGATTGGGTTTCTGGAACATTTGGCAACAACGCTTGATTTGAACAATGTCGCCTTTTACCATGACCGGGCCGAAAGCTTTGGGAGAAAATCGACATTTCGGGAAAAATTTGATGTTGTTATTGCTCGTGCCGTGGCCAGATTGTCAGTTTTAAGTGAATTATGTTTACCATTGTGCAAACAAAATGGCGTTTTTCTAGCTATGAAGGGTGCACAAACAAACGAAGAAGTAACTGATGCAAAGCCGGCACTGGCACAATTGGGTGGCGATACGCCCAATGTACATACGTTTGCATTACCAGAGGAAAATAGTGAACGTGCGATTATTTTTGTCAATAAAATAGGCAAAACCCCCTCCAAATACCCAAGAAAACCAGGTTTGCCAAATAAAAAGCCATTATCATGACCAAACGAGAATATCATTTGTTTGTTATATAATCACTATCTTAAGGTATGACAGTTAAAATAAACATAGCATTTTCCATAACTAGTCGTCACCAAAAAGTTTCACTTATTTTTTCTATGTCATACTTTTCTAGCTCCATCTATGATAGAATAAAATTAGTAGAGTGTTTTATGAGTTTATATTAGATGAAAGAAATTACTATGTTTCACGTGAAACATTTAATAAATAATGGACAGCAATACTTCTATATTAGGGCGTGAAGTTCTATTCATTTTAAAGATATGGGATTAATTTATGCTAATTGTATGCTAAAGGAAGGTTCACTTTATTTGTAGCGCTTCATAGTAAAGGTGGTGTCTGATAATGTTGCGTATTTTTGGGTTGGGGGATAAATCCAATTCAGAACCAGAAGAAGAGACATATCGTCCAGACGAGGTTATTCAGATTCCTGTTAAAAATATCGGGCCGAATCGCTTTCAGCCGAGATCCGTGTTTGATGAAGAAAAAATACAAGAATTGGCACAAACCATTCATACACATGGAATGATTCAGCCAATTATCGTCAGGAAAGTAGATGAAGATTCATATGAACTAATCGCCGGAGAACGAAGATGGCGTGCGATCCAAACGTTGGAGTGGGAAAAGGCGCCGGTAATTATTCGGGAAATGACCGATGCGGAGACTGCTTCCGTTGCCTTGATTGAGAACCTGCAGCGGGAGGAACTGACAGTTATTGAAGAAGCAACAGCGTATGCCAAATTATTGGAACTTCATTCATTAACACAAGAGGCCTTGGCGCAACGGTTGGGTAAAAATCAATCAACAATTGCGAATAAATTAAGACTGTTGAAGTTACCCGAAAGTGTACAAACAGCATTAATGGAAAAAACAATTACCGAACGGCATGCACGGGCATTAATCAAAGTGAAGGATCCGGAACAGCAGGAAAAACTACTTGAAGAAATTTTGGACAAGGATCTCAATGTCAAACAAACTGAAGAACGGATTAAAAAATTAAATGATTCAACAGAAAGTAAAAAGAAAAAGCGACCAAAATTAAAAGGCGTTAATAAAGACATTCGAATTGCTATGAATACCATTCGGCAATCATTAAATATGGTTTCTGATACTGGAATTGATGTGGAGACAGACGAAGAAGATTTGGACGAATATTATCAGATCACCATTAAGATTCCCAAAAAGAAAGAGTAAACAGCAGGCAAGATCAACTACCCGTCCCCTTTACGATGGGTAGTTTTTGTATATGCAACAGCGGTGGCGCCCTTGATCGCTGCAGCTGGATATAGGGCTGTTATTTAAACCCTCCTTAAGCAAATTAATTTTTTTTCAACAAAGCGAAAAAGCTAGTTCTTTCTAGCAAATAAATGATAAAATAATAGATATAGAGTTTTTTAGGTAGGTGAAACCATGAATAAAACAATCGCCATCGCAAACCAAAAGGGTGGTGTAGGAAAAACAACATCTTCAGTTAATTTAAGTGCTTGCCTGGCGTCGTTTGATAAAAAAGTGTTATTGGTTGATATTGATCCGCAGGGAAATGCTACAAGTGGATTAGGTGTAAATAAGGCCGATATGGATCAATGTGTATATAATGTGCTTGTTGAAGACCTGCCTGCCGAGGAAGTTTGTGTTCCAACAAATGTTGAAAACTTGGATATAATCCCTGCCACCATTCAACTTGCTGGCGCAGAAATTGAATTAGTCCCAACTATATCCCGTGAAATTCGCTTAAAAAAAGCATTGGACAGTCTAAAGGAAAATTATGATTATATCATTATTGATTGCCCGCCATCATTAGGGTTGTTGACGATAAATGCCCTCACATCTGCGGACACAGTAATGATTCCGGTGCAATGTGAATATTACGCTTTGGAAGGACTTAGTCAATTGTTAAATACGATCCGTTTGGTACAGAAACATTTGAACAAGGAATTGATGATTGAAGGCGTTTTGTTGACGATGCTGGATGCCAGGACCAATTTGGGTATTCAGGTTATTGAAGAAGTGAAAAAGTACTTCCAGGACAAAGTATACAAGTCGATTATTCCAAGGAACATACGATTAGGTGAAGCCCCTAGTTACGGACAGCCGATCATTACGTATGATCCGAAATCAAGAGGTGCAGAAGTATATCTTGAATTAGCGAAGGAAGTGATGAGTAGTGGCGAGAGGGTTAGGTAAAGGTATTAATGCGCTTTTCCCCAAGGTAGAGGAAGATGATAAAGCGAACATTCAAGAGATTCCGATTAACGAATGCAGGCCCAATCCTTATCAACCTAGAAAAACATTTCATGCAGACGCAATTGAAGAATTGAAAGAATCGATACTTCAACATGGAATCATTCAGCCATTAATCGTTCGTGAAAGTATCAAAGGCTACGAAATTGTTGTTGGTGAAAGACGCTTTCGTGCTGCAAAAGAGGCAGGACTTTCCACAATCCCGGTTATCGTTAAAGAATTAACTGATGAAAAGATGATGGAGCTTGCATTATTGGAAAACCTGCAGCGTGAAGATTTGACACCAATAGAGGAAGCCCAAGCATACGCTAATTTGATGAATGAATTAAACATCACCCAGGAAGTTTTATCCCAGCGGCTAGGCAAAAGCAGATCACATATCGCCAACATTGTCCGTTTACTTTCATTGCCGGATCAAGTCATTGCGTATATTAATAATGGTGAACTATCAATGGGACACGGACGGGCATTGTTAGGATTAAAGGACAAGACCAAGTTGATCCCAATGGTAAAAAAAATCCGCAATGAAAAACTAAATGTTCGTCAGGTTGAACAATTAATTATTCAATTAAATAAAAAGCCGGAACCCAAAAAGGAAAAACCCAAAAAGGATATTTTTCTAAAAGAACGGGAATCTATATTACAAGATCGCTTTGGAACATCGGTTACCATTCAACGAGGAAAACGAAAGGGCAAGATCGAAATTGAATTTTATTCGGATGAAGATCTGGAACGAATTATCGAAACAATGGATTATAAATAGGATGATAGAAAAGGCTGACTTCCCTTATTAACGTCAGTCTTTTTTTCTATACATGTGTTAGGAGGGGATTCGTAAATGATTTATTTTGATCAAGCGGCATCATCATTTCCTAAGTCACCGGAAGTAACCAATGCGATGATAAAGGCAGTCGAGGTTTACGGAGCCAATCCGGGAAGAAGCGGGCATCAACTCGCACGAAAAGCATCAGAAAAAATTAATCAAACAAGAGAAAAGGCAGCTTCCTTGTTTGGACTGCAGGATCCAAAACGGGCATTGTTCTATATTAATGCGACTGTTGCAATTAATCAAGCAATTAAAGGATTGTCTTGGCAAAAAGGTGATCATGTAGTCACAACTTCATTTGAACATAATTCCATACGCAGACCGCTTGAATACATAAAAAGAACATATGGTGTATCAGTCACCTATGTACCTTGGAGAGGAAATAGTAAAACATTTATAGAAGATGTTTGTCATGCAATACAACCAAAGACGAAATTAATTGCCATGACGCATGCATCAAACGTCACCGGCACAATAATTCCACTGCACAAAATAATGACCTTTGCTAAAAACAGTGGGATTTTAACATTAGTGGATGCCTCACAAACAGCAGGGCATGTACCTATAAACATGGAGGAAATGGGAATCGACATGTTAGCTTTTCCTGGACATAAAGGGTTATTAGGCCCTCAAGGAACTGGCATGTTACTTGTACAAACGGGAATTGAATTAGAACCGATTCATCATGGTGGAACAGGCAATTTTTCTGAAGCCATCACTCAACCGGATCAATGGCCGGAACATCTGGAAAGTGGAACATTAAATACTCCAGGCATTGCTGGGCTTTTCGCAGCTTTATTAGCCTATGAACAACGAAAAACCAACAATGTTCCACGTGAAACATTGTTGGCGAAACAACTTTATCAGGAACTAAAAAAAATACCAGGTGTATTACTATATGGCCCAACAGACCAGGAAGAAAGAATACCAATTGTGGCCTTTAATGTCTTGCATGTGCCTTCACAGGAAATTGCTATGATCCTAGATTCACATTACGATATTGCGGTACGGGCAGGGTTACATTGCAGTCCGCTAACTCATGAAATGATGGGAACAACCAATATGGGAGTTGTTCGGGCGAGCCTAGGCTATTATAATACGGAAAAAGAAGTTGATACGTTTATTCAGGCAATCACAGATATTGTAGCAGCATACGAAGATATTTAGCAGATAATGGAGTTGTAGCAATGGCTTTACTAGGCACTATCATAAATGGGATATGCATTATTATTGGCAGTTTAATTGGATTGTTATTCACCAAAATACCGGAACGTTATAAAGAAACCGTTATGCAGGGGATTGGACTTGCCGTTATCCTGATTGGTTTACAAATGGCTTTTGAAGCAGATGTGATTATTATTGTACTGCTCAGCCTGTTGAGTGGGGCGATTATTGGAGAATGGCTGCATATTGAAGAAGGATTAAACCGGTTGGGAGCCTGGATTGGCAGTAAGTTTACCTCAAGTGGTGATGATTTTAGTATTGCCCAAGGGTTTATTACTGCTTCCCTTATTTTTGGTATTGGTGCCATGTCCGTAATTGGTGCATTGGACAGTGGAATTCGGGGTGACCATGAAATTTTAATTACAAAGGGAATCATCGATGGGTTTGTGGCTCTGGTACTGACAACCACACTTGGATTTGGTGTCATATTTTCTGTTATCCCTGTGCTGGTTTATGAAGGTTCGATTGCTTTATTAGCGACACAAATCGAAAATTGGCTTCCTAAAGCATTCCTGGATGGATTTATTATTGAACTTACTGCAGTGGGCGGGCTAATGATTGTAGCTATTGGACTTAATCTATTAAAATTGACCAGCATCCGGATTGGCAATTTATTACCCGCCCTCGTGACTGTTGGAATTGTATTTTATATTTATCAGCTATTTTGACCGCATTTAGTTGATATGTGGTCCACTGGTATGATGATTTATCGCAGTGTAACTGGCTGTAAGACTGCTCACTTCATGAATAGAGAAAATATGAAAATTCTAGGTGAGAGATCCAACAGCCAGTAACGGTCTGATTGGTTCAACTTCAAATATCAATTTTCGATGAGGCGATGTTTTTTTGTGAAATCATGGCGGGGAGTTTTCGACCATGTGTCAACTGGCGATCAATTTGATCCAATATGGCGGTTACCTTCTTCGCCATATCAATAACAATGGATAACCTTGTATTTTGCAGGACTGAATACTCCATAAAACCACTCACATTTACCACACCAGTTATATAGATATTCCCGATTTCAAAACCACTCACATTTACCACACCAGTTATATAGATATTCCCGATTTCCGGCAGTTGTTTATTCATGGCTGCCCCAGGCTTAATTGGCCCAACACCAGTAACAATGGATCCTACTGAACGGCTCTTTCCCAAACAGGCATCAATCGCGATAATAAACGGACAACGATGGCGGCGCTCAATATGTCGAACATAATCATGGAGATTTGCAGCATGTACCGGCTTTTTCAATGTTCCATATACCGTCATATGTCGTGGCCTTAATTCGGTAAAAAAACTACCGATTAATGGACCAAGTGCATCTCCTGTAGAACGGTCAGTGCCGATACAGACAATGACATATTCATGCGGGAACTTGGGAAGCCATGAAATGAGTTTCTCACCCATTATTTCAAGTAAATCAGGATCTGTATAGTCCATCCTGAAAACATCATTTTTTGTTTTTAACTGCTTTTTTAGATTCATAGCTTATCCTCCACAAACATATTGGTATTAGTATACGGATTTTAAAAAGGAAGTATACGTACCATATTAAAAATTATTGGAGGAACTGCAATGATTAAGGCTGGTCTTAGATGGATGTTTTTAATTATAGGCACAACGATAGGTGCTGGTTATGCATCGGGAAGAGAATTATGGCAATTTTTCGGGCATGAAAGTGGACTGGCTATCCTGTTGTTTGCCGTTTTCTTTTCCATATCTGTGTACGTCATTTTGGATCTGAGTTACCAGCGGCAATCTACAGACTATCTGCCAATTCTTCGCGACATTGTAGGTAAAAAGCTTACGGGTGTTTATGATGTCATGATTTTTTTATATCTGATTACGACTACCGTAGTCATGATTGCCGGAAGTGGTGCAACAGGACAGGCTTTTAATATTTCTTATTGGTGGGGTGTTGCTTTTATTGTCGTTACGCTTGTTTTACTGTTCTTTAAAGATATCAGCGGAATCTTATCGGTAAATCAGGTGGTTCTGCCATTATTGCTTGGCGGGCTTCTCTATATATTGCTCTTATTTACCCATGATCAGGGATTGTCTCTGTTTTCTCACTGGTATGAACAACGAAATTGGACGGCTGCCTTTCCATTTACAGCATTGAATATTCTTCCTTTGATTGCTGTTCTTGGGGCAATTGGCAATAAGATTCATTCCAAGGGAGAAATTTGGTTTGCCAGTGTTGGATGTGGCGTCATTTTGGGCACGCTCTCATATATCTATAACAATAGCCTCATCCAGATTGCTGACGAATTATTACTCTATGAAATACCGTTATTTGCAATTTTGAAGGATTACCCGTTCAGCATGCTCATCTTTATGTCTGCCATGCTCTGGTTTGCAATTTTTACGACAGCTGCTTCCGGGGTAATGGGAATAGTGACAAGGATCCAGCATTATCTGAATGTACCTTTATGGTTATTAGTGCTTTTAATTTTGCTTGTGATGGTTCCGTTAACGACCTTGGGATTCTCAACGTTAATTAACTATCTCTATCCCTTTTATGGCCTGCTTAATTTATATGTACTCACCCGCCTTCTGTTATTTCCAATTTGGAAAAAAATCGATAAAAGAAGCAGCTAAATTAGATTGCTATATTCTTTTCTTATTCTCCATATTGAGGTAAAATCTATACATGGAATAGGCTTTGCCTGAAAAAAAGAAAGTTTCCTATTTTCGGAGGGATAAAATTGGCGGAAACATTAACAGAGGCTAATAAAATAAATAGCATCAATGATTTATGGAGTTTTTTAACAGGCGCCCAGCTTTGGATTGATATATCCAAATCAATCGGCAGGGCTGTATTAATTATACTGATCGCGATAATTATTGTCCGTCTGGGGAAAAAGATTATCGAGCGGATATTTCGGAATAAACAGCGTGGCCCTTTTCGTATCACGGAACGTAGGGAAATGACGCTCAAAAAACTGATTCAGAACATGTTATCATATACCGTGTATTTTGCCGCAATTATCATGGTACTTGATAATGCTTTTGGCTTTAACGTGGGGGCACTTCTAGCGGGAGCAGGAGTTGTTGGGCTAGCAATCGGCTTTGGTGCCCAAAATCTGGTTCGTGATCTTATTTCCGGCTTCTTTATTATCTTTGAGGATCAGTTTTCGGTAGGGGATTATATTGTCGCCTCTAATGCTGAAGGAACAGTTGAAGAAATTGGGATTCGTACAACAAAGATTATGAGCTGGACAGGAGAACAGTACATTATTCCTAATGGCGATGTCACCCAGGTAACTAATTATTCGATTCATAACGGGCTGGCTGTTGTTGATATTAATGTACCATATGAAAGTGATATATTAGCAGCTGAAAAGATTATTGAGACAATCATTGAGGATTTGCCAGAGAAATATGAAGAAATTGTAGAAACACCGGTTATTCAAGGTATTCAATCATTGGAAACATCACACTATGTCATCCAGGTGATCGCCGAAACCTTGCCCGTATACCAATGGGCTGGTGCCAGAATCATTCGTAAAGAGGTCAAGGAACGACTTTATCATGAAGGTATTGAAATCCCTGCACCAAGACTTGTCATGTACACACGTGAGGAAGCACCGCAAATAAGCGGGGATGGGGTACAGGAACGGATAAGAAGCAATAGTCAATGATTAAAGCATGCAAAGGGGGATGCGATAATGCCGGATAAACAGTTTGGATTACATGATATTGTTGAAATGAAAAAACAGCATCCGTGTGGAGAAAACCGTTGGAAAATCATTCGGATGGGGATGGACATCCGCATCAAATGCATGGGCTGTAACCATAGTGTAATGATCCCGCGCAAAGAGTTTACCAAAAAGATGAAAAAGGTATTGGAAAAAGCGGAAGAGTAAAGAATGATTTTACAAAAATTGACAGATTAATCTCCCCGGCAGTTGTTAATATGAAAAAATTATGTAAAATTATTTTTTTAGCCGAGAATGTGATTTTTCGGCTGGCTAATAACAGATGAAATTAAATTTTCCATGTTCAATTGGCAAAAATGTGTCCGTTAAAAAGGCTCATTTTTGCTTTTTCGTTGCTTGTCAATTGATTGGCATGTACTTATAATGAATGGTAACGAACGCGTTCATGGAAGGAATCCTTAAGGAGTGAAAGTTAGTTATGTCTTTAACAGCAGGAATTGTTGGCCTTCCCAATGTCGGGAAATCAACATTATTTAATGCAATTACCCAAGCAGGTGCGGAGGCAGCCAACTATCCATTTGCGACAATTGATCCAAACGTTGGTATTGTTGAAGTACCTGACGATCGATTAAATAAATTAACGGAATTGGTACATCCGAAGAAAACTGTACCAACAGCTTTTGAATTTACCGATATTGCAGGTATTGTCAAAGGTGCAAGTAAAGGGGAAGGTTTGGGTAATCAATTTTTGTCCCATATTCGCCAGGTTGATGCGATTTGTCAGGTTGTACGTTGTTTTGAGGATGAAAATATTACCCATGTTTCCGGCAAGGTTGATCCTATTACTGATATTGAAGTGATAAATTTGGAATTGATCTTAGCTGATTTGGAAACTGTCAATAAACGCTATCAGCGGGTAGAAAAATTAGCCAGACAAAAGGAAAAAGGTGCGGTTGTGGAGTATGAGGTACTTACCAAATTGAAACAAGCGCTTGAAAATGAACAACCCGCACGTGTAGTCGAATTTAATGAAGAGCAGAGGAAGGTTGTTAAAGGACTACAACTATTAACAAGTAAACCAACCTTGTATGTAGCCAATATTAAAGAAGATGAAATTGCTGAACCTGATGCTAATGAGAATGTGCAAAAAGTAAAGAAATTTGCAGCCAATGAAAATGCGGAAGTAATTGTCGTCAGTGCGAAAATTGAAGAAGAAATTGCCGAATTGGATCCGGACGAAAAGGATATGTTCCTGGATGAACTGGGGATTGAAGAATCTGGGCTGGACAAGCTTATTAAAGCATCATACAACTTATTGGGACTGGCAACTTATTTTACGGCAGGTGAGCAGGAAGTTAAAGCATGGACCTTTCATAAAGGCATTAAGGCGCCACAAGCAGCAGGAATCATCCATTCTGATTTTGAACGAGGATTTATTCGCGCAGAGGTCGTTTCCTATGAGGATTTAATGGCTGCTGGATCCATGGTGCAAGCTCGTGAAAATGGTCGTGTACGTCTGGAAGGGAAAGAATATATTGTCCAAGACGGCGATGTCATCCATTTCCGTTTCAATGTATAGTTAAAGGTGTCTGGTTGTCTAAGGTCTGTATTATAAAAAAGGCTGTTTTTTAATGTGATTGCTATTAACGTATATTTGGATTCTCTCGAAATGTTGTTTTTTTAGGTCTGTTTTGGTATAATATCTCATTGTGAGTAATGTATAAGATTACTCCTTGCTCTTATTGCAGAAAATGGAAGGTTTTAACCTTTTTTCTAATAGATAAGGGCCGCTAAGACCAAAAGGAGGTGTAACGGATGACAAAATACGAGATCATGTATATCATCCGCCCAGATATCGAAGAAGAGGCGCAAACAGCTTTAATTGAGCGCTTTAACAACATTCTTACTGATAATGGAGCGGAGATTGAAAAAGTTGATGAAAAAGGCAAGCGCCGTCTTGCATATGAAATTCAAGATTATCGTGATGGCTACTACGTTGTTATCAATTTTGCGGCTGATGAAAATGCTATCAATGAGTTTGATCGCCAGGCAAAATTTAGTGACGATATTATTCGCCATATCGCAATTCGAGAAGAAGATCAATAATAAGGGGTGGTTCTGATGTTAAATCGTGTCGTACTAGTTGGCAGATTAACGAAGGATCCAGATTTACGTTATACAGCAACCGGAGTCGCGGTGGCCAACTTTACCATTGCGGTTAACCGGCCTTTTTCCAACCAGCAAGGTGAACGTGAAGCAGATTTTATTAATTGTGTCGTTTGGCGCAGAGCTGCGGAAAACCTGGCAAACTACATGAAAAAAGGTAACATGATCGGCGTTGATGGTCGGGTTCAGACACGCAGATATGAAGGACAGGATGGAAAGACCGTTTTTGTAACAGAAATTGTCGCCGAAAGTGTGCAATTTTTGGAAACAAAAAGTTCTTCACAAAGAAGTCAAGGATCCTCTGGTTTTCAGCCACAACAAAGTCCGAATCAAAACCAAAACCAGAATCAGAACCAGCCAAATCCTGAGAACCCATTTGGAAATAATGGCGAACCTATCGATATATCCGACGATGATTTACCGTTTTAGTGAGTGTTCAAAAAGGAGGATAAAAAGGACCGAGAAGTTCTAGGCGGCGTAGCTTTGAGCACCGGAGTGTACATAGAAGGTACATGAGGAGCGGAAAAGCAAGCCAACGACGAAATTCGAAGCGTCATTTTTACCGGACTTTTTGAACATCCTCTTTTAGATCATTGTTTGAACAAATAACCAAAAGGAGGGGTACAAATGGCAGCTCGTCGCGGTCGTGCAAAGCGTCGTAAAGTGTGTTACTTCACAGCGAACGGAATTACACACATCGACTATAAAGATGTTGATTTACTGAGACGTTTCATTTCAGAGCGCGGAAAGATACTTCCACGTCGTGTAACTGGAACATCTGCAAAATATCAGCGTAAATTGACCAAAGCAATCAAACGTGCTCGTCAAATGGCATTATTGCCTTACGTAGCCGAGTAATAAAATAAAGACCCTTTTGCAAGTATTCCGCGAAAGGGTCTTTATTTTATTTGATTATAATAGTGATGACGCTTTCGCCAAAAGTGCAGTTTTTCAATAAAACTAGATAACACAGCTATATTTTTCCTCTTGACTGTTCTTTTCTTCTTGGATAGACTGTAATCATTTTAATCATTAATATAATCGTATAAATAAGAAATAGCCATAGCCAGCGATCGCTAATTGGAATGAATAGCGCGATAATGGTATAGATTAAAAACGGAATCGTTGTTGTGTAAGCACACATTTTCCACAGGATGGCAAAACGGATCTTACGGGATAGCGCCCGGCTAATCAAAACACCAATATAAGCCACTGCAGATAGTATGACAAATACAAAGATCACTAACGGCAGATAATAGAAAATAAAAAAGTACATCAACAAAAAAAATATATGTACTGTAATCCCTGATTGGCTTGGGTTGGACAGTCGTTCCAGCAGAGATGGGATGGAAACAATCAGCAGAAGCAAAAACATGTACATAACGGTAATATCCATACCAATCCGATTGAGCCGGAACATGGCATTTTTAGCTGGTAGTTTGATACTATGGAGTAACGCCTGGATAAAAATCATTGCTGGACATCCTTCTTTTCTTAAGTAAGCTGGACAAATAAATTAATATCTCCCCCCTATTATAGTAAAAAAACTTGTAAAAAGCGCATGTAATATCGTTTTTACTTTTCTTTTGTTTGGATTTCCGCATTTTTCAATCCCAAAATGTCTACAAAAAATGTTATCATATAGTAATGATATGAAAAAAAGTCTGTAATTGAATGTAAGAGGTGCAATTCATGAATCGATCGAAACTACTGACAGAAGGTGCATTACTCACTGCGATTTATATGATTCTCCTTTTAATTATCACGATTGTACCAGTGGTGGGAGCTATTGCTTTCTTTCTTTTGCCAATCCCATTTGCAGTATTTGCATCACGATATAATTGGAAACCATCACTTATCATGTTTGTGGCGTGCCTGGTTCTGTCAACTTTATTTGCAACAGCCTTTTCTCCGCTAACCATTTTGATGGGGCTTGGCGGGATCATGATTGGTGTTGCCATGAATAAGAATTTGTCAGCCTATGAAACATGGGCACGGGGTACGGTTGGTTTTGTGATCGGCTTCGTATTTTTGTTTTTGATTACACAGTTGGTGTTTGATGTGAATATTGTAAAAGCAATCAACCAGGCAATTGACCAATCGATGGAGCAAGCCCAGGGAATGATGGATCAGTTTGGTTTGCCAGGGCAAGCCGAAGAACAGCTTTCCATGATTGAACAGCAGGTCGATCTGATGAAAAATTTAATTCCAGCCGGTATCGCAATAATTGGAATTATTTTTGCCTTTATCTGTCAATGGATCAGTTATAAGATTGTCAATCGTATATGGAGCAAGGATTACCGATTTCCGCCCTTTCGTAATCTGACATTGCCGGTATCACTCATATGGATTTACTTTATTGCGATTATTTTCTCTTTCTTTGATTTGGATCCAAATGGAACCTTGTATTTGGCAGTAAATAATGTGTTAATGCTCATTGGTACATTAATGATTTTACAAGGATTTTCACTGATTTTCTTTTATGCTTATCAGAAAGGCGGATCAAAGGCACTGCCGATTATCAGTATTATAGCTACACTTTTTATACCGTTCTTGGTAATTCTGGTGCGAGTCTTGGGAATCATTGATATAGGCTTTCGCTTGCGGGATCGGATTTCCGCCAATAAATAAAGTGAAATTTCATTCAGTGGGGGTTTTACAGCCCGTTAATGCGAGATAAAGAAAGAATTGTGCAATCGGCTAAACGCTGGTCGATTAAAGCCGGACGTCTTGTGCTGACGTTGGCATGACCAGCGTCTTGCGAACTGAACAAAGGTACTGGAACCGGATGGAAGGCTGCAGGACGCAGGTCAGTTCGGCGTTGCGACAGGGTCGCGGGCTTGGCCGAACTTTCCCTCCCCTGGCAATACCCAGAATAGGGCCTGGATTTTTGTACGTTCTTACCTAACGAAAAAGGTTATGGAGTGAATTCTATGCCAGATTTACAGAAGAAACCCGCATTTAGTAGACACCTATGGATTATTTATTTATTATCCATTATTCTGCTTGGTGTCATTTGGTATTATCAATGGATATTAGGGTTATTAATGACGTTATTTTTAATTGCATCGTTTTATTATAGTATTCGAACCGAGAAAACAATTATCAATGAAACAGAGGAATATATTGCGACACTCTCCCACCGGATCAAGAAGGTTGGCGAGGAAGCATTATTGGAAATGCCAATTGGAATTGTTCTGTACAATGAAGATTACATCGTTGAATGGGCGAATCCGTATATGAATCGATTCGGTGAGGAGGATATCTTAGTTGGCAAGTCATTGAATTTGCTGTCCGATGATCTCATTCCAACGATTAAGGAAGGAAAAGATGAAGTTTGGTTTGAACTGGAAGGCTATGATTTTCAGTCGATTATTAAAAAGGAAGAACGTCTGCTATACTTTTTTGACCGAACTGAGCAAAAAAAAATTCAAACATTATATGAAAATGATCAAACAATTTTAGCAATCATTTTTTTGGATAACTATGAGGAAATCACGCAAAACATGGATGATACATGGAAGAGTCAATTGAATTCAAAGGTTACAGCTGCCTTAAATGATTGGTCACATACGTATGGGCTATATCTGAAACGAACGTCACAGGAGCGGTTTCTGGCAGTTGGCACAAGGGAAATTCTTGGTAAATTGGAAAAGACCAAGTTTAATATTCTTGACGAGATAAGAGAACTTAATTCAGAACAGAATATTCCATTGACGATCAGTATCGGCGTTGGTTATGGTGAGATGCTGTTACCTGCACTCGGGGAATTGGCACAATCGAGCCTTGACCTGGCACTGGGCCGCGGGGGTGACCAGGTTGCGATTAAGGATGATCTGGGAAAAGTTCGATTCTATGGCGGGAAAACCAATCCAATGGAAAAACGTACAAGGGTCAGGGCTCGTGTTATCTCCCATGCACTGAAGGAATTAGTGAAGGAGAGTGATCAAGTACTGATTATGGGGCATAAGTCACCTGATATGGATTCGGTTGGTGCCGCAATTGGTATTTTAAATATTGCCAGAGCCAATGATGTGGAAGGGTATATTGTGCTTGATCCGAATGATATTAATTCAAGCATTACCCGGATGATGGACGCGATTAAAAAAGAGGAAAGTTTATGGAACCACTTTATTGAGCCAGATGAAGCAGAAACAATTGTTACTAGCAGAAGCCTGGTTGTTGTTGTTGATACGCACAAACCGTCTATGATGGCTGATCCTCGATTGTTAAGTAAAACCGACTTTAAGGTTATCATTGACCATCACCGCCGTGCTGAGGAATTCGTGGATAATCCGACACTTGTATATATGGAACCGTACGCATCATCGACAGCAGAATTGGTTACAGAGTTGTTGGAGTATCAGCCGAAAACATTAAAATTGAAAATGCTGGAGGCAACCACACTGCTTGCTGGTATTATTATTGACACGAAAAGTTTCACATTACGAACGGGATCACGAACATTCGATGCTGCATCCTATTTACGTTCCAAGGGTGCTGACACGGTGTTGGTGCAGCAATTTATGAAAGAGGACTTAAATATTTATGTGAAGCGCAGTAAGTTAATCGAACGCGCTACAGTTTATCATCATTCGGTTGCCATAGCCAAGGGAATCAAGGGGGAAACCTATGGATCTGTGCTAATTGCCCAGGCAGCGGATACGCTGTTGACGATGAGTGGAATCGAAGCTTCATTCGTTATTTCTGAACGGGAAGATGGTAAAATTGGTATAAGTGCAAGGTCACTCGGTGATGTAAATGTGCAGGTTATTATGGAGAAAATGAACGGCGGCGGTCATTTAACCAATGCCGCAACACAAATTGAGGATACTACCATGGATGACGCTGAAGCACTGTTAAAAGAAATACTTGAAGATTATTTTGGAGGAGGAGAATTAGAATGAAAGTTATCTTCTTAAAAGACGTGAAAGGTAAAGGAAAAAAAGGCGACGTTAAAAATGTTTCTGATGGATATGCCCGTAATTATTTACTAAAGAATAAATTAGCTGAAGAAGCAACAGAAGGTAATATGAAGGCATTAAATGCTAAAAAGCGTAAAGCAGCTCAAGAAGAACAAGCGGAAAAAGATGAGGCTATAAAATTAAAAGATACCCTTGCCAATCTAACTGTTGAGTTGCAAGCAAAGTCAGGAGATAACGGTCGTCTGTTTGGCTCCATTACCAGCAAACAGATCGCTGAAACATTGGAAAAATCGTACGGCTATAAGCTCGATAAACGTAAAATTGAACTGGATGAACCAATCCGGGCTTTGGGATACACAACCGTCCCGATAAAACTCCATCCCGAAGTAACAGGTTCCATAAAAGTACACGTCACAGAAAAATAGGGACAGAGGGACGGTTCTCCTGTCCCATCGTTTTCATACAAGTGCGTGTTCAAAAAGGAGGATAAAAAGGACCGAGAAGTTCTAGGCGGCGTAGCTTTGAGCACCGTAGTGTACATAAAAGGTACATGAGGAGCGGAAAAGCAAGCCAACGACGAAATTCGACGTGTCATTTTTACCGGACTTTTTGAACATCCTCTACAAGGGAAACGATGGCTTGATAAGTAACCAACCCTTAGTCACTCCGATTTATAAGAGGAGAAATGAAACAAATGAATGAGAATTGGAATGATCGTACACCACCACATAATATTGAAGCGGAACAGGCGGTCATTGGTGCTATTTTCCTTGAACCTGAGGCTTTTTCCCAAGCCTCTGAACGGTTAATGCCGGCGGATTTCTATCGGGCCGGTCATCAACGCATCTTTGAGACAATGATGCGGCTCTCCGACCTTGGTGAACCGATTGACCTGGTCACGGTAACTACATCATTATCAAATGCAAAACTGTTAGATGAGGTTGGCGGGGTCTCCTATTTGACCGATCTGGCTGGCAGTGTCCCAACCGCTGCTAACATTGGTTATTACAGTAAAATTGTTGAAGAAAAATCGATACTGCGCCGGTTAATCCGAACCGCAACAGACATTGTTACTACCGGTTACACCAGAGAAGATGATGTCGATGATGTTTTAAATGAGGCGGAGAAAAATATTCTCGAAGTTTCACAGCGACAAAGTGCCGGCGCTTTTAAGTCTATCAAGGACGTATTAATAGAGGTCTACGATGATATTGAAATGCTGCATAATCATCAAGCGGATGTCACAGGCGTACCAACAGGGTATCGGGATCTTGATCAAATTACCTCAGGGTTTCAGCGCAACGACCTGATTATTATCGCTGCCCGTCCATCAGTCGGTAAGACCGCATTTGCGTTAAATATTGCGCAAAACGTGGCTATTAATACCAATGAAAATGTGGCGATCTTCAGCTTGGAGATGGGCGCCGAGCAGCTTGTCCAGCGGATGCTTTGTGCGGAGGGCAATATTGATGCTCAGCGTCTTCGGACAGGTACGCTGGAGGCCGATGACTGGGGAAAGTTGACGATGGCAATGGGGAGCTTGTCCAACGCTGGTATTTATATTGATGACTCACCTGGAATCCGTGTTAGTGAAATTCGCTCCAAATGTCGGCGGTTAAAACAAGAACATGGATTGGGTATGATCCTGATTGATTATTTGCAGCTCATCCAGGGAAGTGGCAATTCCAGAGAAAACAGACAACAGGAAGTATCCGAAATTTCCCGGTCATTAAAAGGACTTGCCCGGGAATTGAATGTACCATTAATTGCTTTATCACAGCTATCCCGTGGTGTGGAGCAGCGTCAGGATAAACGCCCGATGATGTCGGACTTACGTGAATCCGGAAGTATTGAACAGGATGCTGACATTGTTGGATTCTTATATCGTGATGATTATTATGATCAGGAATCGGAAAAACAAAACATTATTGAGATTATCATTTCCAAACAGCGTAATGGCCCTGTTGGCACAGTGGAGCTTGCTTTCGTAAAGGAATATAATAAGTTCGTTGATTTGGATCACCGTTACCAGGAAAGTGACATCCCGCCAGTACCGGTATAAGGCGGATTCTCAGGGGAACCCCGGTAACGCACAAAATCTTCAATTGAGAAAAGATCCTCCATTAAAAACTAACTCAAGCTGGTTTCTATGCAAGCTCCACAGCCTTCAAACATAGGAAGGCTTATTTTTTTCGTTCTGTTGTGAACCTTGAAATACTGGATAAACTAAGTCTTATTAGCTTATAAATCCAGGAGGAAAAAAACAATGGCAGACTTTTGCCCGGTTCTGTGGCCGGAGGAACCAACACCGAAAAATGAAAAATCATGTAAGGAATGTGGTCTTTATCAGCATGGTTCAAGAATGATTTGGGGTGAAGGGAACCCCGATGCTCCGATTATGGTTTTATTGGACAATCCAGGGGCGCGGGAAAACCGTGAAGGAAACCCGTTTGTCTGTGGCACAAGGCAAACATTGCAAACAGCCGCCAATGATGCAGGATTAAACATGCATGATTTATATGTAACCTTTATATTAAAGCGAAAGCCAACTAAAAAATATGACAAAGAAGCGACCAGAGCTATTTGTATGAACCATCTGGAGCAACAACTGCAAGCAAAACAGCCGGCATTTGTGTTGTGTTTGGGGAATGTCGCTGTCCAATCGTTTTTTCAAGATGTTCATGTTGATGTAAAATCACTACGCGGTCAAATGCACGATGTACGAGGATATCAAACCTGTACCGCTTACCACCCATTAGCAGTCAGACGCCGGCCAAATTTATGGAAGTTATTTCTGGAAGATTGGCGATTCCTCGCTAACAACTACCAAACACGCATGAGGCTAAGTATCAATTAAGGGGGATAACCACATCATATTAGCTGTCCTCCCCCTAAAATTAAAAATAGAACAAAAGACATTTGGCCAAAAGTAAGGTAAAATAGACAAAAGCATGTGACTAAAAGGATGTGACTGGATTGAGTCAGAAAATATTAGTTGTTGATGATGAACAGCCCATTGCAGATATATTGAAATTTAATTTGGAAAAAGAGGGTTATCAGGTTGTTTGCGCATATGACGGAGACGAGGCGATTGAACTTGCGCAAAGTGAGGAACCTGATTTAATATTGCTGGATCTTATGTTGCCTAACAAAGATGGCAATGAAGTATGCCGGGAAATCCGTAAAACCCAATCAATGCCGATTATTATGTTGACGGCAAAAGATGCGGAAATCGATAAAGTTCTGGGCCTTGAACTTGGTGCAGATGATTACGTTACCAAACCGTTTAGTAATCGGGAACTAGTTGCCCGGGTGAAGGCAAATCTGAGAAGACAACAGAATATCCCGGATGATAAGGTAAAAGCAACCAAAGATATTGTGATGGGGAACCTTGTGATTCACCCGGATGCATACGCTGTTACCCGAAATGGAGAACAGGTGGAACTGACCCATCGTGAATTTGAATTATTGCATTATTTGGCACGTCATATCGGACAAGTCATGACCAGGGAACACCTGCTGGAAACAGTCTGGGGGTATGATTATTTTGGTGATGTACGGACGGTTGATGTAACGGTCAGAAGACTTCGTGAAAAAATTGAGGAGAATCCAAGTAACCCCATGTGGATTGTGACACGCCGTGGAGTTGGTTATTATTTGCGTAATCCTGGCGAGGAGTAGGTTTTTATGAACAAAGTCGGTTTTTTCCGATCGATACAATTAAAATTTATCATTATTTATATTTTACTCCTTGTCGTCGCCGTACAAGTTATTGGCTCCTATGTTGCAAGGGAATTGGAGGAACGCTTGACCTCCAACTTTAAGGAATCCGTGGATAATCGTGTCGAGTATTTATCTTTTAATTTGAAAGATGCCTTTACAGAGGAACGTACCGAGGATGAAACGGAGCCCACGTTACAGGAGGATGTCCAGGAAATCGTTAATAATATTGGCCCTGAAGAGATTACTAGCTTACAAGTAGTCAACAATGTCGGCCGGGTACTGGGTGCCAATAGTTATTCTGATCAGGATAAGATTGGGAAGAAAACAACGGGTGATCTAATTACAAAGGCTCTTTCTTCTGATGTTTCCTATAAAAATACAATGTTAAGTGCGGAGACGGGAAATAGGGTTTATGTACGGATAGAACCGCTTAAAATCGGCGAAGATATCGTCGGTGCCATCTACTTGGAAGCATCATTGGAAAATGTCTACAATCAATTGCAGGAAATCAGCCGGATATTCTTGCAGGCATCGATTTTGGCAATTATTGTTTCTGCGTTATTGGGAATCCTCGTTGCCAGGACGATTACCAAGCCAATTACCGAAATGCGTCGACAGGCCCAAACGATGGCTAAAGGTGATTTTACACAAAAGGTTAATGTTTACGCCCAAGACGAGATTGGTAACCTGGCAGAGGCATTTAACGATATGAACGATCAACTCAAACACTCGTATGCAACCGTTGAGGAAGAGCGGCATAAGCTAAGCAGTGTTCTGTCCAATATGTCTGATGGGGTTATTGCAACCGATGCAACCGGAGCTATTAATTTAATTAATGATGCAGCAGGTAAATTGATTAGCCGTAATCCCGACGATGTAAAAGGTGAATTCCTGCTTGATGTGCTGCAATTGGGAGAAAAAGACGTCGATTTATCCCAAATGCAGGAGAGCGGATCAATGGTCATTGACTTCAGTGAAGCAGATGATATCTTTCTTATTCGGGCAAACTTTTCCACCATCTCTGATGACGAAGATGACATTATTGGCTTTATTACGGTGATTAGTGATGTAACGGAACAAGAAAAAGTGGAACAGGAACGAAGGGAATTTGTATCAAACGTGTCCCACGAGTTGCGCACCCCATTAACAACGATGCGGAGCTATATGGAGGCACTGACCGATGGTGCCTGGCAGGACAAATCGATTGCGCCGAAATTCTTACAAGTGGCACAAAATGAAACGGAACGAATGATTCGAATGGTCAATGATTTGCTGCAGCTGTCCCGGATGGATAATAAGCAATATGGGCTGCATTGGGAAAAAACAGACTTTATAGCTTATATTAATCATATTATCGATCGGTTTGAGATGAATGCTTATGAGGGGATCGGTTTCAGCCGTAAATTGCCTCATGGTGTATATTATGTCTGGATGGACAAGGACAAGATGACCCAGGTATTGGATAATATCATTTCCAATGCCGTTAAATATTCTCCTGAGGGCGGGATGATTTGTGTTAGTGTTGAGAAACAACGGTATCAATTATTAGTCAGTATTCAGGATGAAGGTATTGGTATCTCTTATGATAAGGTAGACAGGGTGTTCGACCGTTTTTACCGGGCAGATAAAGCAAGAACAAGAAAACTTGGCGGAACTGGTTTAGGATTGGCAATAGCCAGGGAATTGGTGGAAGCACACCATGGCAGGATTTGGGCTAAAAGCAGACAAGGCAAAGGGACAACTATTTATTTCACCCTTCCGTTGATGAATCAGAAGCGGAGGACCGGCTAATGAAATTAGAAACGGTAAAATCAGTTATTTTGGCAGTTTTAATTGGAATTAGCTTGTTGTTGACATTGGGACTTTGGAGTTACCAGCCAAATTACAAATTTATGGCGAATATGGAATATGCGGAGGCAGGTATTGGCGGTGTAGATGACGTACACAAGAAAGATGTCATTGTACCTACATCCGTCATCTTTCATCGTTATAATCGTGTTTATGGATTCGCGGATCCAAAGCAACGGGAGTCATTATATCGGGATATGCAGTCCTGGGTGATGTATAATTTTAAAACAGGAAAAGCGGATGGTCCGCCCACTGATGATTATCAGGTAGAGCTGACATTTCCTTATAAACTACCGATGAAAATCCTGGATAGTCTATTTTCGTTTAATGAAAAAATTGACTTGCCAGACTGGTCGTTTCAGCGGATATACATCACTTTTAATGAGGACTTGTCATTAAAAGTGCAATTTTTATCAGAGAATGGTGATCAGCGCGCAACTGCCCTTGTCAATAACTCCAAAAAATATAATGAATTATGGAATTATGTAACCAATCCAAAAGAGTTAAGTGAGTATATCCTATTCAAAGAATCAGATACACCCATTTATATTCCTAAAAATAAACCGGAGATGAAACAAAGAAGGGTTGCCATGCAGAGTATTAACCCGGGTGAGCTTGTGGATGTATTGTTTAGTAATCCAGAAATCGTTCGTCGGGACACAACAAATGCCGGAGGGGTTTACTATACGGACGAGGTACGTGGTATGCGTGTAAAAGGAGATGGTAAGAGTATCGAATTCTTTAACACATTAAATACCAGTTACAACCAAATGGAACCAATGAATTTGTTGGATACCAGTATAAACAATATTAATGAACAAAAAGGCTGGACAAGTGAATTTCATCTGGAGGAATTACGGCCAGCAACCAACTTTATACGCTATCGTATGTTCTATTCTGGTTATCCAGTCTTTAACAGTGATTTAGCTGTCATTGAGCAGGAGTTTCGGAATGACGATTTATATAAATACCAGCGCCCTATCGTCAGTTTCAATACCTCGCCAGGTGAAAACACCGTAGAATTGCCTTCAGGTGAGGATGTTATTTACATGATCGACAAGTCTGATATGAAAGCAGATGAAATTGATGATATCAGAATTGGTTATCATTTGGCAGCGGAAGATGATGATTTGCCCTATTTGACCATGAAGCCAGCTTGGTATGTGAAATATAATGGGAACTGGCAGGAATTAGAGTTCGACAAATTATCCATCAATAAGGGGGGAGCTTGAGGATGCAATGGAGTCAGATTAAAACACTGTTTATCCTCTGCTTTCTCGTGTTGGACGTGTATTTAGCCGTTCAGTTTTTTCAAAAACAGGAAAAGAATGATTTGGATATTATGGAACAACAGGAGTCGACGATTGAACAGCAATTAAAACTGGAGGATATTACATTACCAAAAATGCCGGATGGAGAACTGGAGGAATCCTACATTTCTCTCAAGCAAAAAAGCTTTTCAGAGTCTGACTTGAGCGGGATTGCCAGTACAGACAACCAAAAAATAACTGTTGTGAAAGATAAATTACTTGTTTCCAAATTTGATAAACCTATCCCCATTAAAGATAGTGATGAAGCAAAAGATGTCATCAAGAATAACGTGTTCTCTCCTGACAGTTATGTTTATTGGGATTGGGATAAGGATTTGAATGTGATCATTTATTTCCAAAAGAAAGATAAACTGCCTGTCTATTATAACGACAAAGGTCTGTTGCTCGTATTCTTAAACGATAAGAACGAGATTGTTTGCTATACACAAACCATGCTGGGTAAGGAAAATAAAGATTTTGATAATAGCAAGAAGCCGCTGATTAAGCCGATTCGGGCCATTGATACATTGTATAATCACAATGAACTGCATACAGGTGAGAAAATTACCAGTGCAAAAGTGGGCTATTACACAACCCAACCTATTGCCAGTGATGAGCAAACATTTGCACCGACATGGAAGATCACAGTAAATGGAAAACGTAATTATTTTATCCATGCGATCGAAGGGTTTGCTTTTCCTAATGATGATGATAGCACTTTTCTAAAAGATTCCATTACCTCTATCAAAAGCTCCCTCACTGCTGTTAAAGGGGATAGGGATTTCAAGGGGATTATAAAGCAGCTGGATCAAAAATTAGAGACAAATAAACGGGGTGAAGAGGAATGACCTTACGATTTAGTGTATTGGCATCAGGAAGTACAGGAAATGCCTTTTATATCGAATCGGATAGCCAAAAGCTGCTTGTTGACGCAGGACTTAGTGGTAAGAAAATGGATCATTTATTTAGGCAAGTTCAAGTAGATCCGAAAACATTATCCGGAATTCTGGTCACGCATGAACACAGTGACCATATTAAAGGGCTTGGGATCGTTGCACGCAAATACAACTTACCAATTTATGCGAATGAAAAAACATGGAAGGCTATGGAAGGATCGATTGGGAAGCTCTCCCTCGACCAAAAGTTTTATTTTGAAATGGAGGAAGTTAAAACATTCGGTGATATAGAAGTGGAATCATTTGGTGTTTCCCATGATGCTGCTGAACCGATGTTTTATACGTTTCGACATGATGGTAAGAAAGTTGCCCTTGTAACAGATTTGGGCTATGTATCCGAGCGAATCAAGAAGACGGTTGAGAGTGCGGATGCCTACATATTTGAGGCGAACCATGATGTGGAAATGCTGCGGATGGGAAGATATCCATGGAATGTCAAACGCCGTATTCTGGGCGATTCCGGTCATGTTTCCAATGATGATAGTGGATTGGCATTATGTGATATAATTTCCAATCGTACCAAGCGTATTTATTTGGCCCATTTAAGTCAAGATAATAACATGAAAGATCTGGCTCGCATGTCTGTTGGCAATGTACTTGGGGAACGAGGAATTGATGTGGGGCACACGATTGAGTTATGTGATACAGATCCTTATCAGCCAACAACCTTATACGAAGTCGGTTAAGCGAAAACCCAATTCAATGTTCCTCATTCAATTAAATCCACCTATCATTATGACGAGTTGCTTATGTGCATGATAGTAATTCATTTTACATATGATATGGGTAGAATGAAGGAGTTGAATGTATGGACTATTATGATAATCAACCCCCGCCGCCAAACCGAAATAAAAAAAGGCGGAGCTGGTTACCCGTTCTATTAGGTATTGTCATCGGGATTGTTGTGGTGATTGTTGCCATGCCATCATTAATGAAAACAGGAATTGTACCCGATAGATGGACACAACAGGCGGAGCAACATCATAATCAAAACCAGAAGCCTAATCCGGGTGATGGGACAGCCGAAAATAATTATGTAAATGTTGATGTAACCACCCAGTTAACCAATATTGTGGAAAAGGTTAGCCCAGCTGTGGTCGGTGTTTCCAACATCCAGCGGGAGGGAAACTTTTGGGATCAGCAAGGCGAAGAAAGTGAGGCAGCTACCGGATCCGGTGTTATTTATAAAAAGCAGGATGGATATGCCTATGCAATTACCAACCACCATGTTGTAGAGGGTGCCGATGACTTGGAAGTGGTTCTATCGGACGAAACACATTTAAAAGCCGAGCTGCTTGGAAGTGATTTATTTTCTGACTTGGCTGTCTTACGGATGAAGGATGACAAAGTGGATGGAGTCATTGAAATGGGTTCATCTGACAATGTTAAAGTTGGTGAGCCAGCCATTGCAATAGGAAATCCCCTTGGTATGCGTTTTTCCGGATCAGTTACCCAAGGTGTGATTAGCGGGAAGCAACGGACTATTCCACAGGATTTTAATCAGGATGGCCGGCCTGATTGGCAGGCAGAAGTGCTCCAGACCGATGCTGCGATCAATCCGGGAAATAGTGGTGGTGCACTCATTAATATTGAAGGCCAACTAATAGGCATTAATTCCATGAAAATCAATCAAACAGCTGTCGAGGGAATTGGTTTTGCGATCCCGATTGATTCTGCCAGGCCAATAGTCAATGAATTGGCGAAAAACGGAAAAGTGGTCAGACCATACTTGGGTGTTGAAATTTACTCCTTGGAAGAAGTCCCGCAATCCGAGTGGAAAAACACCTTGAAGTTGCCAAAAGAGGTTAAAGGTGGCGTCTATATCTGGAATATCGAGCCATTATCTCCTGCAGATGAAGCAGGTCTAAAACGCTTGGATGTTATCACCGAACTTGATGGCAAAGCTGTGGATAACATGATTGATTTGCGAAAGATATTGTACCGGGAAAAGAAAATTGGTGATACTGTGGATGTGACGTATTACCGGAATGGGAAGCAACATAATACATCGATTAAATTGACTGAGAAATAAAGAAAAGCAAAAAGTGCCCGTACCCAGTTAGTGGCGTAACGGCTAAATTGACGCACCTACGTATCGAATGATATGGATTATGACGTATTCGCTATTGCGGAAGATAAAAAAGAACTGCTCTGTTTTTGCTGAAGCAGTTCTTTTTTTGATCGATAAGAACGTTTGTGCACATGTGGACAAAATTGTGGATAACTTGTTGTTTGCCTGTTATTTACATGTTCATAATTATAAATTAGGAATACACGATGGGATTTTCTTATACTTTTTTTGGGACATGCAGCCAAATGACAGCCAGTAACACGAGCATGACGATATCCAGCCGGGCCTCAAATAAGAAGGATAGCAAGCCGCGATTAGTGGTCAAAGTCGGAATTTTAGTAAGAAAGATGGCACCAAGCATAATGATAATGAGTGGTGTGGCTGCCTGCTTTACATAAAGGCGGATGACAATCAACGTGCCGCACACGATCTCAGTAATCGCCACAAGAAATAAAAATGAGTTCGGAAATGGCAGCGCCAGATTACTAAAGAAAACCTGGAAATTATCGTCAACCAGTTTCATGATCCCGGATGTAATAAATACATAACCGATCATATAACAAACCCAATGGAATAATGGCAGTCTCCTCATGATTATCCCTCCAATTTAAACGTACTTTATGTATATGCAAAAAATGAGGCAACCTTGACAAGCATTTTATGTTTATTGGTTTTTGGATAAAACTAGCTGATACTTGGCTGAAAGTTCAGGTGTTACTGTCAATATGGGAGGAGAAGTGATTGATATATTCGTATCCCTGGTCGATAATTTGGCCGATGTGGTTGATACAGATGTGAATTTGGTCGATAGCTGGGCACAAGCGGTTGATACGGATGTACCCTTGGTTGATATGTCCTAGGAAGTGGTCGATAACCCGCGGCCACGGTTGATATCCCCTATTATGCGGTCGATAAGCTGATACACCTGGTTGATGTCTAACCCAATTTTGGCCAATATTGTTATATTTTAAGTTGAATTGATCATTAAATGTGCAACCGGTCCCGAGTAATAATTTTTACTAGTATAAGTCTCTAAAAATGCGTCCCTATTGCTAATTGACATGGCAACGCTTATAATCCTTGTAGACATTCATTTTTTATAAAGGATGTGCCATATTGATTAGACAATTTTTCTCCTATTATAAACCACATCGTCGGCTATTTTTGATAGATTTTTCCTGCGCAGTCATTGTCGCGCTGTTAGAACTCGCTTTTCCGGTGGCGGTGCAATCATTTATTGATAAACTCCTGCCCAGCGGGAACTGGAACCTGATCGTACTTGTCAGTATCAGCCTTTTGCTTGTTTATTTACTTAGTACTTTTTTACAATATGTTGTCACGTATTGGGGTCACAAACTTGGTGTGAACATTGAAACCGACATGCGGCAGCAATTATTTAATCATGTACAAAAGCAATCATTTCGCTTTTTTGATAATACCAAGACAGGACACATTATGAGCCGGATTACCAATGATTTATTTGATATTGGCGAACTTGCCCACCATGGCCCGGAGGATTTTTTCATAGCGATGATGACTTTTGTTGGTGCCTTTCTGCTGATGTTTAACATTAACTTTCAGTTGGCCGTTATCATTTTAATCATAGTTCCGATATTAATATGGCTGATCGCGTACAGTAATATAAAAATGAGCAAGGCTTGGCGTAAGATGTATTATGATATTGCCAACGTCAATGCCCGCGTTGAAGATGCTATTTCCGGGGTACGGGTGGTTCAGTCGTTTACTAATGAAGGCTTTGAAATGGATCGGTTTACCAAGGATAATTACAGCTTTCGTAAAGCAAAAATTGGTGCTTATAAGGTAATGGCTTTTGTCAATTCCAATATTTATATGATGATGCGCTTTATCATTTTGGTCGTCTTGGTTGTTGGCGCATGGCTGACTTTTAACGGACGGATGGAAATGGGTGAATTAGTTGCATTTGTGTTATTTACGAATGTATTGTTCAAACCAATTGAAAAAATAAGTGCCTTACTTGAGTTATATCCAAAAGGTATGGCTGGTTTTAAACGGTTTACAGATATGTTGAAGGTCTCCCCCGATGTAACCGATCAAAAAGGTGCACAAACTGTTTCCCATTTAAAGGGAGATATCTTCTTTGATCGGGTAACATTTGGCTATGAAAAAACACAAGCACCGGTATTAAAATCACTAAGCTTTGTCATTAATGCAGGGGAAACAGTTGCTTTTGTCGGGCCATCCGGTGCAGGAAAAACAACGATCAGCTCGCTTATCCCCCGTTTTTACGATGTTGATAGCGGTCGAATCGTGATTGATGGCCTGGATATCCGTGATATGACCAAAGAATCCTTAAGAAACCAGGTTGGTATTGTCCAGCAAGATGTATTTCTATTTACCGGAACACTACGGGAAAATATTGCTTATGGAAAACTCAATGCGACGATGGAAGAAATTGAGCTAGCTGCTAAACGGGCTCATATGGAGGAATTTATTAATGACCTCCCGGATGGCTATGAAACTCAAGTTGGTGAACGTGGATTGAAACTGTCAGGCGGTCAAAAACAGCGAATTGCGATTGCCCGGATGTTTCTTAAAAACCCGCCTATACTGATTTTGGATGAAGCAACTTCTGCCTTGGATACGGAGACGGAAATGATTATTCAACAGGCACTAACCGAATTGGCAAAAGATCGAACAACCATTGTTATCGCCCATCGTTTAGCCACAATTAAAAATGCGGATCGTATTATGGTCGTTACCAAAAATGGCATTGAAGAGGAAGGAAATCATGATCAACTATTACAACGCCAAGGCATATTTGCCCATCTCCATCGCGTGCAGATGTAGCAAGCAAATAGTAATATTAATCGTAAACCATGAATAAGATACGGGAAGGAATGCAGCGGTTGAAAAATCCGTCGGTCACAACACATGGTGACGGATGTTTTTTCAAGTTTTAGCATTGTTGTTTGTGGATAAACATATATAATCAGGTTTTTTCCACAAACTTATGCACAAAAACCTGTGGATAATCTGTGCATAAACATTTTGAAGAATGACATCAACCTGGAAAAAGAGGGAAAGGAGAATTACAAATGGAACGGTTAAGTGAAGAACAAATTGCAAAAGAGCTGGAACAATTGCCCAAGTGGAAACGGTTAGATGAAAAGTGGGTTGCCAGGAAATATCACTTTAAAAACTTTTTGGCCGGGGTTCGTTTTGTGGATCAAGTTGCTGAGTACGCAGAAAGCAAGAATCATCATCCCTTTATTGCAATTGATTATAAAGCGGTTACCCTCAAGATCACCTCTTGGCGGGCAAAGGGGCTTACCGATTTAGACTTTGAAATGATTCACCATTTTGATCAGTTATTTGAACGGGCGGAGAAGTAACCATGTGAATGCGACGAATGGAATGTGTAAAAAATAACCCGGGGAATTTGTCGATATTTCCCGGGAAATGATGAAATAAAAGGCTTATCAGTTAGCGAACTTTTAAAACCATACGGATAGTTTGCAACAAGTGTCCGTCAAAAACCTCCTCGAACTCAGAGATAATTTTAAATCCTTTTGCCTCGTAAAAATGTTTGCCAATATCGTTGTCCTTTTCCACACTAATAAAAACTTCTTTCGCGTCAGGTTGCAGTTTCAATCCTTCATGCAGTAAATCCGTTCCAATGCTAAGACCTTGATGTTCTGGCAAAATATATATTGCCCCCAGTTCTGTCTGGCCAATATCATTAACGGGAGAAAAATTCGCAAAGCCAACGATCTCCCCATTCACTTCTGCAATAAGAAATAAAGAACTTTTTAGGCGATGTTTCATTTGCTCATCACTATATGCCGTCTTCAGGAAATTATTCTGTATATCAGCAGGAATGATTCCATCATACGTACTGTTCCAACTTGTTTTGGCAACATGCTGCACCTGTGAAATCTCATCGGTTTTCATTGTACGGATCCGATTATGCATGTACCCTTAACCTCCCCCGAAATTTTCTACGAGTATACCATGATCCCGAAATTTTTTCATAAGCCAATACATCCAGAATGAAGGTGGTTCCTAACAGTGGCTGCTGACCACTAATGGTGCTAATTGTTTTTCGTAAAGCATGCTGCCATTTCTAGCCCGGGAAATAATGATAAGAATGATTTCTGATGGCCAACATACACGGATACCGGAAATGATAACTATTATGACTTTTGTAATTGCCGTAAGAATGGAACGTCAGGTCAGAAACATCGGTTATTTTCCGGGAAATAACCAAACTGGTGCAAAGATGTAATTCATCCAAACAAAACATCACTCATCTCGTCTTACATTTTTAAAACAGACAAAAGCAAACAACGCTGCCGCCAGCATCCAAATCGTTCCAACTACAATTGGCATCCAGGAATGTGTTTCCTCCATATCAATAAGTTGCGGAATCGGGAAGTAATCGGTAATTTTCATGGTTAATCCGTCTTCGGGTAAGCCAAAAAAATTAATCATGGGGGTAAAACCAAAAATAAACATAATCGGCATTAAATACACGGTTGTAATACCCACGGATTTGACGAACAGTCCAACGCCGATTCCAAGAAACAGGAAAAAGAAAAACAATAATACTAAACCAATGACTGCCTTTACATGTAAAAATGGTTCCATGCCCATGATCGATAGTGAAATCAATAGGCTAATGACAGTCATTAATGTCGTGACAAGGCTTTTGCCAATAATGATATCCATAAAGGATGCCGGTGATAGAATGAGTCCGCGCAACGTTTTCTTTTCGTTTTCTTCAGCCATCAACATCATCATACAGCCTGACGTTACCGCTGAATAGGTGGTACCCACGACTAAATAGGTGACCATCAATGGTATTTCTTCCCCATTTCCTTCCCCCATTCGGCTATAGAATAATGCCAAAACAATAGGGAGTATTGGCATGAAAAAGAGCATGGAATTTTTCATAAAATCTTTGATATCCTTTTCAAATATGGCTTGTATCCGCTGCGTGTTCATTTATACCAGCTCCTTTCCGGTGACTTTCAGGAAAATCTGTCCCAATGTCGGGTTATCCGTATGCATCGTTTTGACGCGACCATCCTTGATTAATTGGGCGATTTTGTCGGCATTTGCTTCACTATTGTCAATTACCAATCGTTCCCCGCTAAATGTTTCCACGTGGAAGGCATGGGTTGAATATTTGTACCTTAGTGTTTCGGGTGCATCAATTTCCTGCAGTTTTCCCTGGTGTAAAAAAGCTACCCTGTCACATAATGCATTTGCTTCTTCCATGTCATGGGTGTTGACGAAGATAGTTGTACCTGCTTCATTCAACGTTTGTAACCCCCGGTGGATATGTGCAGAATTGCCTGGATCCAATGCTGACGTAGGCTCATCCAGAAAAACCAGTTTTGGCTGATGGATTAGCGCTTTTGCCAGCAAGACGCGCTGTTTCATCCCTTTAGACAGTTTGGAGACTTGTTTTTCCCTCTCATCTTGCATATTCACCTGTTCCAACATGACATCAATCTACTTGAGGGGTGTATTGTATAACCTACAGAACAGTTTTAGATTATCGTAAACAGTTAGCCGTTCATATAAGGCACTATTATCCGATAAGATCCCAATTTGTGATTTAAAATTTGCTGATTGAAACTTTTCCGATCCCTTTCCAAGCACTTGGATCTCCCCTGCCGTTTTACCAAGCTCTCCAGTCAATATTTTGATCATGGTCGTTTTTCCAGCACCACTTGGTCCAAGCAAACCAAAAATTTCTCCTTGTTTTACATCAAAACTGACATCGACAAGTGCCGTTTTTTTGCTGAATGTCTTGTTCAAATTCCTGACTTGGATGATATATTCCATATTAAACTCCTCCCTTGCTGAACTGTTTTCATCATACGGTGTTTGAACCGTAAGTGCAGTCATATCAAGGTGAGTTGTGTGGATTTTCAGCTGAATGGTACCTATTTTAGGTTGAAAATTTCCTGGATAGCTTGTATTTTTGTCCGTGATAAAGGAATAGTTGATTGAACCTTGTTATCGATCCTTAACGAATATGTATTCTTTGACCATGTGATAATTTCCCTGACCTTTTGCAGGTTGACAATGTATGAACGATGGCATCGGTAAAACCCATATAGTTCCAATTTCTGTTCTATTTCTGTCAAGGTCGAGTCCAGCGCAAAGGATTCATTATTAATCACGATAGAAGATTTCCCATCCTGGCTTTCGATGTAATCAATTTCAGTTGGATCAAACAAGATGACTTTATCGTCGACTTTGGCCGGAACTTTGAACATCTTTTCTACGGTGAGACTGATGGGTGTTTCTTCAGCTGCCTTTTGTTCTTCTTGTGTTTCAGTTTCCAATTCATGTAAGCCCTGATCCTGCAGACGGTAGGCAATATCACCAAGCAACAGGGCATGCTCCATGTTGGATACCAATAAAAGCACCTGCTTGCTTTCTTGTGCCATTTGCTTGAGCATTTTGATGAAGGTATTGATGGTAAGGACGTCAACACCGTGAATCGGTTCCCGAAAAACATTTAAATTTGCACCTGCCATATAGTGCTTGGCATAAAAAACCCGGCGGATTTCTGATGTACTACATTTCCGTAATGCCGTTTTTGCACAGTTTGTCAGCTGGAACATCACTAAAATTTCCGCAAGTGGTGTTTGGCAATTAAACCATTGATGGAAGAATTTGATATTCCCCTGAACAGTGAGTCGTTCGTACAATCCTTCTTGATAATCAAATAATTTCACATCGTGGTTTTCCCTCAGCACTTTAACCAGCTCTGCCTGCAAATCAATATCGCTATAGATCGCTGTCGCCTGGGAACTGTCAATGTTAATAGAAAATTTAGGTAATTTATGGTTCGCTGTTGTCTCCTGATCTATTTTCAAAGTAGTCATGGACATTCTCCTATCGAATGATAGCTGTTTTCCGGTTCATTCGGTTAAAGTATGGCATAAAAATATCCAACCCGCCATACCCAATTCGTCGTATGCACGGATTGAAATTAAATTTTTCAGATATGCTACTCTAAGCCAAACCAATCGTCACCAGAAAGTCATCAATCTTGCCATGGAACCGTTTAACTCCATCAACATAATAAAAGGAAATTGCCAAATCACCTTCAGCATTTTCTGGTGAATAAATGTATATATCCTTTTCCAAGGCAAGTGCCAGGCCTAGCTCAGTATGACTCCCTTTGCCGGCGGGGAGCAGCAAAATAAATATATCGCATGCGGCAATAGCACGTTTTTCTGCCTCGCCAATTACCTTTAATGTTTTCATATCTATTGCTTGCTGATTGATGGTCCAGTCATAGGTGTGCTTGTACCCTTTTACAGTTAGTTTTAAGGCAACATATCGAACCAATTCCTTGTTGGCGAAGCTGGATGCAATATAAAAATTCACTCCAGAGGTTCCCCGCTTTCTTCACTTTCATCGGTTGGCACATGTTCTTCACTTGTTTCATGTTGTTGCTTCATCTCTTCTGTTTGCCATTCGTCTGCCAACATGCCATAAACAACATGATCCACATAATGGTCATACAGCCATTCCGTTTGTCTGAGCAATCCTTCTTCAACAAATCCCAACCGTTCAGGGATTGCCCGGCTTTTTTGGTTTTCATATGCAGCGCGAATATCGATTCGGTTTAACGCTAACTCGGTAAAACCGTGTTCAACCAGCGCACGACAAGATCGAGTCATAATCCCTTTTCCCTGAAAGCTGTCTGCCAGCCAATAACCGATATATCCGATTCGGTTAGTCCAGTCGAAGCTGTTAAAGCTGACCGTACCAGCAAGTTGTCCGCGATACATAACAGCAGCCGTCAGTCCAGTTTTTTCACTGTATTGTTGTAAGGTATATTCGATGAATGCACGGGAATCGTCAACTGTTTCTGTTTTATCGACCCAACTAAGCCATTTCCGTAAATTGTCCCGGAATTGATCGGTCAGGCTGAATAACGCTTCCGCATCGGTTAATACCAGTAATTTTAACGTGATCTCTTCATCGACTTCTTGATAAAACATGGCAAGCACATCCTTATCTCATTACTAGTAGTAATATTGTATCACAAAATTCAGTTACTAATTGTCCTAATTTATTATATGGCAGAACCGGGATAAAAGAGAACTACTTGGGTAAAATAAAGCTAAAAGAGGTGACCTTTATGGGTTTAAGCAATATTGGCATTCCCGGTTTAATTCTTATCGTTATATTAGCGCTTATTATTTTTGGACCGAAGAAACTCCCGGAAATTGGCAAAGCGGCGGGTCAGACGTTACATGAATTTAAATCCTCCGCTAATGAGTTGATTAGCGATAGTGATGATAAATCCAAAGAAACAAGCGAAAGCACAAAATCACCAAAGGAATAAGACATGCAGAAGAGAAGGCAGATTGCTTTCTCTTTTTCATTATAGTAGAGGATGTTTAAAAGCCCAAAAACAATGATATTTTAAAAATGGAGATGATACCTCAAAAAGACACTATCCTCTTGAATAAATTATAAAACCATTAGGACTACCCTTGTCATTCATTCCGATTAATAGAAGTAGTCGGTAAGTTGTAATTTCTACTCAATATGCTAGTACTTGTTATTCATTTTTAAAAAGTTATTTAAACCTGACACGATCTGACAGTATCTTCATTTTAAATCTATTATACTTGTTTAAAATTAGTAGACAAAACCGGTTACTACTTATTTGAGCAACTTGAAAAGGCTGTTGTTGGTAAGTGTTGATGGAAGTATCAGTTTTATAATTCATCTGAAGGAGGCGTTATATAATAAGCTATCAATGCTAAATAGGTTTAAACATAATATACAAGGAGGATACAAATGAGAAGAGGAATATGGGGAAAAGTTATTTCATTTTTAGCTATTGTTTTATTCATAACTATCAATCCAATAACAGGACATGCGGGTGAAGGAATAAATTCCGATGATCCGCCAACTACTGGATTTGAGGATAGGGATGGCGATGGTTGGACAACGCTTGATGAAGAAGCTAAATTTTTGGAGAAGGTTTCTGAGTTATCGGATCGAGTGACATATGAACAGATTGGAAATTCTGGGGAAGGTTGGCCAATTTATATGGCAAAAGTAGGCTATCCGGAGGTTCCATCAGATGAAGAAATAGCGGATGGCCGAAATGTATTGATTATGGGTACGCCACACGGGAATGAACCCGCTGGACGTGAAATGACATTGAAGACATTGCGGAACCTGGCATTCAGCGATGATCAAGAAACCATTGATATGTTAAGTAAATCTACTATTTTGTTTGTCCCAACGCCAAACCCGGATGGCAGACAGTCGAATACCCGTGGAAATGCTTCGGGAATTGATAACAATCGGGACCATTTAAAATTGGAAACACCCGAAATTCAGGTGATTGCCGAGATGATGAATACATTTAAACCAGATATCACTGTTGATGCCCATGAACGTCCGCGAGACTACGGTGATCCAGATGTGGAAATGTTATGGCCACGTAATCTGAATGTTGATGAAAAATTACGTGACCTCAATATAGAGATGGTAGAGGATTACTTATTTCCAGATGTAGAGGAAGCCGGATTCACAACCGGGGAATACGGAACACCGCCGGGATCTGGAAGTGGATCGGAACGTATTTTGCGTAATATGGGTGGACTGCGGCATGGGCTTTCCTTACTGATCGAAACCCCGGGTAAAGCAGAACCTAATTCCCGTGTGGATATGCATATGGCCACGATAGAGTCTGTGCTGAATTTTTATCAGGAACGTTATACGGATGTAGTAGATGTGGTAACAGAAGCACCGAAGCATAAGGAAAAGGCCGGGGCAAACCAGGAAACCTTCTATTTAGATGGGACCCATGGCTGGGATGAAGCAGATTGGGTTGCGTTGGACCCAGCACCAAGCGGTTATTTGCTTGATAATGAACAGGCTAAGGATATCGACCGGCATATTCGACTATTTTCGTTGGAGACGGAAAACTTCGAAGACAATGGTGGCGTGTATCTATCGATGGAGCAGCCAATGATGACAGTTATCCCACTCCTGATTGATGAAGGTGCTCCAAATCATCAAATAGAGGGGTTGGCACTGTACGATAGTACCAATCCTGGCTCCGCAGAAAATATGAAAAAACAGGTAGAACATTTTGAAAATCAAGGGGACTTTGATAGTGATCAAGCCGCGCGTACATTAAAAGAGCATTTAACCGCGATTGATCGATTTGAAAAACAAGATGATGCAGATAAAGTAGCCAAGCATTTGACCAGTCTTGGGAAATTACTAGACCATCAATATAGCGATGAGCTACTTACGGAAACAGCATTCGATAATCTCCGAGCATATACAGATTATTTACTGGAAAAATGGGAGGTTTCCATTTGATGCTATTAAAAGTATGACTCATGTTGTAGCAATAAAATATTACTAAATGAGGATGATGCTAATGGTTGGATAGAAAATGGTAACGTTTCATTTGAAGTTTAACATACCCATATAGCACGTTTACAACATGCTGTATGGGTATATCATTACAAGAACGATTGCAATCAGTAGGAACTATCAAGCAATTTTTTGTATTTATACCTTGTTTTAACAAGTTGTCATAAATCTTCAAAAGCGAATCAAACATACGGTAGTACTTAACCATCATTCATAACATTGATAACTTAGTACCCAACTTCAACAGCCGCATTGACGATATACATCTGATCATTCTTATCCTGCTTGTCCTCCAGAAAAATCCCGCTGGTTGTAGCCATTCCGCCAACAACAACTTCTACAGTAACCGTGCCATATGGAATCTTTGCTTTAATTTTTTCGACATCCACTTTATCCTGGTCAGCCGGCACTGCCAACTTCACATTTACTTTCATATTGTCGAGCTTTTCATCAGGCAACATTTTGGCAATACCCGGCATGGAATTGTAATGAATCGCATCCTGTACCGCCCGTTGTGATGCGATTGTTACATCCTGCCCATGTACATCAATACCTGTCCCGGTTTGAATGAATAAGAGTTGTTGCAAAGTAGTTCCTTCCCTTCTTGGGTTGTTTTGTATTTATTTTCCCATGATATACCTCATACAAACACAGATTAGGTTGGCATGCAATATTTTAGTAAATTAACAAGGGGACTAAAAAGGGATAAAATCCCGATTATAGGGTGAGAGAGAAAGAGAAGTAGTTAGACATCTCCCCTATCTCTATTCCAAGTTTTTTGTATTGCTTTAAGAATTGGTCGATTCCCCTCCATCCACATGCAATACTTGCCCCGTTACCAGTTGGGAATCATCAGAGGCAAGATAGACAAAAGTCGGGGCGAGTTCAAACGGCTGTCCCATACGGTTGAATAGGTTATTCCCATGCAAGGCATTTTCATCAGATGAGAAGCTCGCGGGAATAAGCGGTGTCCATATTCTCCCAGGTGCAATAGCATTTACCCGAATCCCTTGATCAGCAAGACTTTTGGCAAGTGACCGTGTCCATCCAACAATAGCCCCTTTGGTTGCCGAATAGTCAATTAGCTGTGGTTCTCCGGCATAAGTAACGACGGATGTTGTACCAATGATGGAGCTTCCCGGTTTTAAATGCGGTAAAGCGGCTCTGGTAATATAAAAATGGGCGTAAATATTAACTTTAAATGTTTCATCAAATTGCTCATCTGTAATATCAAGCAGACTATTTTGTTGAAATTGAATGCCAACATGATTACAGAGAATGTCCAGCCCGCCAAATGTGTTAACTGTCTGATCCACGATGGTTTTACATTGTTGTTTTTCCCTTAGATCTCCAGGTAACAGGAGACACCTTTGACCAAGCTCCTCTATCCTATTTTTGGTACGTTCGGCATCATTATGTTCATCTAAATATGCGATAGCTACATTTGCCCCTTCTTTTGCAAACGCAATTGCTGCCGCTGCACCCATTCCGCTGTCTCCTCCGGTTATTAAAGCTATCTTGTTCTTCAGTTTTCCGCTCCCTTTATAGTTAGGGTTTTCGATAATTGGTTTAGGAACCATAAGGTCTTCGTATCCGGGTTGCCTTAGCTGACGTTGTTCCGGATTAGCTAACGGTACTTCTTCATAACGTGTTATTTTGCCGTAATTTGGATATAAGGGATATGGTTTTGTTTGTTTATTTTCCGCAAACCATCTTTGATATGCCCGTATCTCACGTAATTCATCCTCTGTGTAAATTTGATCATTATTGTTTGAAGGCCTTTCTTGATTATGCAACTGTACAACCTCCCTTTGATGTTTATCCTATGTAATGTATGACTGGGCGATCGTTTATGTGCATGCGGGATTGTGCCATGATGGACCTGCTCCAACCCTCATCGTTTTACGTAGAATGCTGCAGGGAGGTGTCACGATTGCGTATGGAATTTAACCCTAAGGTAAAATGGCTGCTGGTTAACCAATCGGATGAAAAAGTAAACATGAATTATCTTCAATCTAATTGGTCCATGCCTGTTATCGTAAAAAGACCACCATACTACACAAATCCGCGTTATGAGCCGTACTATCCACTTGTTAAGAGATGGGAATGATGCAAAGTATAATGAAAGGGAGTATAAGTTAGATAGCATGATTACATTTTAGTGGTTCAGCATATAAAAACAGGGTCGAAACGGAAATGCCAACTTCTGCCCTGTTTTATTTATTATATTAGTCACAATTCCTTTAACCCCTGAGCTGATAACAAAAAGACAATCTTGACATTGTTCTTTTGTATGTCAAACTAGTTATAAACAAGATTGCTTTATAAGACGATGGAATAATTTTTACGGATAAAGACTGTATGCTTCATCACTTATTTCAACAGGAAAAGGAAGAAACGGATATATGAATATTACCATTGTTGCAGTTGGTAAATTAAAAGAGAAATACCTGAAGCAAGGGATCCAGGAATATTTGAAGCGGTTGGGTGCCTATGCCAAAGTTAGTATTGTGGAAGTAGCGGATGAAAAGGCTCCGGAAAATATGAGTGATGCGGAAATGGAAGAAGTAAAGCGGAAAGAAGGTGAACGTATTCTCGGACATATCAAGCCGGATACGTTTGTCATTACACTTGAAATCAATGGGAAAATGCTGAACTCGGAGCAGTTTGCAGCTAAAATGGACGAGCTTGCTACGTATGGAAGGAGTAAGGTAGCGTTTGTTATTGGGGGATCGCTTGGGCTCAGTGATGCGGTGCAGAAGCGGAGTGATTTGGCATTGTCATTTTCCAAGATGACGTTCCCACATCAGGTGATGAGGTTGGTATTGTTGGAGCAGGTTTATCGGGGGTTTAGGATTATTAGAGGGGAACCGTACCATAAGTGAATAGTATAGATTGAACTATTTAAAAAACCGATGACAATGGATAAAGTAGAAAATGATCAATAAGGAACGCATCCACTACTAACAGGCTCCATCTGAAAAAAGCCGAAAACTGTCCCAAGGTATTTTTTGTTTAAAATAGTAAGGCGGTGTATAATAATTATGAGTAAAAGAAAGAAATGAGGTAGATCAAATGGTCCAATCAATCAATACAAAAGTCGATTTAGTTATTGATGCAACCTCACATATAAGAATTTCAGATTATGGTAAAATTATGATTGGAGACAAAGGATTTGAATTCTTCAATAATCGTGATGCTCGTAAATTTATTCAAATTCCTTGGGAAGAAGTTGATTACGTGATTGCTTCAGTTTTGTTCAAAGGGAAATGGATCCCGCGTTATGCTATCCAAACGAAGCGGAATGGGACATATTCATTTTCTTCTAAAGATCCAAAAAAGGTCTTTCGAGCCATTCGCGAATACGTTGATCCAAATCATATGGTCCAATCATTAAGTTTCTTTGATGTAATCAAACGCAATTTCAAGAGTATATTTAAAAGGTAAGGATTTTACATTCAAGACAGGTTGGAACTTGTCTTTTTTTGTTGGGTCATCTTCATAATTGTCAAACCAACTGTTACAGAGAGGGGACAAATAACCTATTTTATTGAAAGAGAATAACCGGTGTGTTAAGATAATTTACGGAAGCTCGTAAAGTGATTCGGAAGCTGATTTATATAACGCTGTGTATTAAAGTCCTTTCAAAAAATCAAATAATTACGTGTTACTGATTCGATCAGGCATGAGTAAAAAGAAGTGATTAAACAAAGAACAAGGGTCCTTCTATACCCTGCCTTTATTTAATTCTACTAATCTATTTTTTACTCATGCCTTTTTTATTGTTTTTTAACCAACCATGTAATCGCTTTAGAAGAGTTTGAAAAATACTACTTTGGGAGCTTACCATGTTTATTTTAAGCCTTAACAATCATAAGAGGAGGTAAAAAGATGGTAGGAATTATCATTGCCAGTCACGGTGAATTTGCTAATGGTATTTTGCAATCTGGATCAATGATCTTTGGAGAACAAGAAAATGTGAAGGCAATTACATTAATGCCAAGCGAAGGACCTGATGATGTAAAGGCAAAAATGAAAGAAGCAATCGCCTCTTTCGACAATCAAGATGAAGTATTATTCTTAGTCGATCTTTGGGGTGGAACTCCTTTTAACCAAGCCAACAGCTTGATAGAAGAACCCAAAGATAAATGGGCAATCGTTGCTGGTTTGAACTTAGCAATGTTGATCGAAGCTTATGCATCGCGTCTTTCAATGAACACAGCGCATGAAATCGCTGCACATATTCTCGGTACAGCTAAAGAAGCGGTTAAAGTAAAACCTGAAGAATTAGAGCCCGCAGATTCTGCTGCAGATACTGCTCAACCATCAAATGCAGGTGCTCCTGGTAAATTTGAATACGTGTTAGCGCGTATTGACTCTCGTTTACTTCATGGACAAGTAGCAACATCCTGGACGAAAAGTACACAGCCTACACGTATCATCGTTGTATCTGATGAAGTAGCGAAGGATGAACTCCGTAAGAAATTAATCCAACAGGCTGCTCCTTCAGGTGTAAAAGCACATGTTGTTCCTATCTATAAAATGATCGAACTAGCTAAAGATGATCAACACTTTGGTGGCCAGCGCGCGTTACTTCTTTTTGAAAACCCGCAAGATGCGCTTAGGGCGGTTGAAGGCGGTGTTCCACTGGAGACAATCAACGTTGGTTCCATGGCACACTCACCTGGTAAAGTTCAACCGAATAAGGTGTTGGCCTTTAGCCAAGATGATATTGATGCTTTCAATAAGTTAAAAGAAGCTGGTCTGAGCTTCGATGTACGCAAAGTTCCAAACGATTCACAAGGCGACATGGATGAAATTATTAAAAGGGCTCAAGCGGAGTTAGACAAACGGAAGCGATCCTAATTATCAGAAAAAGGGAGATTAATAATTATGGATTTAAATATTATTCAAATAATATTAATTGTTATCGTAGCATTTTTGGCTGGTATGGAAGGAGTATTGGATGAATTCCATTTCCATCAGCCAATTATTGCTTGTACATTAATCGGATTAGTTACGGGAGATTTAGCGGCATGCCTTGTTTTAGGTGGTACCCTGCAATTTCTCGCTTTAGGTTGGGCAAATATCGGAGCTGCCGTAGCACCAGACGCTGCATTAGCATCTGTTGCATCTGCAATTATTTTAGTTTTAGGTGGTCAAGGTGAAGCCGGCGTGTCATCTGCAATCGCGATCGCAGTTCCACTTGCAGTTGCAGGTTTATTATTGACAATCATCGTCCGTACGATTGCAACAGGAATAGTACACTTGATGGATGCCGCAGCCAAGGAAGGAAACCTTCGAAAAATAGATTTTTGGCATATTGTTGGTATCTGCCTGCAGGGGTTACGTATTGCAATCCCCGCCGCATTGATTGTGGCTATTGGCGCAGGTCCGGTTAAAGAGTTACTTCAAGCTATGCCAGACTGGTTGACAGACGGTTTGGCAATCGGTGGTGGGATGGTAGTAGCTGTTGGTTATGCAATGGTTATTAACATGATGGCTACAAAAGAAGTATGGCCATTCTTTGCGATTGGTTTCGTATTGGCAACTATTCCTGACATTACCTTATTAGGTCTTGGCGGTATCGGTTTATCGCTTGCACTTATCTATTTAGCACTTACGAAACAAGGCGGTTCAGGTAATGGTGGAAACGGAAATACTGGCGATCCATTAGGCGATATTATTGATAACTACTAAAAGAAGGAGGAGGATATAAGTTGGCACAGGAATTGAAATTATCAAGAAGAGATCGTGTTTCTATTTGGTGGCGTTCCACGTTCCTTCAAGGTTCTTGGAACTATGAACGTATGCAAAACGGTGGTTGGGCATTTTCCATGATTCCCGCGATCAAAAGATTATATAAAACAAAAGAAGACCGTGCTGCTGCACTGCAACGTCACTTGGAGTTTTTTAATACGCATCCATATGTAGCTTCACCTATTATGGGTGTAACTTTAGCGCTCGAAGAAGAACGTGCAAACGGCGCGCCGGTTGACAACAAAGCAATTCAAGGTGTTAAAGTCGGTATGATGGGACCATTGGCGGGTATTGGGGATCCAACTTTCTGGTTTACGGTTAAACCAATCCTTGGTGCATTGGCGGCTTCTCTGGCTATGACTGGCAACATACTTGGACCCATTCTTTACTTCGTTTTATGGAATCTCATTCGTATGGGATTCATGTGGTATACACAAGAACTTGGCTACAAGGCTGGTTCCAAAATTACGGATGACTTATCTGGCGGATTACTTCAGGATATTACGAAAGGTGCTGCAATACTAGGTATGTTCATCCTTGGTGCATTAGTCAATCGTTGGGTAGATGTAACATTTACGCCGACGGTATCCAAGGTGAAACTTGACGAAGGTGCATATATTGATTGGGATAAGTTACCTTCTGGAGCTGCAGGAATTAAAAGTGCATTGGAACAGCAAGCTGACGGTCGGTCATTGAGCAAATATGATGTAACCACATTACAAGACAACTTGGACAGCTTAATTCCTGGTTTGGCTGGATTGTTGCTAACACTTCTTTGTATGTGGCTACTTAGGAAGAAAGTCTCTCCAATTATGATGATTCTTGGGTTGTTCGTGGTCGGTATTGTCTTCCACCTCATACACTTGATGTAATCAGTAAAGACGCTTATTCAGGGTTTTTTTTCAAAGATTAACTATGAGCCCGGCGTAATAATGTATACAAATAAAGAAGTGCCTCCGGTATGATAAACCTATCAATTTAAGGAGGTGCTTCTTTATATAAAGATATTGCATATAAATATATTTTTAGGAGGTCGCTATGCTTACTATCGGTTATATTGGAAATGGGAAAAGCACGAACAGATATCACCTGCCGTTCGTACTGCAAAGAGAGAATATAAAGGTAAAAACAATTTATCGGAGAAATCCTGAACATGACAGCTGGGATAAGGTTGCAGGAATAAATTATACTTCCGACTTAGATGAATTATTAAACGACAAGGACATTCAACTCATTGTGGTTTGCACAAAACATGACAGCCACTATGAATACGCAAAACTAGTATTGGAACATAATAAAAACTGTTTGGTAGAGAAGCCTTTTATGGAAAATTCAGGGCAGGCAAAAGAAATATTTGCATTGGCGAAAGAGAAAGGATTAATTGTTCAGGCGTATCAAAATAGACGTTTCGATAGTGATTTTTTAACCGTTCAAAAGGTCATAGAAGAAGGGAAAATAGGGGACTTGCTGGAAGTGGAAATGCATTTTGACTATTACCGCCCCGAAGTACCCGAGTCTGCCCACTCTTTTGATCCCGCTTCGTCATTCTTATATGCACATGGCTGCCATACACTGGATCAGGTCATCAGTTACTTCGGCAAGCCGGATCATATACATTACGATGTAAGGCAATTATTAGGACAAGGGAGAATGAATGACTATTTCGATTTGGATTTATACTTTGGTAGATTAAAGGTATCTGTAAAATCCAGTTATTTTAGACTTAAAGAAAGACCGAGCTTCGTCGTTTATGGCAAAAATGGGTGCTTTGTGAAACAAACCAAAGATCGTCAGGAGGAACATTTAAAGTTGTTTTACATGCCTGATAACAAAGATTTTGGTATAGATACAATAAAACATTATGGTGTACTGACATATATTGATGAAGAAGGTACAATCCACGAAGAAAAAGTGAAATCTGTAAATGGCGATTATGGAAGAGTGTATGATGACTTATATAAAGCCGTCATAAATGGTCAAGATAAAACCATTACAGATGAACAGACACTGCTGCAAATGGAAATGTTGGAAAGGGGAATTGAAAACTTAAAGTAGATGGGCGAGGCTGATTCTATAATAGATGTTCTTGATACATGCACGGATGAAACGAATCATTCTTTGACATTTATTTTGAAATTTTTAAAGTGCAAATGCTTATGGAACAAAAAAATGAAAAACCCATTGGTAAGAAAAAAGGTGGTGTAGGGGGACAGAGGTTAGTCACCTCCCTCCTCTACGCAAGTTCTGCTCATTAAAATCTCTTTTTATTTGGTCTGGCCGGTCCCATAAAACTAACTAGTGAAACCACCTATGTATAGCAGCCTGACAGATTCGTATGATACAACGCAATTAAATAACGTTCAACCAACAAAAGGAGGGAAGATATGCTCATTCAATATTTAGTATATTCTCCTGGCGCCGATATCAATATTTAATTGAAAATCCCATCAATGATCATTTTGTTTATGCCAATCGGAAATTTGTTTTAACCTATCTTTGATTTTAGCTTCCGAACCTTGAGAAGTCGGAAAATAATATTCATGTCCTGCTAGAGAATCCGGCATGGTTTTTATTGTAGTCAGTTTTTCATCTGTGTCATGAGCATATTGATACCCCTTGCCATAGTTCAAATCTTTCATCAGTTTCGTTGGTGCATTACGTAACTGTAAAGGAACCGGTTCATTCATTGATTGTTGCGCATCTTTTTTAGCCTTTGAATAAGCCACATAAGCCGAATTTGACTTTGGTGCCATGGCAAGATAAATGACGGCTTGGGTAAGATGCACATCGCATTCTGGCATACCAATGAATTGACAGGATTGAAATACAGCTACTGCTATTCCCAAAGCCCTGTTATCTGCCAAGCCAACATCTTCGCTGGCAAATCTGACTAATCTTCTCGCAATAAACAAGGGGTCTTCCCCAGATTCCAGCATCCGGGATAACCAATAAACAGAGGCATTAACATCACTATTTCGCATCGATTTATGGAGTGCCGATATGATATTATAATGTTCTTCCCCATCTTTATCATATAGTAGCGACTTCCTTTGAATAAGCTGGGTTAAATCTTCTTTACCAATAGTAACGGATGCTTCCTGTCTTTTTCCGTTTAATACGGCCATTTCCAACGTATTTAAGGCAATTCTTCCATCACCATCAGAAAACGCCGCTATCGCTTCCAGCACCCCATCTTCCAGTTGAATATCTTGATTTCCCAAGCCCTTTGGATTGGAAATAGCTTTTTGTAACAATTCAACTATCTCGTTATTTGATAACTGATATAAGACAAAAACTTTACTGCGTGACAACAAAGCTGAATTTATTTCAAAGGATGGATTTTCAGTGGTTGCACCGATAAGGATAATGCTTCCTTTTTCGACATAGGGTAAAAATGCATCCTGCTGTGCCTTATTGAACCGATGAATTTCATCAATAAACAAAATGCATTTATCACCTAATTCCCTGTTTTCTTCGGCCTCTTTCATCACCTTACGAATATCTTTAATACCAGTTGATACGGCGCTAAAAGGAATAAACTTTGCCTTCGTATGATTGGCGATAATTTTAGCGAGGGTTGTTTTTCCTACTCCAGGCGGTCCCCAGAAAATCATGGACGAGACTTGATCATTTTCAATCATTTCCCGTAAAACCTTTCCATTTCCCAGTAAATGTTTCTGACCAACAAAATCTTCTAAATATTGAGGGCGTACGCTGTTGGCTAAAGGCTGATGCTTATCATTTTCATTTTCAAATAACGAGCCTTGTTTCAAGGTATTACCTCCTCGCCAATTTTTTCGTATGTCTGAAATATATTACATTTAACATATTTCCACATTAAACCGACATCTAAACGATAATACAGTGGGATTCGTGGAAAATAGTCCCCTGTTTATCAAGCCAAGCATATGACTTGAGATATATGTGAACTAATTATACTATATAGATCTGTTCCAACAATAATAAAGGAGAGTTTTTATAGATGGCAATAAAAGTAAAAGCAATCATAGGTAGTACGAGTTCAACCTCACATAACGCGAAGTTAGTGGCGTATATGAGAAGTCGCTATGCAGATAAATTGGATATTATACCGGTATTCATTAATGATGTTGACACATTTTCCATTGACATTGAAAATACGCCGACAGAAAATGTAAATCGATTTAAAGCGGATGTAAAGGATTCAGATGCCGTATTGTTCGCAGTTCCAGAATATAATTATTCCATTCCAGGTGCATTAAAAAATGCTATTGACTGGCTATCACGTGGAGGCGACTTTACGATCAAAGATAAACCGGCATTTATCGTTGGTTCTTCTATCGGTGTTCACGGCAGTGTCCGTGCACAAATGCATTTAAGACAAATTCTGTCAAACCCGGCATTATCACCAATTTTACTACCGGGAAATGAAGTATATGTCGGATCCGTTCATGAAAAAATGAATGATGCTGGTGAAATAACAGATCATGGCACAATTGAATTCCTTGATTTGGTAGTGAACAACTTCATCGAATTCTATCATAAAACAATTTCATCTGTTGCAGTTGCAAATTAACGTAGAGAAAAATATCAATAAAGCTGGGACAAAACCCTGTATAAAAATAAGCGTGGTATACACCATTATAAATTGGTAATGGGTGCCACGCTTGTTTTTTAAGTTATAATCTTTAGCAGCGGAAAGTATAAGGTGAAAATCTAAATGGTAAGGAGACCAAAAGGAATGAAAAGCGTTTATTTGGCTAGTCCGTTTTTTAACGAGTTACGATGTTAATTTTCTTATCGTAAAGTTGTCATTCAACAATGCCCAGTTTTGCGGATAAGGATAGCCTAATGCCCAATAACTAATCCCGCGAAGATTATATTGTTTGACCATATCAAATTTAGCCTGCGCGCTCCGTGCATCTTCAAACCATACTTCATGTCTTTGGCCCTGTTCATCTACATAGCGGAAAAATGGCGATTGGGCTGTCGTATCATATTGAATCGATGCGCCATATTTTACTGCCCGTCTGATAGCTTCTTGCGGACTGAATGTTTCAGCTTCCTGGCCTTGTACATGGGGAACAAGCCAATCGCGTGCATAGATTTGGAACCCTAAAAATATTTTTTCGGCTGGCATTACTGATAGAGCATACTCGACCACCCGCCTCATTTGATTGATAGGAGAGATTGCCTGTGGCGGGCCAAGTCGGTATCCCCATTCATACGTCATCAGAATGACAAAATCAGCAATTCTGCCATGTGCCTCGTAATCGTGTGCTTCATATAACAGCCCGCCTTGAGTTGCACTCGTTTTTGGAGCAAGTGCTGTCGATACCAAATAACCTCTTGGATGAAGCCGGTTAACCGCCATTTGTAAAAACCGATTATAATTCTCACGATCTTCTGGCATTACATTCTCAAAGTCAACGTTTAAGACCTTATATCCCTTTTGATCCATTACGTTTAGTACGTTGGAAATGACCTGATTACTTAATTGCGGATTACTCAGGATGATATGTGCGACATTGGATCCCGTTTGTGTAGATGTGAAATTGGTAATCGAAAGCATCGGTGTGATATGTTCAGCAACGGCAGCCTGAATCATGCGCTGGTCATTCATTGGTTGCAAGGTGCCATCTTCCCTGATCATATAAGCGAACGGGCTAAAATAAGTCAGCAAGTTACCGACTTCATGAAGGCTGTTGACTGCATCTTCCTCTGATTGATACGTATAAGCATTTACTTCAATCACGGGTTTTCTTCTTGGGATAGCCAGTTGCACTCCCGGAAAAATCATGTTTTGGTTTGTTAATTGATTTTCATTCATGATTGCTTGAACCGTGGTACCATAGCGATTTGCAATTTGCGCCAACGTCTCCCTTGGCTGAACAACGTGTGTCACTGGTGGGATAAATAGTTTGGTTCCTGGGGAAAGAACATTTGGATTGGTTAGTTGATTGGCCTGGATAATAGTTTGAACCGGGACACCGTACTGTTGGGCAATCGACCATAACGTTTCACCGCTTTTAACCGTATGCGGCGTACCAAGTACTGGGATAACCAGTGATTGACCAACCAATAATTGATTTGGATTGGGTAATCCGTTTAATTGCACGATTTGATTCATATCGACGGCATATCTGTTTGCGATTTGCCAGAGTGTTTCACCCGCTGTGACCACATGGATAATCATTACCTCACCTCCCCCAGTTTTCCATTAATGCATCATATGTCATAACCCATAAAATGTGTGTTTGCCTATTAGTGACATGATAATGTTGGCGAGGGCATTGCAATTAAGATTTTGGGATCTCAAAGCGTGGATTCTGTATTTTAACAAGACATAAACATTTATGTCGATACAAAACTTTGATATACTATATGAAGGATATAACAGATTAAGAAAAGATGTGTGACAAGTTCGCGACCTGCCTTGTTAATGAATGAGCAGGAGCGCTTGCATCCTTTCTGCAAATTTTAAGATGTAAGGAAGGTAAACATGAGTAACAGCCATACTTCAGCAGATGTTATTTTAATTGGTGCCGGTATCATGAGTGCGACATTGGGATCACTATTAAAGGAATTGGCACCGGACTGGAATATTACCATTTTTGAAAAGCTTAATAAACCAGCAGTTGAAAGTTCTAACGAGTGGAATAATGCGGGAACGGGCCATTCCGCGCTGTGTGAGCTTAATTACACGCCCGAACAGCCAGACGGATCCCTGGACATTAGCAAGGCAGTCAACATTAATGAACAGTTCCAGGTTACTAAGCAGTTTTGGTCTTATCTTGTAGACAGCAAACAGATAAGTAATCCGGATGACTTTATTATGCCAATACCGCACATGAGTTTAGTACATGGGGAAGATAATGTAGCATTCTTGAAAAAACGGTTTGAAACATTATCAAATAATCCATTGTTCCAAGGGATGGAGTTTTCCGATGATCCGGAAAAATTGAAGGAATGGATTCCGCTGATTATGAAAGACCGGACAGTAGATCAGCCAATAGCCGCAACGAAGATCGACTCTGGAACCGATGTCAACTTCGGGGCTCTTACACGTAAATTGTTGGATCACTTGAAGAGTAAGGATGTCCGTATCAACTACAATCATACAGTAGATGATATAAAACGTACGGAAGATGGCGCTTGGGAAGTGAAAGTGCGAAATTATGAAGATGATACCCTTGAATACCATACTGCGAAATTCGTCTTTATTGGTGCCGGTGGAGGGGCGTTGCCTTTACTCCAAAAAACTGGTATCCCTGAAAGTAAACATATTGGCGGATTCCCGGTAAGCGGACTATTCATGGTATGTAACAATCCGGAGATTATCAAGCAGCATCATGCCAAAGTATACGGCAAAGCTGCAGTTGGTGCTCCACCAATGTCTGTGCCGCATCTGGATACACGATATATTGAAAACCAAAAATCATTGCTATTTGGACCATTTGCCGGTTTTTCACCAAAATTCTTAAAAACCGGTTCCAATATGGATTTAATAAGTTCTGTAAAACCGAATAATGTTTTCACGATGTTAGCAGCGGGTGCAAAAAACATTCCGTTGACGAAATACCTGATCGGACAGCTAATGTTATCGAAAGAACAACGTATCAAGGAGTTACAGGAATTTATTCCGGATGCCAAAAGTGAAGATTGGGATACTGTAGTAGCAGGACAACGGGTGCAAGTGATTAAAGATACGGATGCCAGTGGCAAAGGAACGCTTCAATTTGGTACGGAGCTTATTAATGCCGCTGATGGATCAGTCGCTGCATTACTCGGCGCTTCCCCTGGGGCTTCCACAGCTGTTCCGATTATGCTCGATGTGTTCAAAAGATGCTTCCCACAATATCTCGAAGAATGGGAACCGAAACTAAAAGAAATGATTCCTTCTTATGGCATGTCGCTAGTGGAAAATCCAGAGCTTGTCCAGGAAGTCCATGTTTCAACAAATCGGGCGCTTGGTCTTGACGAAAGCTCGTTACAAACAGCCGAATAAAACAAACCTTATTTTATTTACTTAAATGAGAAAATAAAAAAGTCTCCCTTTTATTGTTGAGGGAGCTTTTTTAATCCTATCCATTTAAAAAAGTGGCAGCCGCAGCAAATTGTGGTAACAAATAAAATGAAATAGGAACAAGAATGTGGACAAAGTTAGGACAATCAATAAAAAATTCAATCCATCTCCAATAATGCCTTTACCCGTTTCACATACGGTTCCTTGTCATACGAGAAATACAGCTGACTGGAAAGCCTAATTGGATCACCAAAGAAAAACCGTTCATATTGAATTTCCCGTGTACCGAACGCACTCATCGCTACTTCCCATGCCAAACGGAAAATCTTCACACGTGATTCCGCATCGTCTGATTTTGATTGCAAATACTGATCCAAATCTCTTCTTAAAGACGATTGGAATGCGCGTTCTGTTGGGATTGACATTAGGCCGCTTGCACCCAGTTGCTGAATGATCTCGCCGAACCTTGCATAGACTTTTGTGAATACGTTACTGGCTACTTGCAGTGTCTTTTGATCGGGTCTCATTAATCCCCATTCATCCAATTCAGCTTCTGCCTCTGATTTGATGACCAATGCTTTCATCGTTTCCAATGCAACAATAATCTCAGAAACTTTTTCCTGCACATGCTGGTATTCACTGATATTGATCGTATTAATGATGGACTGAGCTACACCCAAGACAAATTCGGTTTTGATGACTTGCCTGGATGCGGCCTGGTGCAATGTAAACGGCAGGAATGAGCTGGCCCTTGCAAAAGTATTGGAAACCTGTATGTTGTCGTAATAAAAGACGCGCTCCCATGGAACAAGCACATCATCAAAGACAACAATCGTATCCATTTCCTCATATCGCGAACTTAATGGATAATTAAATGTCGAGTCACCAACGACAAATGATTCCCGGCAAATGAATTTCAAACCCTTGGTATTACTAGGAATGGCAAATGCAAATCCATTCGCTTTATCCTGAGCCCCGCCTGCTGAAAACACGACGATTTCATCCGTTATGCCACCCTGTGTCGCCAACAGACGCGCTCCCTTTACGATCAAGCCCTTATCATTTTTGTCCACGATCTTTGCGGCAATTGGCTCCGCATCCAAGTCCTCAAAATAAAATTGCCCGCGGTTGACTTGCGGATTCACAAATGTATGTGTCATCGATATATCATGTTCCCGGGCATATTCATAAAAGGATAGTAGATGTTCAGGAAAACAGTTTTCTTTTTCCTTTAAATAGTTAGCTGATGAGGCTAGTGCCATTACAACGGTATTCATATAATCCGGGCTTCTTCCCATCATACCATTGGTGAGTCCAGCCCATTGTTGAATCATCTTTCGTCTTTTTACCAGATCCTCTTTTGTCTTTGGTTGTAAATAGGACATCCCAACTTTTTGTTCCGTTGACGGGGAAAGATATGTCATGATATCTTTTAACGATTCATCTTGTTGCAGATCGTACAATGCTGCCTGACTTTTCATAATTCCTTTAAATGCCGGGTGTTCGGAAATTTTTCCTGTAACAGGATCGCCATCCACCCATACATACGTTTGCAAGTGGTTGATTCGGTCAATATATTCATGTCCATTAATGGCTGGCATAAACACACTCCCTAACGATTTTGTGAAATATGATCAAACGCCTATACGTTTCAGAATATTTTATTAGGATTTTGTTGAGATGTTACAGTTTCGTCACGCATTAACGGGCTTTATTTAACATTTAAAGAAAGAATGATTTCAATGCAAATCACAATGAACTATAGTATGATATTTAATAAGGAGAATGATTGAAGAGGAGAGAGATAAGTTGAAAAAGATAATAACAGCATTGATTACAGCAACACTCATTTTTGGGCCAATTGGTACTTATATTTTTCACGATCAACCTACGACTGTTGATGCAAGAGGTTATAAATCAGGAATAAAGGGATTTAATTTTAACAACAAAAATAATCCTTCTCACTTCCAAAATAAAAAACAGAATTCTTATCAAAACAATCGTTCTTATGCTAACCCAAATAAAAAGAACAGGTTCATGTCAGGCGGGCTGATGAAAGGCTTGATGCTTGGTGGACTGGCTGGCCTACTGTTCGGTGGTCTGTTGGGTCACCTCGGTATTTTTGGTGCGATGATGGGTTTTATCATCAATATTTTGGCATTGATTGTATTGATTGCTATCATCAGCAAAATTGTTTCATTGTTTAAGCGTAAAAAGAGAGAAGACACGAATCCATGGAGAAGTTAATTATTTCGGAACAAGATATTATCAATGCCCTCTGTATATATACCGCACGTAAGAAAGAAATAAAACCAGAACAGGTGGAAGCAGAATTAATATATGATGATGACACCGGTTTTTCCGCAGAAGTTTACTGGTTAAATAGACAGCAGGTGCTTGTCACGGGCAATATCATGGAAGCATTACAAATGTGGCTGGAGGAATTTATGGGTGAGAACCCATCCGCTGAAATAAAACTCGAGCTCGATGATCAGGAAGGTATCATTGCGCTAGTTGGGTGAAAGAATGCCAAGGGCCGAAACAAGATATGTATCGGTACTTGGCATTTTTCAAAAGAAAAGCGTAATTTTACAAGACTTCGATGATTTCTTGCGCGAATCGGAAAGAAGATTTAATTCCTCATTAGAGTTGAGACCAGATTTAGGCTTCTTTCTCTTTATTCTCTAAGTGGATTTTTCTTTTATCCCCCTTCGCCTTTCTCGTCAATATTGCCTCAGTAACAATAGCGACGAGGGCGCCAAATACCAACCCATTACTCAATATCGACACAAGCGTTGGCGGCATGGTAGAAAATGCGTCGGAAGGGATAAACATCGTACCAATTCCGGCAAATAGTGAAATACCAGCAACTTGAAACAAGATCCGTTTATTTTCGGCAGCCTCAAATTCCTGTAAGGCTAAACCAATGATGCTGGCAAAAATCGGAAATATTGCGGCATAACCAACAGCTTTGGGAATGGCAGCTACAAATGCTGTAAATGGTGGAAACAGGCTAATACCAACGATGATCAAGGATCCAATGATAAAGGGTAGCTTGCTGGTTATTTTCGTGGTGGCAATAAATCCTGCCGAACCGGAAATAGGGACAGCTCCGATTGCTGAGAACAATCCGCCTAGTAATTGGTTAACTCCTGATATAATGCCAGATTGTTTCAAACGATTTTCCTCAAACTGGACATGATGACGCTTCAGTACCTGTTGAACGACACGGACCGTAGCAAGCATATTGGCAAGTAACAATAATGTTATAAAGATAACCATAATAATCATGTTGGGCTCAATTCGCGGTGAACCGAATGCAAAGATTTTCGGTAAGTTTATCAATGTATTAACCTTGGTGACGGGTTCAGATAGTCCAAACAATGAAAATAGCAGCCAGCCGAAAACAATACTAAATAGTACTGTGTAGTGGCCAATTTTAGGGATTTTCATAAATAGATAGGATAATATAATGATTAAAACTGAAAGCATAAGCACATTCGTATGAACGGTATCGTCGGGATTCTCCAGCCCGAACATCCCTTGTACAAAGGAACTGCTTAGCTGGATCACCATCAGGATCAAATAGATGCCGGTAACAGCAGGGGTGAACAGTCGTGCCAGCTTCTCAACCAGCCCAAACACACTTAAAAGAATAAAAATAACACCACTTAATAAAAAAGCATACTGCAACACCCGTAATGTTTCCATATGGGATCCAAACAGCACGGTTCCTAATCCGGCATATAAAGAAAAAACTCCCCACCAAAGACCGGCTGGCCCTTCCTGAACTGGCAGGTGGTGTCCGAAGAATGTCTGCAAAAGTCCTGCCAATCCAAGCGCAAATAATGTTCGTTGGACGAATTCAATCGTTTCTATTGAATCAAGCCCGTAATCGGCAGCAATTGCTACTGGAATAACAACACTGCTTGTTAATATAAATAATGCCCATTGCAGGGACGAAAAAATAAGTTTCAACGTAAGTCAATCCTCTCACAACATGGTGTGTAAAATGATCACTGTATCATCATACGGCTAATAACATGATGAATCAAATGAACAGAACTGGAAAATTGATTCAGATAAAAAACAAGCTTGGACTTCCAAGCCTGTTATGATTAATTGGCAACCTGCACCTGTCTTTTCTTAAATACAGCAACTTTAGAGAGGATAGCTAACAGGACGAAGGTCACGACAAGAAAAGCAACAATCATACTGACAACACCGCCCCAGCCGAAACTGCTCCAAAATAATCCACCGGCGGTTCCACCAACACTTGAACCACAATAATAGAAAAATAAATAAAGTGACGATGCTTGTGCCTTGTCATGCGTAGCCATCGCACCGACCCAGCCACTGGCGATGGAATGTCCGGCAAAGAAGCCGAATGTGAATAAGGCAATTCCGATGATTTTAATCACCAGGTTGGCATTCAATGTGATTAAGGCACCGATTAGCGTAATACAAAGCGCGATTAATAACATGTTCCGCCGGCCGTATTTGATGGCTAAATTACCAAACCAGGTTGAACTGAATGTCCCAACAAGGTAAACGATAAAAATCCAGCCCACCAACGTTTGACTTAATGAATATGGCGGGGCGATCAATTGGAATTCCACGTAGTTATACATCGTCACAAAGCCGCCCATTAATAAAAATCCTAATCCATACAAGCATAGCATGGCTGGATCTTTTAAATGACTTCCCATTGATTTGGCGAGTTTGCCCAGATCCAGTTTACGTGGCTGAAAATGTTTTGATTTTGGCAAAGCCCACCAAAAAATAATGCTGGCAACTAAACTCAAGACACCAATAGCAATAAGCGCGATACGCCAATCAAACATATCCGCAATCGAGCCGGTGATGATTCGCCCGCTTAGTCCGCCAATCGTGTTTCCGCTAATATATATTCCCATTGCGACTCCCAGGCTGGATGGATCAATTTCTTCACCAAGATAAGCCATAGCAATGGATGGCAAACCGGCAAAAACAATCCCTTGCAATACCCTTAGTAGCAATAGCGTTTGAAAACTAGGCACAAATGCAATGATGACCGCCACAACGGAGACAGCAAACACAGAGATCCCCATAATTCCTTTGCGTCCCCACGACTCTGATAATGAACCTACCAACAACATGGCGATTGCCAAAAAAGCAGTTGTTAATGATAAAGTCAGGCTCACCATTGTCGGAGAGGCATCAAATTGCTCGGAAAACGCCGGTAATAATGGTTGAACCACATACAAGTTTGCAAAAGTAATAAAGCCGCCAATGAACAGGGCAATATTTACTTTGCGAAAGTCAGTCGTTCCTTTTTTTACATAGTTCATACGTGCTCACTCCAAAGATGAATTAAAAAAATGGCAAATTTGATTCCGCGGAAACCGCAAATCGCATTTAACCATCCTTTAAATGAGAGTTCAAAAAGGAGGAAAAAGGACCAAGAAGTTCAAGACGGCGTAGCTTTGAGCACCGGAGTGTACAAAAAGGTACATGAGGAGCGGAAAAGCATGCCAACGAGCTTCAAAGGAAGGCCGACTAAAAACGGGCTTGCGCTCAGGCGTCAGCATACCCCTTTTGAAGGGGCACGTCATTTTTACCAGACTTTTTGAACATCCTCTTTAAATGATATCCAATATGTATTATTATAATGGCTAATAAAATAAAAGTATAATGCATTATTTTCATAGATTCAATGCATTTTAGTCATGATTGGAGGAGTCGTCAATGGAATGGCAGCAAATCGAATATTTTCAAACAGTTGCCCGTGTTCAGCATATTACCAGGGCGGTAGGGATCTTATCCATTTCCCAGCCAGCATTGAGCAGGTCGATTGCTCGTTTGGAAGAGGAGTTAGGCGTTCCGTTGTTTAAACGAAAAGGGCGCTCCATCCTGTTAAATCGGTACGGCGAATTGTTTTTAAAGCGGGCCAATCGCATTTTGAAAGAATATCAGGATGGCAAACAGGAAATTCGTGATTTGATTGATCCGGAATACGGGGAGATATCGTTGGGATTTCTCCATACACTCGGTGTGGAGAAAATCCCCAATTTAATTGGTGCCTTTCGCAAACAATATCCAAAATTGCGCTTTCAGTTTAACCAAAATAATTCTGCGGCACTTGTACGGCAGTTAGAGTCCGGAGAATTCGACCTGTGTCTGACTACTCCCATTGAAACCAACATTAAGGTCAATTGGCAAAAACTATGGAACGATGAATTGTTCGTGATTGTGCCAGCCGATCACCGGTTGGCTGGTTGCGAAAGTATCACACTGGAGGAAATCGCCGACGAAGATTTTATTGCTATTAAAGAGGGAAATTCACTGCGGCAAATTATGGATCAGTTATGCGAAGAAGCAGGGATACATCCAAAAATATTGTTTGAAGGCGAAGAAATCCATACGTTAGCTGGATTGGTCGGTGCCGGACTTGGCGTTTCATTGATTCCGGATGTAACGGGACTGGATCCAGCCAAAGTCGCCCGCCTGCATATCCGTTGGCCTAAAAGTGAGCGGGTTATTGGCATTGCCTGGCTGGATGGTGGTTATTTATCGTCAGCCGCGCTCCAGTTTAAGGAATTTGTAATGGAGTATTTTAAATAAAGTATAGCAGTATAGCAGGTAGGGAAAAGAACGGGAGAGGGCATCGTCCCAACGGTAAAGGACAGCACCCAAACAAGATAGAATCTCACACAGAAAAAGCAAACAGCATTTAAAGTTGATCAAACACAGCCAATAGTTGATCGAGCTAGACCGAAAGTTGATCGAACAAACCATACAAAAAAGAGATGCCCTCCTCAGGCATCCCGTACATAAACTTATTTCGTATAATTATCAAAATATCCCTGTATATAAACGATCGGTGTCCCTTTGTCTCCACTGCCGGAGGTCAAATCAGATAGCGAGCCAATCAGATCGGTAAGTTTTCGTGGTGTTGTTCCTTGTGCTTCCATAGCTCCGACCAGGTCAGCATCTTCATCTTTTTCATCAATATACTTGGTAATGGCTTGTTGCAGTTCCTCACCTTTTAAATCAGAAAAATTGTTATCTGCAAGGTATTTTAATTTAATTTCATTTGGTGTGCCGTCCAGTCCTTTTGTATATGCGGGTGATACAACAGGGTCAGCAAGCTCCCATATTTTACCGACTGGATCTTTGAACGCGCCATCCCCATAAATCATAACCTCGACATCTTTGCCAGTACGTTCTTTCAACATGTGCTGGATGTTGTCAACGACTGGCTGGCAATTACGTGGAAACAACTTAACCTTTTCCTCAGTCGATTTATTGGAGCCAAGCAGACCGTATTCGTCATTGTAGCCACTGCCGTTAACAGATGTTGCTAATATATTATCCAGGCTATAAATCGTTTCACCACCATTGGCTTTCAGGATTCTTTTTGTCCGCTCGCGTGTATGGATATCACAAGTGAGGACATGTTTGGTGTGATCCAAAATTGTTTTCGGATTATTGGAGAAGATAACCTCACATTCGACACCGTATGCTTCAATTAACGATTTATAATATTCAATGTAGTCGACACCGGTAAAGGTATGCTTCATATATCCAAAATAATCACGGAATTGTTGCTCGGTTAGCACATCAGTCCAGGGATTGATACCTTTTTCATCTAGTGCATCGATATCTACCAAATGATTACCAACTTCATCTGATGGATAACTTAGCATAAGAACAATTTTCTTAGCACCTTTGGCAATACCACGAAGACAAATGGCAAAGCGGTTTCGGCTTAAGATTGGAAAAATGACGCCGATTGTGTGATCACCGAACTTCGCTTGTACATCTGTTGCGATATCGTCAATTGTTGCGTAATTTCCCTGTGAACGGGCAACAACGGATTCGGTTATTGATATGATATCTTTATCCTGAATAGTAAATCCTTCTACTTCTGCTGCATTCAATACACTGTCGACAACAATTTCATCAATATTGTCACCTTGATTGATGATTGGGCAGCGAAGGCCACGTGATACGGTTCCAACTACTCGTTCCAAAATAATCTCTCCTTGTTGCTATTAAGGTTAATATCCATAGTTCCTACTTGTAATATACACTGAAGAAGTGGTATAAGTAAAATGAATAAATATTATACCAAATATAAGGACTGTTTATATGAAAGGTAAATTGGATTTATATAAAATCTTTGGGGTTGTTGCGAAAAACAGGAGCTTCTCCAAGGCAGCGGAGGATCTTTATCTAACCCAGCCGGCTGTTAGTCAGGCAATTCGGCAATTGGAGAGTGAACTCGATACACGACTTTTTAATCGAACACCAAAAGGGGTAACGCTCACAAATGAAGGCAAGCACTTATTTAAATATGTCCACGCTGCACTAAACTTGCTTGATACAGGTGAAGAAAAAATACTTGCGTTCAAACATTTAACAACTGGGGAGTTAAAGATTGGCGTTAGCGATACGATATCCAGATATTTTTTACTTCCCTATTTAGAAGTTTTCCATAATGATTATCCTAATATCAAATTTAAAATTGTCAACGGTACTACAGCTGAAGCGATTTCCATGTTAAAGACAGGATCCGTTGATATAGCTATTTGTAATTTCCCGGTTGATGATCCCAACTTGGAGATGCAGCCATTTCTTGAAATACAGGATATTTTTGTTTACGGAAATAGATTCAGGCAGCAGCTGTCTGCACCAATTCGTTTGCAGGAACTGGTGGAACAGCCCTTGATTTTCCTTGAGCCAAAGTCCAATTCAAGGGTGTATGTGGAAAATTATTTGCTATCCAAGGGCATCAAGATCTCTCCGGAATTTGAATTGGGCTCCCATGATTTGCTTTTGGAGTTCGCCAAAATTAATCTGGGAATTGCCTGTGTCACTAAAGAATTCTCTAAAACGTATTTGGATAAAGGACTGGTCCATGAAGTACAGCTAATCGACGGGATTCCGAAAAGAAGTATTGGTGTATGCTATTTAAAAAGCGTACCATTATCAACTGCTTCGACCAAATTTGTTGAGATTATTGAACAGGGAAACATTTCTTGATTGTTGCAACAAGGCCTGTCCTCTATGTGTAAATTCAAGGACTCTCAGTTTGCTCCGGAATGTTTTATATCACGATGCAGCCGCTTTCTGGCTGAAATGGTTTCCGGAGTAATTGGGATATGCTTTATCGCTTTTCCTAGCCCGTGTTGTGGCATATTCCGATAAAGTGTTTCGTACTTGCCTTTATCAACTGGATAAGTTTCATGGTAAATGCCAACAGCCTCATTGTTGTCGACTTGTTGATTGAAGTTTTTCCATGCAGCCAAATGTTTTTCCCCTTTGGCATAGGCAAGTAAATCCTCAGTCGACTGCCAGTATTGAATCATGAGAGTTGTTCGTAGTCCAAAGTAATTTTCCATGGATAAAAAACCTAACTCCTCCTTGTTCATGTACAGCTCTTTAATCATGCCTCGCATTGCCTTGAAAACTGGTAGCCATTTGTGTACTGCAAATCGTTTGTTCATTCGCATGCCGATTAGAAATACAACAAGATCGCTGTCATTGTCGGTAATGTAACGGCCAGTGTAAATTGACTTTCTCATGATTTTATTCCTCCCATTTGATGGATCCATCATGACACCCAGATATGATAATTCACTTACTTCGAATACGAAGCATCTTTTACCTTTTTAATCTGTTCGGTAGTCGCCTCGCACCATTCAATCGCTGCCTGTGTTACCCTTTTTCCATAATCTAAGGTAAATAGCCAATAGGTTGCATCTTTTTGATCATGTTTATTTGTCGTAATCATTTGTTCTATGTTTGTGTAAGTTTGATAAGTTATTTTCAATTTTTGCTGGTAATCGTTCAGTTGATTTAGCGTATTTGCTGTGGATTGATGACGTCCAAAAAATAATTTCAATAACAATTCATTTCGCTCCACAGGTATTTGTTCAATCGGTTGTTTGAGCCATTCTTTTAAGGTTGTTTTTCCTTTTTGTGTCAAGAAATACTCCTTTCGATCAGGCTTTCCTTCCTGTGTAGCTGTTTTTACTGTAGCCAATCCCTCTTCTTCAATAAATTTTAGGGTTGGATAAATTTGCCCGTAACTAATTTTCCAAAAGTGGTTTAAACTTTGGTCAATGAATTGTTTAATTGCATAGCCGGATTTGCATGTAGTTGTCAAAATCCCAAGTATTGCGTAGGTAGTATGATTGTATTCTTTCAAAAGGATCATCCTATCTATATGATATGTATCTGTTAGATATATGATACCACAAAGCTGATGTTAACACCAAACACTATTTTTTGAAAATTTGATTTGATGTAATAACTTGTAATTACCTACTTCTGGTGAAAACGCCCAACACCTTCATTAGGCAAATGCATAAGGATATCATATACTACATTTTGAAGTGAGGGAAAAGAATGAATAACGAATGGAATCAGCAAGCCGCAATGCCTAATTATGAAGAGAATTTGTCAACTGCAGTGCCAGAACAACAAAGAAATTCACAAGAGGAAATGCAAGAGCCGGTTCAAGGGTACGGAGTGGGTTTTAACGGATATCCTGGTTTTGGGAGTGATATTGGCGGACCAGTACCTGTCAGATATGGATTTGGACCTTTCCTTGGCGGTTTGGCAGGTGGGCTGCTGACAAGTTATCTATTATTTCCGCATTATGGTGGTTACGGCGGTTTCGGTGGCTATGGATATTACCCGTATTATCCAGGGTTTTTTTGGTAATTTTTTTGCTATGAGACAAAAATGCCCATTACAACATAAAGGCTTTGGCAGACCACCGTTTATATGTAAAAGGTCTATTTTAACCGGATTTTAATTCATTTTATACGTAAATCACATTGCCATCATAACGTGAAAAGTTGTGATGGCTTATTAATGGTGGTGGAGCATTTTCAGGTCAATCAATTCATCCTATCGTTCAGTCGAGATTACTCTCCAATTGATAAATCTTTTGATAGTGGCCGATATCGGAGCCTAAATGGTTGATAATTTTTGTGAAGTGGTCGATACATCCATCCGTTCGGTTGATACTCCTGCCATCACAGTTGAAATCCCCCCAATATGGTCGATACCCCCTGCTCACACAATATTGATGGCGATCAAAATCACATGCGCATGGCCCGCCATCGATTTTCCTTTTACATTGTGCTACGCTTATCCTAAATCACTAGCGTTGCATTAAAACCATTTCTGAAAGTCAATCATCTTGATTAGCTACCCGACTTAATCGGGTGAATATTCTGTCATATATTCCTTCTATAAAATTAAAAAAGAACAACGAGGGTTTAAAGGTAGCCCTTCATCCATTTTTTGAATTTTATATACTATTTAAATGAGTGGATCATAAACCAAGTTATCTAAATGAAAAATCTCTCCTAATTCATATTGTGCTAGGGTTTCTTCAAAGATTCGTTCGTGTTCTTGCCGCCGTCGTCCTCTAGATGTGCCTTCAGGTGGTTTAAACACTTCGGAAATAAAATTCGTCATTGATTTATCCCAGCAATCACGAATCCAGTGAAGCATCTCTAGTAGTGTGCCTTTATAGCTTATTCTGTTCTTCATAAGCAGTGTTAAACAGTACGTGATCATCGCTAGATAGAGCTGATTGTATACGGCATTTTCACTTTTTCCATACAACTTTTTGATTACAAGGTGTTGCTTTACCCATTTGAAAAATAATTCAATTTGCCAACGATTTCGGTAAAGGTCGCTTATTTCCTGTGCACTCACCTTTGCATCATTACACACGATTCTAATTTGATTCCCTTCACTATCTCGGGTCTCTACTAATTGCAGTTCATGCTTCATGTTTCCAATCTTTATAATCGCATGTCGAGTGATTGGAGAAGTATCGTCAACCGGCATTTCCTCGATGACATGCACAACAGTATTTGATTTAATTCGTGTCACAAAACGAATACCAGCTTTCGAGTAGGCTTCAAACTTTTCAAAGTTGAAATAGCCACGGTCGAACACATGCAGCACATTTTTATCCGCTACAATCAATGCGTCCAGCTGTGTTTCATCCGCAGGTCTTGCCGGAGTAAGATTTACTTTATTTGGGTAAGAAATGCCATCGCAAAAGGAAATGGAAGTATGCATCTTCACTCCAGATTTTGTTTCTCGAAAATCTGCCCATTCATATTGACTGAGGCACATGGATATGGTTGATGAATCAATCAAATGAAGCTTACCAAGTTCTTTACTTACCATTCTTGGTCCAAGTATATGGTGCAACTTCTGAATTAAATGATGTAGAATCACTTCAAAAATTTCATGTGGGATACTTCTGTTTTTTCGAGAAAGCTGTGACTTACTAATATTTTCAATACCTACTAGCCTTTGAACTGTTTTCTTGCGTTTAATCGTATTGCTTATTCGTTTTAAACTATCTAAGTTTTTCAGTTGTGCATAGATAAAAGCATTGGTAAACGTTAGTAGATCAAGCTTTTTAACATACTTATCAAGTTCTGCGTGATCGACCATTTTTTGGGTTACTTTTGAATCTAATGGATGAATGTATTCCTTGAATACAGTTTTTATGGTATGATTGTCCATGAGTTCTCCTTATAATTTGGGATTTGGACAGGACTACCATTCCCTTATTATAAGGTTTTTTTATAGACTTTTGTAGTGAAAACTCCCATTATTCCTAATGTTCCAACTAAATATTTTTCTTGATATTTGTAGAAAAACTTTATGCAACGCTAGTGATCCTAAATAAAGAACGTAGTAGGAACAGAACTAGAGGTGGAATTAATGATCCATTTTTTGAAGGAAAAAGCTGAGCATTTGTTTTCCGGTTATTTTGCAATGGTAATGGCAACTGGTGCATTATCAATAGGTTCATACCTGCTCGGAATGCATATGATTGCCAAGACATTGCTGGTTATAAACATATTTGCCTATATTGGATTATGGACACTAATGATTATTCGCATTATTTACTTCCTTCCAAATGTATTAAATGATTTAACCAGCCACTCGAAAGGGCCAGGTTTTTTTACATGGGTTGCGGGAACGTCAGTGTTTGGCAGTCAATTGATTATCGTTGGGCATCATCATGTCGTATCTGAGTACCTGTTTGCGCTGGCTATTATTTTATGGTTGATTATTATGTATACCTTTTTTACGGCGGTTACTGTACGCAAGAATAAGCCGACAATCGCTGAGGGAATTAATGGGGCATGGTTAATTGCTTCAGTTGCCACGCAGTCTATTGCTATTTTGGGAACATTATTGGCGCCTTACGTAGGCGGAGAGGCGCAACGAATCCTTTTGTTCTATACATTAGCCATGTATTTTCTAGGGTGTATGCTATATTTGAACATTATTACGTTAATCTTTTACCGGTTTACGTTCGTGGAGTTCAAGTTTGAGGCACTGACACCGCCGTATTGGATTAATATGGGGGCCGTTGCTATTACAACATTAGCAGGGTCAACATTGATTATGCATGCGGACTTATTGCCGTTTTTACATCAGATTACCCCGTTTTTAAAAGGCTTTACGTTATTCTTCTGGATTACGGGTACATGGTGGATTCCGTTACTTTTTATCCTGGCGATTTGGCGGCATATCATCCATCATTATCCACTGACTTATGATCCGCAATTTTGGGGAATGGCCTTTCCGCTGGCGATGTATACAACAAGTACATATCAGTTTTCTGAAGCATTGGGACTGCATTTTCTACTAATCATTCCTAAGATTATGTTCGTGATTTCCATCGCTGCATGGGCTCCTGGATTTATTGGTTTAATCCATCATGTCATCGTTTCTTTTCAAAGGCATAATCAGCACCTGTCCTGATGAGGAAATATAAGCTTTTGAACTATTTGAATAACCTTATGGGATACAACACAGGATTTTTGTGAAAAAAAGAGCCCATAAAAAAATCGCAACAGTCTCGTACCGTTGCGATGTCAATCATGTTAGCTGATAGCTCTCGTTTGTCTTACAGGGATTACTTGTCTTAACGTATTCATTTCTGTTTCATTTAATGGAACGAGTGGTAAACGAACCCCGCCGACCGGGATGCCAGTTATGTTTAAAGCAGCTTTTACAGGTGTAGGGCTAGGCGCTTCGAATAATGCCTTCATGATCGGCAAAAGTTTGCGATGCATTGCCGCGGCCTGTTGTACCTCACCATGTTTAAAATGTTGCACCATTGCCTGCATCTCATTGCCGATAATGTGCGATGCAACGGAAATAACCCCAGTTCCGCCAACAGATAATATGGGCAAGGTCATACTGTCATCGCCACTATATAAGGTGAAATCAACTGGTGTTCCCTGAATGATTGCCGCTGTATCATCCAAATTCCCGCCGGCATCTTTCACTGAAACGATATTATCGATTTTCGACAGGGCAATAATCGTTTCCGGTGACATATTGATTACACTGCGTCCGGGAATATTGTAAAGCATTACCGGCAATGATGTAGATTGGGCGATTGTCTTGAAATGCTGAAACAATCCTTCCTGTGATGGTTTGTTGTAATACGGGGTAACCAGCATGACCCCGTCAACGCCGATCTCTTCTGCTTGTTGTGTTAATTGGATAGATGCGTGCGTGTTGTTTGATCCTGTTCCGGCGATCACAGGGATCTGTTCCCCTACAGTATCCTTAACAAATTTAAATACTTGCAGTTTCTCTTCAGTTGTTAACGTAGGTGATTCTCCCGTTGTTCCTCCTACGACCAAACCATCTGATCCATTGGCAATCAAATGTTGCACTAAAGCAGCGGTTGCTTCATAATCCACCTCACCATTGGCATTAAATGGCGTTACCATTGCAGTTAATACCTGACCGAAATACATGTCGTCACACCCTTTGAAAAATTTTACTTGCCTTTTTTGGAATAAGGATGATCAGGGCAATCGGCTTAAACGCAAAAAAGCAGCAACGACGGCTTCATTGCTGCAGAATAGTTTTATATGAACATTTCTGCGTAAGATAGCCCTCCATATAGCTCACTATATGACAGTCCTGCATTTATTCAATAACAGAACCAGCGTCCGGAACATGAGCTTCCTTCCGCTTCGGCAAATTCCCCTTTCCACCATGATCACCGGATTCTCATGATCCTCCTATGATGTACTCATGTCTTTGCTCCTCTATCCTTATATCAAAAGAATTGAAATAAGAAAATATTTAACTACTTGTACTGTACCAGATAAATGAAAAAACAACAAGGGTTAGAAAGTAAATTGATTAAAATGATTTTGATTCTATGCAGGAACGATTAGTTGACAAGATAGTGAAGCGGTTGTACAAAGGAGTAAAGCTATAGGAGGGCTATAAATGCACGTAAACATGAATGGAAATGAACTGGTACTAATGGTTGGGGATATCACCGATCAGCAAACAGATGCGATCGTTAATGCGGCTAATGGGACACTGCTTGGCGGGGGTGGCGTCGATGGTGCCATTCATCGGAAAGCAGGGAAAGAATTACTTGCTGCATGTAAAAGGATCCGGTCGGAGGTATTACATGGAGCGGAATTGCCAACTGGTGAGGTGGTTATTACCGATGGCTTTGAACTGCCGGCCAGTTATGTGATTCATACAGTCGGCCCCATTTGGAAAAAGGGAGATCATGAGCAGGATATTTTGCTGAAAAGCTGTTATGAAAATTCCTTGAACTTAGCCCTGGAGAAAGGGTTGAACAGTATTGCATTTCCATCTATATCGACAGGCGTTTATCGGTTTCCAATAGACCGGGCGGCCGAAATAGCTATGAAAACGATTATTAACTTTTTAACTGCACATCCATTTGGCATTGTCAAAATGGTATTGTTTTCCGAACAAGATTATCAAACATATCAAACCGCCCTCACCAGAATATTGAATGAACATAGTGGAGGGTGACTGGTGGACAAGCAAATGACGCCCAACCCAAAATGTTGTTGGTGAAAGGATGTTTTTTTCCCGCCAAAAAACGGGAATCGCTGATATAATGTGAGAAATCGCTGATATAACGCCCAGAATCGCTGATACAATGTACAAAACCGCTGATACAATATCCGGAATCGTTGACAAATTTACAATGCAAACAAGCTGTACCGTCAAAACGTTTACGAGATCAGAAACTATTACGTCTTGCTAATCCCAATTAAGGAGTCCCAACTGGAAATTTTTGGGGGCCTAATAAACTTCAACTACCCAATCGCTGTGATATGATAAATATAAAGCTGAAATAGTAAGAATCGAGGAGATAGACATGAAAAAAGTTGGGCTGGTTATGCGTAAGATACAATTTGCAGAAGCACAAGGGCCACGTGTATTTGCTGATCGATTAAAGCAAATTGGCAAGGAATTGGGAGTGGAAATCGTTTTTATTTCCCCGGAGCGCCATGTCAGCGAATATGATCATCTTCCAGGTTACGAGTATGAAAAGGGTGATTTGGTCAATTACGACATTGTGCTGGATAAACTTGATAAGGAAAATATTGATCATGTTATATACACCGTATCGGGGTTTACCTATCTGAACATGTTTATTAAGCATAGTGTGCTTTTTCCACACAGTATCCCGGATCCGGCATTAACTGGTTATGAAATGATGAAGCCATTTTACGGGATAGTGGATAAGGCGATTGTGCAAACTGAATATTTAAAAGACAAATTGATGACAACATTTGATGTGAAGGATGTAACGGTTATTCCGATTGGTTTTAATGAGAATATGGCCAACAAATATTTTGACCCACAGCAAATCATCGATAACCGGATTCTCTGGATTGGCAGGGACGAGGAAAATCGCCGGCCCGATCTGGTTTTTGAATATGCACGAAAGAATCCGGATAAGGAAGTGGTGATGGTATTCGGTGGGGAGCGATATCGGGAAAGTGTTAAAAAATATGTCATACCGGATAATGTAAAATTGGAGTTTGCGCTGTCACAGGATGAGATTTTTGCATTGATGAATAGTGCCAAAGTGTTTTGGAGCTGCTCGAAATTTGATACCTATGCGATGCCCTTAACTGAGGCGTTAGCAATGGGAAAAATCATTGTAAAGCCAGAACACCCATGTTACAGGCATATTAGTTCGCAGCACGCTTTTTCCGGAAACGAGCAAAATTGGTTTGAGCTTGTCAATATGGCAGCTGCATCACCATACAAAGTCTCACAGGAAAACCGGAAGTACGCATTTGATAACTTTTCCAGCACCATCATGAAACAAGGCTACCGGGACTTTTTCGATGCCTGGCTATAGGACAAAGGGGCGGTTCTCCAGTCCCACCATTTTATGGAAGTGCCGAAAAAAAGCGAATGGTCCTGTCGATAAAAATGGGCAAAGCCGCTGACCGCACTGAAAAAAGAAGTGGGATAATGTGCCTGTCCCTTTGTCCCGCATTGTCAAATTTGTTTGGCGGGTCTATAATAGATGCTTCTGGTTTTATTCTATTTACGGAAAGAAGTGTCCGAGGTTGCAATTTTGTAGAGTTGTAGTGCAGATTGCTATTTTGTGCGTTATCTATATGATTGGTAACGGTATTCAAGACGTCCTTCATTTGTCGATACCAGGTAGTGTGATCGGTATGATACTATTATTCGCCATGTTATCCATGAATATTATCAAAGAGAAGTGGATCAAGGATGGGGCTGGTTTTTTTGTTAAACATCTGACCTTTTTCTTTATCCCGGCTACAGTGGGTATATTAAACTATGCCAATATATTCGCTGGCAAGGGGTCACTTTTAATCGTGATTATCCTAATAAGTACTGTACTGGTGATGGCCGGGGCGGGGCTTGTTAGTCAATGGATTATTCGCTGGAAGGATGTTAAGGATGATTAATCTTTTCATCGGGGTAGCTGCGATTATTGGTACGCTATTAATCTATTTGTTTTCGATAAAAGTTCATCAACGGATTAATTTCAGTTTTACCGCACCTGTCATTATCGCCACGTTTCTCATTATTGTTGGATTATTAGTTTTTAAAATTCCTTATGAAACATATATGGTAGGCGGTGATTGGATTAATAAACTGCTTGGCCCCGCTGTTGTTGCGCTTGCCTATCCGCTTTACCAACAACGGGATACATTGCGACAACTAATCATACCAATTCTCGGCGGCACTTTAACTGGGGCGGTAGTTGGTGTTTCGACCGGTATATTGCTGGCAAAATGGGCTGGATTTGATAAATTAATTATTTACTCCCTTGGCCCCAAATCAGTAACAACACCAGTTGCAATGGCAATCGCTGACTCAACGGGAGGAATTACCCCACTTGCCGCTGTGTTTGTGATGATTGCCGGGATTGGTGGTGTCATGATCAGTTCCTTTATTTTAAAGTTTTTCCGTGTTAACCACTATTTAGGTAAGGGTGTAGGGCTGGGATGTGCCTCTCATGCGATGGGAACGGCCAGCGCGATGGAAAGTAATCCACTAGAGGGATCGATTAGTACAGTAGCTATGGTTGTTAGTGCAGTGGTTGTTTCGATTATCACACCAGGCTTGATTGTATTATGGACTTAAGAAATCGTGAATCAAACAGGATCAGAACGGCTAAACCACTTAGTTTAAGACAGCCGTTCATGAAAAACCTGTTATTTCCAACGCAGTGACATTGCCAATTTACAACATTGCCCTTTGTCGGAATACATGTCAAAAGTTATGCCGTCCGGGGTATAGCGTACCTCCACTCTTTCTTTGATACCGGCTGAGTGGATCAACTGTTTTACCTTGTTTTGATCACCGCGCTGTGCAGCATCCATTACATTGCCGGCAAATTCCCTTGATTCACTCAATTTATTCAACAAGACGTTTCCATCCTTCATTAATTGTTTAAACGTTTCAGCGGATTGATGAAAAAGGGTTGGATCAACTTTGGGATATTGCCGTCCGATTTCCGGATACCCTGTTTGCGGTTGTATTCGATGATAGTTGTCAACCGGTTGATTAACCGGGATAAATGGCAAACAATATATTGATCCCGGATAGGGTTGAAGCGGATGATAATACATCAGAATGCTACCCTCCCACCTGTTCTCGTGATGCACCTACTTCTCTTCAATGTTACTTGCAAGATAAGAAGGTGTCTTACTGCCGGTTCATGCGTGATAAATCCCTCTACACTATATGTTTGCCAATGGATAACGTGCAAATTGGGTAAATGACACGTAATTTTGGCTGATTTATTCATTCAGCTAAAAATTTTTATTCCCTGTACGACATTCCAAACCAGGTAAACAATGTATAAAATCCCTGCTATCAAATAGCCAATCAGAATCGTCCCTGTTGCAAGCCCCGTAGAATTGTACATGCCAAAAATAACACCCAAAATAATGGCTAAAACAATGACGATGATCGGAATGATATGAGATAGCAAAGCACGTCGGGCATGGTATTTGACACGTCCATCCTTTGTTACAAAATAAACGATAAGCGGAAACAAAAACGGGGCAAAAAAGATGCTAAAGTAATTTAAGGATGACAAAATTTTGTTTTCCGTATTCATCTTACTTTCTCCTTTCAAAAACGGTACCAATTTTTGAATAAAACCATGCATAGTATTTCGCAACCTCGATAATTTATCCCAAATAGCACTTCCTTTACACCTTTTGCGGTCACCTATCACACCAGTCAGTTGACATTTTTAGAATTTTTATTATATACTTAACTCAACAAGGTTGAATATAGATAAACTGTATTGAATATAATTGGGCAAATGTTTCATTTCATGATCGCATTACCCCTGTTTTGAATAATGTATTAAAGAGATCTTCTATTTCGCATGTAAGCGGATTCAATTGTAAAGGATAGCTCCAAATTAAAAAGGAGGGACAATAATGGTTTATTGGCCAAGTCGTGTACAGATTAAAGAGGTTGGACCACGTGACGGTTTACAAAATGAAAAGAAACCTGTCTCAACTGCTGACAAGATAAATTGGATCAACATGTTGTCGGAAACCGGGGTGAAGGAAATTGAGTATTCATCGTTTGTTCATCCGAAGTGGATTCCGCAACTAGCGGATGCGTATGAAGTTGGTCTGAAAATAAATCGTAACCCAAATGTCCGTTATTCCGCTCTCGTTCCCAATATGAAAGGACTGGAACTCGCATTGGAAGCCGGAATTGATGGTGCATCCGTATTTATGTCGGCAAGCGAGACCCATAATAAGAAAAATATTAATAAGTCCATTGCAAAAACGTACCCGGTGTTGGCAGAAGTGATTAAAGAGGCAAAACAGGAACATAAACATGTAACCGGTTATGTTTCAACAGTGTTTGATTGTCCATTTGAAGGCAAGATCACTCCGGAGCAGGTGATTCGTGTTTGTGATAAATTATTCGAATTTGGTGTAGATGATATTTCACTTGGGGATACAATCGGTACCGCTGTCCCATCCCAGGTGGATCAGCTGCTGGAAACGGTATTGCGGCGATATCCACAGGACAAAATCATCATGCATTATCATGATACGAGAGGAATGGCGATTGCTAATATTACCAGATCACTAGAACACGGGATTACCAGATTCGACAGTTCGATTGGCGGGTTGGGTGGTTGTCCATATGCTCCAGGAGCTGCTGGCAATGTAGCGACAAATGATGTGCTTTATCTGTTGCATGGTCTGGGAATAGATACAGGAGTCGATGAGAAGAAACTTCAGGAAGCCGCCTTTTATATCCAGAACAAATTGGGAAAAGCACTGCCAAGCAAGTCATTAACCTATGCAGCCAGTCAGGCTTGAAAGGCTGATCATATAACACAAAAAGGTGATGAATAAAGCCATCCTGTCACTTGTGAGCCGGTGACTGATGGCCTTTCTTGGCTTGTAAGATTTGAGAACTGGGGATTCTTAGTCAACATTAACAGCTCATACTTAGGCTTACCAACCTCTAATCTTGACGACATAAGGTTAGTATTCTATGATAAATACACCTGTATGGGTGCTTCAAAAAGGAGGATAAAAAGGACCGAGAAGTTCTAGGCGGCGTAGCTTTGAGCACCGGAGTGTACATAGAAGGTACATGAGGAGCGGAAAAGCAAGCCAACGAGTTCTTCAAATGAAGGCCGACTAAAAACGGGCTTTGCGCCCACGTCGGCATACCCCTTTTGCAGGGGCATGTCATTTTTACCGGACTTTTTGAACATCTTCTGTATCGGAGCGAATGGAAGGGAGCGAATCATCATCAACCTGCAACATATCGGGACAAAAATTAAGCAAGCACGATTACGCAGTCGGAATACGCAACAGCAAGTCGCCGACCAGTGCGGGATTTCTAAAAGTTTATTATCCAAAATCGAAAATGGACAAACGGCATCCGCTGTCGCAACGTTATCAAAAATTAGTGAGGCATTGGATGTACCACTTTCCTGGGTACTTGATGGCCATCCAGAAACGGATCTTGTTCTGCTGCCGAAATCAAAGCGGGAATTCAGTGTTGGGGACGAAAGTATGGGCTACACGTATGAACTGCTGGCACGTTCACGATTTTCGAATATTGAGCCAACAATCGTGCATGTAACACCAAAGGATACCAATCAGAGACATGAACCATATACCCATTCCCAAGATGAGTTTATTTATATTTTGGAGGGATCGATAAACCTGCTTTATGATGGCGAAAAGCATTTTATGGAGCAAGGGGACACCTCTTATTTCAAGGGGGTAAAACCGCATTTATTTGTCCCGGTAGATAATGATGGGGCGAAAGTGTTAACGATTTTTATTGATAGCGGTACATAAGGAGCAAAGTCGCCGGAGTTGGACATTTCTTGCTGCTTAGGAAATTGTGTTTCAACTAAAAACAGACCATCAGCGAAGGTCTGTTTTTAGTTCTTTTTTTAAGCAATAATATAAAACAAGTATTCTGGTCCATTTTTTACTGGTTCTTTAGCAAATTGGTAGCCATGTTTCTGGATCTCTTCAGGTATATTTCGGAATGAGGAAGGACAGTCGGTAATCACTTGCAGCAATTCTCCGTCATGCATCTCTTGCAGTGTTTCCATTGTGTAAATAACTGGATATGGGCAGGACTCTCCGCGCAAATCCAACGTGTAATCAGCTGACATGTTTTTTAACTCCTTTCTTTAAACCGGTGTTGAATTGGTCGTGCCTTTGCAAATAAGCTATTATAGCAAAACAGATGCCAAGCAAAATGAGGGTAGCAATCATTGCCCCTGGTGCTCCCAATATATGAATGAGATTGATAGGTTTCCCGCTTGCAACGAGGAATTGATATACGCCAAGGTGATCCCAGGCATAAGCGAGTGCAGTTACACCAATGAGATTGCCAACAAATACAGTTAAGTAGAGTATCTGTCCCTCCATCAGCCGGTACATCATACCTGTTTCACAACTGCTTGCCAGGACAATCCCCAAGCCAAACAATACACCACCAACGAATGTGCTTGGTGCAGCTACTTGCGTGATGGGCTGAATGCCATAAACAAGGATGATGATCAGCGTAATAATCGTGCTAATTGCCATCCCCGCAATAATCGCTTTTGCCATCAGACCTCGGCCGCTTAACCATAAATCCCTGAATGCAGAAGTGAAACAAATTTGTCCACGCTCTATTAATATACCAAACAATGCGCCAAATAGTGCGGCTACTCCAAGCATCGTTTTCCCAGTGATAAAGAAATAAACAATCAGTGCTACATATGCCAGTGTAATAACACCACCAATATAAGGCTGAATGGTTTGATTTTTTACTGGTGAAGGATTGGAACCGCCTTTTTTCAATTTTGGTTTTCCCTTCCACCATGATGTTTTGGTTATTTTTGTTCCAAGGTACGTACCAAGTGCAGTTGCTACAATAAAAATCCATGAGTGAAAAGAGAATTGCGGCATACCCGTAAAAAATGCAGCAAGGTTACATCCCATCGCAAGGCGGGCACCAAAACCAGCAATGATCCCGCCAATAAGCCCCTGAACCAATCGGCGCTTTTGCCTGGGGATTCGCATTTTAAAATTATTGCTGTAAAGAACCATGATTAAAGCGCCAATAAACATCCCCCAGACAATCCATCCATCTGTCCGGGAAAATGTTGTCCCCTGCATGTGCACAAGGGAAAAATAATCCCAGTCAGATATGTCAATCCCGAGCAACTGCAAAATATGTCCGCCCAATCGGGTAAATTCACCGGTAACCGCCCATACCCCTTTGGTTATACCAAAATATAACGCGCTGAGGATCCCCGCCAGGATCAACGCTACATAGGGGTTCCAATAATTTGTAAATAATGTGTGAATTGCTCGTTTCATCAATCTTATCTCCTTAATAATTACGTGAATTGTACCATAGTATTTAATAAAAAAGAATACCAGCCAAAAACCCTCAGAACATTCTTGTATCAATGTATATGATGATAGTGACCCTTCTTTATTTTAGTATATTTTCATCGTATCGCAACCATTACCTTGAAATGTTGCAATTCTGACAGGCGGGATATTGGATTTCGTCATCTCCCTTTCCTCTTTTGCATAGGCTATATAAACCTTGCCCTGAATGGAGGTAACAAAATGGATATACTAGATAAAGTGAAGCGTTATCGAGAAGAGGAAGAACAGCTGAAGTGGGAAGGTACATTTGCGGAATACCTGGAAATTGTACGACGGCATCCTGAAGTTGCCCAAACCGCTCATTCACGTGTTTATAATATGATTAAAAGCTCCGGAGTGACGGAAAGAGATGGCAAAAAGATGTATCACTTTTTTGGTGAGGAGATCTTTGGGCTGGAAGAAGCGATAGAACGACTGGTCGAGGAGTATTTTCATCCCGCAGCTAAACGACTAGATGTGCGCAAACGGATTTTATTATTAATGGGGCCAGTTAGTGGTGGGAAGTCAACGATTGTTACCATGTTAAAGCGGGGTCTTGAAGCCTACTCGCGAACTGATGAAGGAGCAGTTTATGCCATTAAGGGCTGCCCAATGCATGAAGATCCACTCCACTTGATTCCCAAGCATTTGCGGGAGGAGTTCTATGATAAGTATGGTGTACGGATCGAAGGCAGTCTCTCGCCATTGAATACGATGCGGCTGGAAAAGGAGTATGATGACCGGATAGAGGATGTCATGGTTGAACGGATTTTCTTTTCCGAGGATAAACGGGTTGGGGTTGGCACATTTAGCCCATCTGATCCTAAATCACAAGATATTGCTGATCTGACAGGTAGTATTGACTTTTCCACTATTGCCGAATATGGATCCGAATCCGATCCGCGTGCATACCGATTTGATGGTGAGTTGAACAAGGCAAATCGTGGCATGATGGAATTTCAGGAGATGTTGAAGTGTGATGAGAAGTTTTTATGGCATTTGCTTTCCTTAACACAGGAGGGCAACTTTAAGGCAGGAAGATTTGCCTTGATCAGTGCGGATGAGCTAATTGTGGCACACACCAACGAAGCGGAATACCGTTCCTTTATTTCCAATAAGAAAAACGAGGCCCTGCATTCACGGATTATTGTCATGCCTATTCCTTATAACTTAAGGGTAAGCCAGGAAGAGCGGATTTATGAAAAAATGATTAGAGAGAGTGATATGCAAAATGTCCATATCGCTCCACATGCACTAAGAGTTGCAGCGATCTTTTCCGTTTTGACAAGGTTGCAAGACTCGAAAAAGCAAGGTATCGATCGTGTTAAAAAAATGCGTCTGTACGACGGCGAGAATATAGAAGGATTTAATCAATTGGATGTAGATGAATTACGCAAAGAATTTCCTGATGAAGGGATGGATGGTATTGATCCGCGCTATGTGATTAACCGGATATCATCAACTATTATTCGTAAGGAAACCCCATCGATTAATGCACTTGACGTTCTTCGTTCCCTGAAAGATGGGCTTGATCAGCATGCATCCATTTCAGATGAAAACAAAGATCAATATATGAATTTTATTGCAGTAGCCAGACGGGAATACGATGAAATTGCCAAAAAAGAGGTACAAAAGGCATTTGTGTATTCCTATGAAGAATCTGCGAAAACATTAATGGATAACTATCTCGATAATGTTGAGGCATTTTGTAATAAAAATAAACTGCGTGACCCGCTTACCGGTGAAGAGATGAACCCGGATGAGAAGCTCATGCGGTCGATTGAGGAACAAATTGGTATCTCGGAAAATGCCAAAAAAGCCTTTAGAGAGGAAATTCTGATTCGTATTTCCGCTTATGCCAGAAAAGGTAAACGGTTTGATTATAATTCACATGAACGTCTGCGGGAAGCCATTCAGAAGAAATTATTTGCCGATTTGAAGGATGTCGTCAAAATCACAACGACATCGAAAACGCCGGATGAATCACAACTTAAAAAGATTAACGAAGTCACAGCTAGGCTGATTGATGAATATGGTTATAATTCTACCTCTGCAAATGAACTATTAAGATACGTCGGCAGCCTGCTTAACCGTTAAGAAGTTATCACGCACGAACGGGCTGCACTACCCGTGCTGAGTGAAATTTTCACTTTACGGTAGCAAGACTAATAAGCCTATTAGTCTTGCTTCTTACATAATAGGGATGGAGTTTTCTACCTGGGTGTATATGTTTTCTGAAAATAGTACGCAATAACTTGGCTAGGGTTGCATAGAATATAGGGAACAAGGTATATTTCACACCAAGGGTATTCTGGACTGAATAAATATAAATAATCAGGAGGGTATGTTATGCAGGAAGGTAACGAAAATTATGTCGTCTCCAAAGAAAACTGGTCCCTCCATCGTAAAGGTCAACAGGATCAGCAGCGTCATATGGATAAGGTGAAAGAAGCCATAAAAAATAATTTACCGGACTTAGTCAGTGAAGAGAGTATTATCATGTCAAACGGACGGGATATCATTAAGATACCAATTCGTTCATTGGATGAATACAAAATCCGCTATAATTACAATAAATCAAAGCATGTCGGCCAGGGAGATGGTGATAGTCAGGTTGGTGATGTAGTTGCCCGTGATCCAAGTGGCAAAGGTAAAGGTGCCGGCCAGGGCAAACAAGCGGGTAATCAGCCAGGAAGTGATTATTATGAAGCAGAAGTATCATTGGAAGAAATTGAATCAGCGCTGTTTAAAGAATTGGAATTACCAAATCTGGAAGAAAAGGAACAGGCTGAAATTGTTACAGAGGATATTGAATTTAACGATATCCGTAAAAAAGGTTTAATGGGAAACATTGATAAGAAACGTACCATTTTAACAGCATTAAAGCGAAATGCAACAGAAGGACATCCGGGAATTACGCCAATCTATAATGACGATCTGCGGTTTAAGACATGGGATGATGTCATCAAGCCAGAATCAAAAGCGGTTGTACTCGCAATGATGGATACGAGTGCATCAATGGGCACATTCGAAAAATATATAGCAAGAAGCTTTTTTTTCTGGATGACCCGCTTTTTACGAACCAAGTATGAATCGGTAGAAATTGCCTTTATTGCCCATCATACAGAGGCAAAGGTTGTATCTGAGGAAGCATTTTTTACAAAAGGAGAAAGTGGCGGAACCATTTGTTCATCGGCTTACTATAAGGCACTGGAACTAATTGAACAGCAATATAGCCCATCACGTTATAATATTTATCCATTTCATTTTTCCGATGGGGAGAATATTACGTCAGATAATCCAACCTGTATCAAGCTTGTTAACGAACTAATGGAAAAATCAAGTATGTTTGGTTACGGGGAAGTGAACAGTTATAATCGTCCGTCGACACTAATGCGGGCGTATCGCAATATTGAAGGTAAGAAGTTCAGGCATTATATTTTGAAAGAAAAACGCGATGTCTACCATGCGATGAAGTGTTTCTTCAAAAAAGAAACAGCACCTGTATAGGTTTTGGCAAGCTGCCAGGTACGATGGAAATTATCCGAACAAGTGCCTGGCAGATTCCTTATTCATACAATTTTTCAATGGTGTATGTCCCTCTGTCTGTTGTCAATGAAAATCGTGATCCATCGAATTGATATCGGGACGAATCTTCAAGCGGAATTTCATATTGTGAAGAAGGCAATGGCTGCATATCATGTGCTTCGTTTTCAATGTGACCAGTTCCGTTTAATTGCAGTGTATGCATCGGCTGGTAATCATCAATCCGTTGTGTGTTCGTTTCGTAGGTGACTTGTTGTAAATTCATAATCGTTGCATCATCGTCTAATAGTTCCTGCTTGGAGATCTTTATTGTTTTTCCTGTCCATTGCTGTAATTGTTCGTTAAACGCTTCAATTGATAAGTTCTGTTCGGTCATCACTATTCCTCCATGGTATTAAGTTACCCACACCAGGCAAAATCATACACACTTGTAAGCTGTTGCATAGGGAAAACATGCTGGATTAATAACAGGCAGATCATCAATAAGAGGTTCATCATCATCCATGGGGATCATAGAATGTATAAAGCTTATTTGGAGGGATGCTCGTTGATGGAGTTGAAGGAACTTGATCGGGCAATTGACGAAATTACAGAAATTGCAACCGGGTTTGGCCTTGATTTTTATCCGATGCGTTACGAAATTTGCCCTGCTGATATTATCTATACATTTGGCGCCTATGGAATGCCAACCCGGTTCAGTCATTGGAGCTTTGGGAAACAATTTTATAAGATGAAATTGCATTATGACCTGGGCCTGAGTCAAATTTATGAACTTGTGATTAATTCCGACCCATGCTATGCTTTTTTGCTTGATACCAACAGTCTGGTTCAAAATAAACTCATTGTTGCTCATGTTCTTGCCCACTGTGACTTCTTCAAAAATAATGCCCGGTTTTCCAATACCAGAAGAGATATGGTGGAGAGCATGACAGCCACTGCAGAACGGATTGCCAATTATGAAATGATCCATGGTAAGAAAGAGGTGGAGGCGTTTTTGGATGCGGTATTATCCATTCAGGAACATATTGACCCATCACTTGTCAGATCAAAACTACCATCGTTTGGGGTGGAGGAAGATAAAGAGCCGGAAAAACGAAAAGCAAGATCAGCATATGATGATTTGTGGGAAATCGATGAAACCATGATGGAGCAAAAGCCCGAAGAAGAAACAAAAAAGAAGAATTTCCCCCCTCAGCCGGAAAAGGACCTATTATTATTTATCGAGGAGTATAGCCGGGAGCTGGAGGATTGGCAACGAGATGTCCTAACCATGATGCGGGAGGAAATGCTTTATTTTTGGCCGCAACTGGAGACAAAAATCATGAATGAAGGCTGGGCATCATTTTGGCACCAGCGGATTTTGCGGGAAATGGATCTGACATCTGATGAAACCGTTGAATTTGCTACGTTAAATGCCGGGGTTGTCCAGCCGTCAAAGACACAGATTAATCCATATTATCTTGGGGTAAAAATGTTTGAGGATATTGAAGAGCGCTATAATAACCCAACAGATAAAATGAAACAAATGGGCGTTGAACCTAATTCCGGCCGGGAGAAAATTTTTGAAGTCAGGGAAATTGAATCCGATACATCCTTTATTCGCAACTATTTAACCAAGGAACTCGTTCAGCGAGAAGATATGTATTTATTTGAGAAACAAGGCGCTGACTATCGAGTGACGGATAAAGATTATGAACAGGTACGTGATCAGCTTATCCAGCAGCGGGTAAATGGTGGATTTCCTTATATTGAGGTAGTGGATGGAGATTATCTGCGTAATGGGTATCTTTATTTAATGCACCGGTATGAAGGAATTGAGCTTGATTTGCATTATTTGGAACACGTTCTACCGTATATTTACCAGCTCTGGGGACGATCTGTATATCTGGAAACAGTGGTGGAGGATAAAGCCGTTGTCTATTCCTATGACGGAAATAAGGTGAATCGACGGTTTAAATAAAGGGGACTAATCCCATTTTAGTATGAACAAGGCCGCTATTTCTTTTTACTGAAATAGCGGCCTTACTAATTGAACTATTTAATCACAGGAACAGGCATAGAGGATGTTGTACAACATAATGAATGCCGCTGCCCAAATTAGAAATACAATCCGATCCCAAATCATGAGCGGGAATAGCTGTTTTCTACTGTATCAGGATTTTCCCGCTTCTTCTCTGACTTGTCGATAATTGCCGTGCCAACCAGATCACCGGTTACATTTATGGCGGTACATCCCATACCGACTAGTGCATCAATGGCTGTCAGTAATCCAACAGCTTCCATTGGTAATCCCAACTGTGCAAAAACGGTTGCAATCATAATGATTCCAGCTCCCGGTACTCCTGCCGTTCCAATCGAGGCGAGTGTTCCCACCAAGACCACTTGTAGCATATCGGTAAAACTTAGCGGATCTCCAATAATATTGGCAGCAAAAACGGCAGAAACGGCAATGCGAATCGCGGCACCGTCCATATTAATGGTTGCTCCAAGTGGCAAACTAAATCCATATAAGCTTCTGGAAAGTCCCATATTTTTAGCAGCATTTAAAGTCAATGGTAACACACCGGAACTGCTTTGCGTGACAAATGCGGTAACCATTGGAGTGCGTGCCTCACGAAAAAATGGTTTCAATGGAACTTTTGTCACAAACATAAACAGAATGTAAACACCAATATGCACAATTAACGCAATATAGAGCACCAGGACCATATTACCCAGGGACAATAATGTGTCTGCTCCCTGGTTGCCAACTGTCTTGGCCATAATCGCAAATACCCCGATTGGCACATACTGCAGAATCACTTTCATAATCGATAATGTCGCTTCGTTTAAGCCATTAATGACCGTATAAACTTGTTCGCCAAGTTCATGATGTTGTTCAGAAGCTCGTAAGGAAGATATGGCAATCCCAAAGACAAGGGCGGTGAAAATAATCCCCAACAGATTAAGCTCACTAAAGGCTGTCACAATATTTTCCGGGACAATACTTAGTAGAACATGGATGATCCCGGGATTTTCCGGCACCTCAAAACCTTCTTTCGTATCCAATGTCATACCCGCGCCTGGGCTAAAGATGCTGGCAACCGCGATGCCGACAACGATTGCCAACGCGGAAGTAAGTACATAATACAGAAATACCTTTCCGCCCATTCGCCCCAGGTTTGTAATACTAGTTTGGTTTACCCCAACGATCAAGGTAAATAGAATGAGGGGAATAATAAGGAATTTGAGTAAATGAAGCAATAAATCACCAAATGGTTCAAGTACTGCAGCATCCTTACCGAATATTAATCCCACGATAACGCCGAGAATCAGTGCGATGGTGATTTTCAATATAAGTGACGCATGGATATAACCTTTCCAGATTGCTTTCATACGATGACCACCTTATCAATAGGATTACCCAAAGTTCCACGTTACATTTACTATATATATAAACTAATATTCCTACTAATTTGCTAGGTTATCCCGACAATACAGGACAGACATAAATCTGTCAAAAACATTGCCTGTATTTCAGGATCGGTAAAAACATAAATAAGGAATTAATCTGCCCATTCTATTGCTTAAAAATTTTCCTAACCTTATAATAGATACAATATTTCATTACATAAAGGAGGAGATGTCAATTGCCAATTAACATACCAAAAGAGCTGCCGGCAACCGAGGCATTAAAAATGGAGAAGATATTTGTAATGGATGAGGATCGGGCAAGAACACAAGACATTCGCCCACTAAATATTGTTATTTTAAACTTAATGCCGGAAAAAGAACGAACGGAATTGCAGCTTCTCCGTTTATTGGGGAATACACCATTACAGGTAAATATAAATTTTTTAAGAATGGCAAGCCATGAAGCAAAGCATGTTAGCAAATCGCATTTGGACACATTCTATTTGACGTTTGACCAAATCAAAAATCGTCGCTTTGATGGCATGATTATTACCGGTGCGCCAATTGAACATTTGGAATTTGAAGATGTGGGTTATTGGCAAGAACTGACACAAATCATGGAATGGACAAAGACGAATGTAACCTCTTGCTTACATATTTGCTGGGGGGCACAAGCGGCATTATATTATCATTATGGGATCGGGAAGTACGCTCTACCAAAAAAGTTGTTCGGTGTGTTTCAGCATCAAATTACGGATCGGACTGTTGAGCTTGTCCGGGGATTCGGTGATGTATTTAATGCGCCACACTCAAGATATACATCGGTACCAATGAAAGAAATTGAAAATCATCCGGATCTAAACCTTCTTTCCTATTCCGATGAAGCGGAGGCGTTTATTATTATGTCTCAAGACAGGAAGCATATTATGATTACCGGTCATTTGGAATATGAATCAAGCACCCTTGCTGAAGAATATACGCGTGATCTTGACAGAGGACTGGATACAGATTTGCCAAAGAACTACTTTCCAAACGACAATGCAGATAAACGACCACAAAATACATGGCGGTCACACACCCATCTGCTTTTTTCCAATTGGCTGAATTACTATGTGTACCAGCAAACGCCATATCTGTGGGATTAAGCATGTATAAAGCCCCTCGCTTTTCAAACAATAGGTGGAAAAGGAGGTAATATGGCATGGTCAATAAGGAAAAGAAAAATAACATGTTCAAGGAAAATACGAATCATGGCGAGCATCGTAATGGACGAAAAGCCCAATTTAAAAATCACAATAGCCAGGGCGGCGAGGAACTAAACGAGTATATCAATAAAGAAGACTAATCAAGCGTTTTAGCAATATTTCAATATACAGCGACTTTGACCGCTTATACGGCGAATCACAATCACTGTACGGTGTTTCGTATCGTTTATCAGCGATTCCAACCAGCGCCAGTTTATAAGGAGATAGCAGTTTTTAAGTACACTGCTATCTCCTTATTTTTTTCCATCTTAAAGGTGATTATAATAAGTGTACATGTCTTGATTGAATGTGGAAATGCTAAGACATAACCTAAAGACAGGAGGAAGATGACAATGTATAAACGGTTTTTGACCGCATTGGCCGTTGCATTGGGTTTGATTATTTCCGTTCAGGTCCCTGCCGCTGCTGCTCCATCAAGTGAGAAGGAATCTGTCGTCCAACCCGAACTCGGCCACCACAATTATGATATTCATCATAACGAAGGATTAATTAAACACCGTGCCAAGGAGCTGGGTATTGATACAGAAGGAAAAAATGCAGAAGATCTGGCTAGAGAGGTTTACGAGACTGAAATCCGACGTGCCGCTGACGAGTTGGGCATTGAATCAAAAAATCAAGATATCGATAAGCTCGCTGCAGAGGTACATCACAAAAAGGTCAAACAAATGGCCGAGAAACTTGGTATTGAAACAGAAGGTAAGGATCCAAAAACGCTGGAAAAGGAAGTTTATGAAGCTAAATTAAAGAAAAAAGCGGAGAAACTCGGAATTACAATCAAGGGAAAAGACACGGAATCCATCAAACAAGCTATATTTGAGCATTATATTAACAAAGAAGCAGACAAGCTAGGAATCGATACAGAAGGCAAGGATTATTACAATCTGGCTAAAGAGATCCAGGAAAAGAAGATCATGCAATCGGCGGAGAAACTTGGTATGGACACTAAGGGAAAAAGCCCACAACAATTATTGAACGAAATCATTAATAATCACGCAGATGAAGCAAAAAAGCTGAAACTTTTCCCATTTGGACAAGGATAAACGGTAGCGGGACAAGGTGAGGCTGATCACTAGTCTCACCCTGCTCTTCTCCCCCCCATTGGTTGATAGTGTTCGATTGAATTTGTGACTTTTTTTGTTCGAGTTTAGGCAAAGTCCCGATCGAGTTTTTGGTTGTCTCGATCAAATTTAGATCTGACTCGATCGATTTTATGATCAATTCGCTCGATATTGTAAGCGACCCGATCGATTTTCTATATGGATTTCATGTCACGTTTACCCGTTTTAGAAGGCTCTGATCATGAATTAATGTCGCTTACTAAGCCATAAAACACCGGATTTGGCAATGCGTGGGACAAGTCCGGTAAATGGTTGTTGGAACATATTTCCAAACCCATCTGACTTGCCAAGGGATCCGAGTGTACCTTTTAGTTTGATTGCTTTCGGTTTTTTTGGTTGTTTATCATGAAGCACCGCCAATAAAACTTCCGCAATCTGATCACCTTGCTGCATAGCCAACTGTCCACTCGGCGAATGAAATGATGAAGCACAGTCTCCAACAACATAAATATGCTTGTTTTCCGGTACTTGATAGTAATCATTGACGATAATTTTCCCTTGTTGATCCTTTTGGAATGGCAATGCCCTGGCTAAATGATGTGGCTGCACACCGGCAGTCCAAATGGTGACATCATTAACAAAACAGATGCCATTATTGCAAACGCCATCTTTTTCCACATATTCCACATTGGCGTGATGCAGTACCTCTACCTGATTTTCAATAAACCATGATTCCACATATTCCCGGACTTTTGGATTGAATGCCTTTAACACGGAAGCCCCGCGGTCAAGTAGCCGAATGTTTAGATCGGGACGACTTTCCCTGATTTCGGCAGCAACTTCAATACCACTTAATCCTGCCCCAACGATGGCGACTTTGCCATACGCCTTAAGATTTCCGACTGCTGCCCAGGTCCGTCTAGCTTGCTGGAAGGTCTGAACACTATGTGTATATTCCTGTGCTCCTTTAATCCCGTGGTAGATGTCTTCACAGCCGAGTGCTACCACTAAATAATCATACTCGACACGTTCAGTTCTTCCTTCTAATATAATTTCCCGATCCTCTGTGTTAATTGCTGTAATTTCACCAAATATATAGTTTACTCGTTTATCCTCTGGGAAGTTTACCCGTACATCTTTGTCAGCAGAAGTGCCAGCTGCGATTGAATAAAATTCTGTTTTTAGCGATTGATATGGATTTCTATCCACAACCGTAATGGCAATATCCTCCGATAGTTGGTGATTCAGTAAACCTGCGATGACTCTAACCCCTCCATAGCCGCCACCTAGTATAACCAATCTTTTCATACCATAACCCCATCTCTATCCCAATAATATAAGAGGATGTTCAAAAAGGCCGGTAAAAATGACATGGCCCTGCAAAAGGGGTATGCCGACGCCTGAGCGCAAGCCCGTTTTTAGTCGGCCTACCTTTAAAGAAGCTCGTTGGCTTGCTTTTCCGCTCCTCATGTACCTTTTATGTACACTCCGGTGCTCAAAGCTACGCCGCCTAGAACTTCTCGGTCCTTTTTATCCTCCTTTTTGAACACGCAATATAAGTGTTTTGTTTTCCATCTAAAGGATAACAAATGCAGCGCGGAAAGACTAGGGATTATCGGCAAAAAACAGACGTTGGAATAGAGCGAAACTTCTAGTTATAAAGCGGTTGCAAATTCATTGTGCAACTAGTAGATTTAGAATGTGAAGGTTAGGAAAATGAAAATGCAAAGGAGCATGACATGGGTGACAAAATGGATCTGGCAGTTGATGTTGTTGCTTTAAAAGGAACATATGAACAAGTTGGGTTTAAACAAGGGCAGGATTGGAAGCGGGATGAGCGGATTGAATTTACTCAAGAGATGACTAAACATTGTGATGTGAATGAAACAAAGTCCCGATTGATGGAGTATATGCCATTTTTGCTGGAGGAATTGAAGGGAGTAGCAGCGGGGTTAGGAATGAAAGAGGATATGGCCATAAGGATGTTTAGCGGTTTTGATGTTACATTTCCACAAATGGGTTGTACGGCCTTCGCAAGTGAAACTTTCTATGTTCGCAACTATGATTTTAGCCCCGAATTGTATGATGCCAGATTCGTGTTCTGCAATCCGGATGATGGCTATGCTAGTGTGGGATTCAGTCAGCAAATGATTGGCAGACTCGATGGAATGAATGAAAAAGGGCTAATTGTGGGATTGCACCTAGTAAATGAACGACATCATCGTACTGGCTTTTTAGGAACAACCATTGTACGGATGATATTGGATCAATGCGCAACGATACAAGACGCAGTCCATTTACTTCAAAATATTCCACATGGGTACTGTTATAACTATTCCATTATGGATAGAAGTGGAGAATCTGTAGTTATCGAAGCAAGTCCGAATCATCAAGTTGTACGTTCCCAAAATCAAGTCATGTGCACCAATCATTTTGAGATGGATGTATTAAGGGAAAACAATAGACCGGAGATATCCCAATCAAAAACCCGTCTAAACCATCTGGAACATTTACCAAAGCAGAAGCTGACCCCGTTATTGGCGTACCAGCTTTTCAATGAAGAGGAATCGCCTTTCTTTTTTAAAGATTATCAGGAGTATTTTGGTACAATGCATACGGTGGTTTATGATCCAATGAATTTAAGCGTGACTGTTGGCATTGGTGGGGATTGTGAGCCGTTCGAGTTTTCGCTTAAGGGCTGGGTGGTTGGTGATATTGAATTACCCAATGTAATCAATGGTGTATTTGATTTTAGCAGATGAAGATAATGAAATTAAAGGATCGTTATCTTTTGATCTTCATATATCCATGCAGCACAAATAAATTATTTAAACAGCGGTATTGCTTTCAAACATAAATATATCAACGATTCCTATTTTTTGGGTGGAACAGAACCCCCCTGTTGTTATTTAACGTTTGGGGGTTCGTTCATTTTGCCGGTGACAATGTCGTCGGTGATGTGGACTTGGCAGATTTTACCTTCATTGTTTATAAATTTAAATATCCCGTTATTAAAGTCGGTGCCGGTTTCTTTATAGAAAATCCCTTCATAAAGGTTTAGTTTTGAACGTTTGAAACTAAGGCGATAGGCATCCTGATCCTTTCGTAAAAAACCGCGTACCCCTTTTTCAAATGATGTATCCACATTACTTTTCAATCTCCGGTCAATGGAAACAATATGGATATCGATAAATGTCATAGCGCGCAATAGCACATTAACAAACGAGCCTTTTGTGATTTCCTCCCAACGTTTTTGTGGGCTTTGTCCGATGATAATTTGCGTAATATTATAATTGTGGCAGACCTCGGCGATTGCTTTGACGGATGAACGCTTTTCGTTATCCCGAATAATAAATTCCTCAACATCCAGTTCATCACAGAGTTCTTTCCAGTGTTCAATGTAGCTGGATTTTTCAGCATCGAATTCATCATAAGGAAGCTGATCAACGGTTAAGACATATAATGGACAATCCATGATTTCGGCTAATTTCTGACCGCGCCGAATCAATCGCTCACCATTGGGACCATAATATACACACACCAGAATGCTCTCATCCATACGACCTTTTATCTTTTTCATGCCGCAATCTCACCTCATTTTATGGTTCAACTTTTAAAAACCGTATTATCGTAACATGTTCCATACCATATGAGAACCCTTTTTAAAGAAAATATAAAAGCTATAAAGTGAATGAAGGGTACTGTCAATAAGTTTGTGTAAATTAATAGAGTATCCTCGGAATTGGGATTTGTTTTCTGACACCTACCCTGGGTACCCAGGGTAGGTGTCAGAAAATTAAATCAGATATTATTTGGTTTCCCGTATCGTTTTTCAAACATGTCCTGTAGCTGCTGATAAGCGCTTGCGAATCCCCTTAATTTTCGTTCTCCCCATCTTTGGTTATAGTCGGTTACTTGAAGGTACACTACTTTTTCTGTCGCCCTTTCGCTTGGTAAACTGTTCATGGTTTTTGTGCGCTTCTTGATTTCCTTCATCGTCCGCTCGATGATGTTCGACGTGTATATCACGCGCTGGATAGACGATGGGTAATCCAGGAAAGTCAGAAGCACTTCTAGATCTTCTTCCCATGATTTCACGACTTTAGGATGCTTCGATTGCCAAACCTGCTTAAATGCGTTAAATTGCTTTCTGGCTTCTTCTTTGGTACTTGCCTGATAAATAGGTTTTAAGTCTTCTGCTATGGCTGTCTGATCCTTTTTACGCACGGCATTTAACGCATTGCGGATTTTATGAACAACGCATCGCTGGACATCGGCTTTTGGGTACACCTCTTTCATAGCTGTTTCCAACCCGGGAAGACCGTCAAACACACCAAGCAACACTTCTTCAGCCCCGCGCTCGTAAAGATCTATCAAAATCTCTTTCCAGCCCAAGGAACTTTCCTGACCGCCTACATAAAATCCGAGAATTTCGCGGTAGCCATTCTCATTAACTCCAATGACGATGTAGACGACCTCATTGGCAACGTCATCCCGGCGCAACTTTAAATAGGTTCCGTCCAAATAGAGGACTGAGTAGCGTTTATTCAATGGGCGTTGCTGCCAGGCCTCAATATTTTCAACTGTCGCTTCCGTGATGTTACTGACGGTTGTGGCGGAGTAGGAAGATCCTAGCATATGTTCAATCATTTCCCCAATTTCACGCGTACTAACGCCTTTCTGATACATGCGCGTCACTGTTTCACCTACCCACTGATCACGGCGTTGGTAAGGATCAAATAATTCCGTCTGAAAGTCACCATGGCGATCACGAGGTACTGCGAGATCATCAATATGACCGTGTTTGGTATCAAGGGACCGTTTGTAATAACCGTTTTTCACTTGTTTCAATTCAGGGTGTTCTACCTCGAAAAACTGCTTTCTTTCTTCCTCCATGATGGTCTCCAACTGCTCTTTGACAAAGTCACGTACAAGGTTATCCAGTTGATTTATAAAGTCATGATCCGTTATACTTTGAGACATGGTAGGGTTTCTCCTCTCTTTATTTGTTGTCCAATTTTGAGGATACCCTACCTCTTTTTTTCGTCTCAAATATTTTACACAAACTATTTTACGTCATCGAATGAAGACCTAAATTAGTGTATAATAAATATAGCAACATGGTTAATTAGGAAATAACCATGTTATTGTATCGAATAGACCCTATTATCTCGTTTGCTCCCCTTTAAGTCAAGCGTTGTTGGTTGGGATATAACGACTATTATTTGACATGTTAATTCACCTATTGTACAACCTTGACATTCATTTTTGTATCAAAGTTCTTATCCAAAATGTAAGATGTTGAATTATTAAATGGAGGGTTAGATTTATCTTGCTATTTGTCTTTTCAATCATACTCGTCCTAATTATAGCTGTCCTACTTATTCAGGTTCGACGTAAGCGTAATGCTCAATTCATGCACATCGGCTGGTTTGTTTTTCTTGTGCCTGCATCCTTATTTGTTCTCCTGATCAGATACTTGCCATCGTTGGCTGATGGACATACATATTTCACCTCAATGAAGTGGATTCCATCCTTTGACATCCATCTAACATTCTATCTTGATGGGCTTAGTATGTTATTTGGTTTGCTGATAACTGGTATAGGTGCACTTGTAACCCTTTATTCGATATACTACCTGTCAACTGATGAATCCTTAAAGCATTTTTATACATATTTGCTTTTGTTTATGGCGAGCATGCTCGGTGTTGTGTTTTCTGACAACTTGATGGTGTTATATGTCTTCTGGGAATTAACCAGTATTTCATCTTTTTTGTTAATTGCTTTTTGGAACCAGCGAAAAAAATCACGGCAAGGTGCTCAGAAATCAATGCTAATCACCGTATCAGGTGGCATGTCCATGCTTGCTGGTTTTCTCATGTTATATGTGATGTCGGGAACATTTAGTATCCGTGAGATTATCTCCGGGATTAGTCAATATACGGATCAGGGTTTATTTGTACCGGCGATGCTGTTGATCTTGTTAGGTGCATTTACAAAATCGGCACAATTCCCGTTTCATATTTGGCTTCCGGATGCGATGGAAGCTCCCACACCAGTGAGTGCCTATTTACACTCGGCAACCATGGTAAAGGCCGGGATTTATTTAGTTGCCCGCTTTACACCAATTTTTGGCGGGGAGGGTACGTGGTTTTGGCTGGTTGGCGGGATTGGATTGTTTACGATGTTTTGGGGCTCGTTTCATGCAGTCCGGCAAACGGATCTAAAAGCCTTGCTTGCCTATTCGACCGTGAGTCAACTTGGTATGATTATGAGCATGTTTGGGATTGGTTCTGTAGCATTATACATGGGCTACTCCGCGGAAACAGCCATATATACACAAGCAAGTTTTGCTGCCCTGTTCCATTTGGTTAACCACTCGACATTTAAGGGTGCTCTATTCATGGTGGTTGGGATCATTGACCATCGGGTTGGGACACGTGATATCCGCAAACTTGGCGGATTGTTGAAGATAATGCCAGTGACATTTACGATCACATGCATTGGCAGTTTTTCGATGGCTGGTTTGCCGCCTTTTAATGGTTTTTTGAGTAAAGAAATGTTTTTCACGGCAGCATTGAAGATTAGTCAATTTGATGTTTTCTCATTGGAAACCTGGGGAATCTTATTTCCGACTATCGCTTGGACAGGCAGTGTTTTTACGTTTGTCTATTGTATGATTATTGTGTTCAAAACATTTTTTGGTCCTTATCAAGTGGAAAAGTTGGAGCATCATGGTCATGAAGCAACGATTGGCATGTTACTTGCTCCTGGAGTTCTTGCACTGCTGGTGGTTGGTATCTTCTTTTTCCCAAATGTGCTTGGGAAGTATATCTTAACACCGGCGATGAGTAGCATTTACCCATCTGTTCCACCAAGTGAATTAACGGTTCCAATCGCTGCCTTTCACGGGTTCAATACGGAATTATTGATGACGTTTGGGATTATTGCTTTAGGGATTATTTTGTACAAGTTTTCCCGTTACTGGAAAGGAATTTATAAATTATTTCCGGATAATTTATCGTTTAATGCATTATATGATGTCATCCTTGATCAATTGGGGAAAAAGGCAAATAGTATGACAAACTTTTATATGACAGGTTATTTACGGGATTATTTGGTCTATATTTATCTGTTTCTTATTATTGCTGCGGGCGGTATACTCATTTATACGAAGGCGTTTCTATTTGAAATCTCTGGGAACAGTCCGGTGAGTCTGTTTGAATGGATTATTGCGATGGTGATGATGGCGGCTGGTATTGCCATCATCTTTGCCAACTCCCGCTTGACGGCTATTTTGTTAAACAGTGCACTTGGCTATGGAATTGCAGTGTTATTTGTCATCTTTCGGGCACCGGATTTGGCGTTGACGCAAACCATAATTGAAACGGTAACCACCGTATTATTTCTTGTGGCGTATTATTTCTTGCCGGAATGGAGAAGGGAAAGAGGACGATCGATATCCAAGAGCGTTAACTTGCTGATTTCAATTTGTGTCGGCGTAATATTTACAGTTATTGCTCTTGCTGTGCAGAACGGTAAATTATTTGCGACCATCTCTGGATTTTACGAAAACGCTGAGGAATTGGCAGGTGGAAAAAACATTGTGAATACGATCCTGGGTGATTTCCGGGCGTTTGATACGATGCTCGAGGTTGTCGTGCTCCTGATCGCGGGTATCGGCGTTTATACCTTTACAAAGCTGAAAGCGAAAAAGGAGGATGAACGGGGTTGAAGACCAATAATGTAATCCTAAGAACGGTCATCAAAATTGTTGTGTTTATCATTCTGACATTGGCTGTGTATCTGTTCTTCTCTGGTCACGACAGTCCCGGGGGAGGATTTATTGGCGGCCTTGTTCTGGCTTCCGCTTTTGTATTGCTGTTTATTGTTGAGGATATTGCCACGATTAAAAAGGGTATTCCTGTTGACTTTAAACGGGTTGCGGCACTTGGGGCATTTATAGCAGTTGCTACCGGATTTGGCGCGATTATTTTTGGCGAGCCGTTTTTAACCCAAACGTTTGGACATTTCAATCTTCCTATATTTGGGGAGACGCATCTGACGACAGTTACCATCTTTGAAGCAGGCGTCGCACTTACTGTGGTTGGCGTTGTCGTATCCATTATTTTAAGTATTAGTAGGGACGTGTAAGCATTGGAAACATTAATAACCATCCTCGCCGGTATATTGGTTACTACTGCTACCTATTTGATTTTATCAAAAAGTATGATTCGGACAATTTTGGGTACAGCGATTCTTTCACATGCCGCACATTTATTAATTATGACGATGGGCGGACTAAAAAGAGGCAGTGTTCCTATTATCGGTGAAGGAAATAACCACGTGGATCCACTTCCACAGGCACTGATACTAACATCGATTGTGATTGGCTTTGCGGTTACTGCGATATCGCTCGTATTGGCTTACCGTATCTATCAGGAAACAAAAACGGATGATTTGTATGAATGGAGAGGGTTTACTGATGAATAATATACTCGTACTTCCGTTGGCCCTCCCTGTATTAGTTGGTATCCTGCTGATTTTCTTTCGCTCGAATATCCCATTACAACGATGGGTTAGCTTTGCCGTCATGGTGGTCAATTTAGGTTTAAGCATCTATTTGTTACATGAAATACATACAGAAGGAATACTAAGACTTGACTTTGGCGGATGGAAGCCGCCATTTGGAATTTCTTTTGTTGCTGATTCTTTTTCTGTTCTACTCGTGATGACAACCAGTATTGTAACAGCGATCTGTTTGCTTTTTGCCTTTTCATCAATGGATCGCAGTCATGAAAAGATGTTCTTTTATTCGTTCGTTAATTTATTGGTGGCAGGGGTTAATGGATCGTTTTTAACCGGAGACCTGTTTAACCTGTATGTCTGCTTTGAAGTCATGCTCCTTGCCTCGTATGTTTTGCTGGCTTTAGGCGGAAGAAAGGTGCAATTAAAAGAAGCGATAAAATATGTGGTGATCAACGTAGTCTCTTCCTGGCTGTTTATTGTTGGGATTGCCTATTTATACGGTATGGTAGGAACGTTGAATCTTGCCCAGTTATCACAGCGGATTGCTGAATCGGGACAGCCACCACTGATAACCGTGATAAGTATTGTGTTTTTAACGGTATTTGCCCTAAAGGCTGGCCTGCTGTTATATTTCTGGTTACCAGGTTCATATGCGGCTCCACCGATTGCTATTGCTGCTCTGTTCGGTGCCCTATTGACCAAGGTCGGGATCTATGCAATGTTCCGTATGTTTACACTCGTATTTTATCACCAACCAGTGTTTACCCATACGATTATTGGGGTTTTGGCCGGGTTAACATTAATTGGCGGTAGTATTGGAGCTGTTGCTTATCGGGATATCCGGCAAATTGTCGTTTATAATGTGATTATTTCGGTTGGATTTATTTTAATTGGTCTTGCGGTTGCAACACCGGAAGCCATGGAAGGGTCGATCTACTATTTAATCCATGACATGATTGTGAAGGCATTATTGTTCTTGCTTGCAGGGGTCATGATTACCTTAACGAAAACCGCCAGAATGGATCAAATAAGCGGTCTGATTAGGAATTATCCATTATTGGGCTGGATGTTTTTCATCGTCATGTTGTCAATGGCAGGTATTCCGCCTTTCAGTGGTTTTATTGGAAAAGTTCTGGTGGGACAAGGAGCGATTGAATCAGGTTCTTATCTATTACTTGCACTTGCCTTTGGTTCCAGTATTCTCGTGCTCTATTCCCTTTTACGCGTGTTTCTCAGTTGTTTTTGGGGAGAGACAATTATTGATGAGGAAGAAATGATTACCGCGAAAAAGGGATGGCTTATTCCGTGTGCTATCCTGACAATTACAACTATTGGATTAGGACTGGGAGCAGAATCGATTGCAACATATGTAAGTGAAGCAGCGAACACACTATTAAATCCAGACAAATATATCGATGCGGTACTAAATGATTAAGCAATCATAAGGAGGTGGCTGTTCATTGCCAGCCCAATTTCTGTTAAATATGGCGATTGCTCTGTTATGGATGTTGTTTCAGGATGAGGAACATTTACGATTTATTACATTCTTTGAAGGATATATCGTTGGTATTGCCATTTTGTTTCTCATGCACCGATTTTTTGGTGAGCGGTTTTACTTGGGCAGGTTTTTTGCCTTAATAAAATTGATCCTCATTTTTATTTCTGAATTAATCAGTTCGAGCCTTTTTGTAATAAAACATATTTTACGTCCGAAATTAACGATTAAACCGGGCATTTTTAGATATGAAACTGATTTGGAAAGTGAATGGGAAGTTTCTTTACTAGCGATGTTATTAACGTTAACCCCTGGTTCAGTGGTTATGGAAGTTACACCTGAAGGGAATGCGTTTTATATTCACGGGATGGATGTCGAACACTCAAAAGATATGTTATTACAATCATTGGCTAAATTTGAGAAGGCGATTAAAGGGGTGACACGGTAATGATTAAAATGATGTTGTTTACTGCACTGGTATTGTTCGGTGTTGCGATTGCCATAGCACTTTTCCGCATTATTTTTGGGCCAAGTTTGCCTGATCGGGTCATTGCCCTGGATATGATCGGTTTCCTTTTGCTTTCTGCCATTGGGATTATTTCGGTTATTATTGGGACAACCACCTTTTTGGATGTAATTCTTATTCTTGGTATTCTCGCCTTTATTAGTACGGTTGTCTTTTCGAAGTATATCGAAAGGGGTGTGGTCATTGAACGTAAGCGGAATAGTTGAATTTATTGCGGCACTTTTGATATTGATTGGCAGTGTCATCAGTGTCATTAGTGCAATTGGCCTCATTCGTTTTCCCGATGTGTATACCCGTTCACATGCCGCAACAAAAAGCTCTGCTTTAGCGGTATTCCTGACGTTATCAGGGGTCTTCCTTTATTTTTGGGCAAGTGAATCATTTAGTGTACGATTGTTGCTTGGTATTCTGTTCGTGTTTACAACGGCTCCGGTTGCCGGTCATCTGATTATCCGGGCAGCGTATCGCTCTGGTGTGAAAAGGAGTGATATTACGATTGAGGATGAATTGAAGGATGTGTTACGTGGTAAAGAGAAATAGCATGGTGCCTGTCACTTCCTGAATTTTGTCGAATTTTATCGAAAGTGTTATTATGGAGAGCGATGAATATAAACGTGTATTACTGCACTTTGAAACAAGTGTAGTTTTTTTAAAAAGCCATGTAAAGGTACCTTGACGTAAAAGAACCTGTACGTTACCATGGAAAAAAGAAGGGTGAACGCATTGAAAAATAACATGACAGTATATAGACGTAAATTCGGTTATTCACAGGAAGGTTTGGCGGAAGCGCTAGGTGTTTCACGGCAAACCATTATTTCTATTGAAAAGGGGAAATACAATCCTTCCCTCCCATTGGCGATGATTATTGCGAAGACGTTTCAGACGAATGTGGAAAGTATTTTCTTTTTGGAGGAAAAGGATTATAAAAAATAATAAGGGGGGTTCTGTATGCGTAAAGATAACACACAATTGAGTTTTATTGTTTTAGGATGTGTGTTTGTTTGCATGGCTGTATTTATGCTAGTGGTTAGCATAATTGGACAGGTCACGTTACAGCAAACCTATATGCTGTTTGCGCTAGCCGTCATGTCGTTTTCAATGAGGTATCTGTATCCGCAGTTTAAGCAAAAAGATGAACGGATGAAATTTATTCGGTATAAAGCGTTAACTTATTCAGCCATTGCGTTTGTTGTTTATTATATCGTCCTTTCAGGTATCATTCAGTTTGACATTTTACCATTAACTTCAATGGATGTGCTGAATATTTTGGCAGCGTTGATGATTATTACGGTGTTTGGCACAATGGTTATTTTGGCAAGAAGAAATTGATTTGTGGTGCCTGTTTTCGTGAGTGCCTGTCACTTTTCGAATTTTGTCTTATATAGGGCAGTGCTTAGAAACAATCTTCAGGAGTCATTTCTTCCTGTCTGTTTGCTGAACCCCTCTTTTGTGATGAGGGCATGTAAGTTATCCTTTGATCGGAAGCGATTCATTTTCAACCTGCTTTGCTAGAGACTACTGAAAAAGGAATCGCCGTTAAATGTGTCAAATAAAAATACCGAATAGTATTTGTATTTAGCATGGAGATATATTTACAAATATTCATAACCATGTAATACTTAACATACTACATGAAACTGTTGCAGAAATAAGATGGTATCAGGTATATAAGTTCAGAATCGTGTTGTACCTGACACGGGGGTGAGATCATGCTTCATGCGGATATAATAGAACGCATTCCGGTTCCAGCTATTATTGTGAATGAAGATAATCAGATTGTTTCCTATAACCGAACGATGGGTACTAGCTTAGAGAATGATATAAATGCTGGGGAGAATATCCAAGAAATTTTCACCTTAGAAGAGGTATACGATCATACCCAGATTTTTTCAGCGTCATCCGGTAAGAAAACCTTTATTTTTATTCGTAATCCGATACCCGGTACGAAGAATATGTTATGGTTCGGGTTGGACACATCTGCACTGTCTAAACTGGAAGACGAAAACAAAGAATTGAAAGATGTCAATCGTGAATTAGATGCCATTATCGAAAATTCATATGATGGTATTTATATTACAGATCGTGATGGTGTAACGCTGAAGACGAATTCGGCAATTGAAAGGATTACCAGTATCCCAAAAGAATATTATATCGGAAAAAATGTAGACGCACTTATCAAAAGGGGAATACTGGAAAACTCCGTCACGCATGTAGTAGTGAAGGAAGGGCGAACGATTTCGGTTGTTCAAAAAAATTACGCAGGTAAGGAAACTTTAATAACAGGGACCCCTGTATTTAATGAAAAAGGCACTGTTGATAAAGTTGTAACGAATATTAGAGACCTGTCCGACCTGAATGAACTGCAAGCTGAGTTAAGTAAAGTAAATGAATTAAATGATAAATACAAACAAGAAATAAATCGATTAAAAAATAAACCGGATCAACCGGATGGGTTAATTGTAGATAGTAGGCAAATGAAGCGAATTTTCGAAACAGCGGAGAGAGTGGCAAACATTGATGCAACTGTTTTAATTTTAGGAGAGACAGGAGTGGGAAAAGATGTTTTGGCACAATATATATTTAACCATAGCATTCGCTCAAAAGGAGGAGATTTCATTAAAATAAATTGTGGGGCCATTCCTCCCGATTTATTGGAATCTGAATTATTTGGCTATGAAAAAGGTGCATTCACCGGAGCAAATCAAAAAGGGAAACCCGGGATGTTTGAAATTGCGGATAAAGGCATGCTATTTCTTGATGAGATTGGTGAATTACCTTTAGCATTACAGGTGAAACTATTGCGTGTGATTCAAGAAGGTGACATTCAAAAAATCGGAGGAACGAATCCGAAAAAAGTAGATGTAAGAATCATAGCGGCTACTAACCAAAATTTATTGGAAAAGGTTAAACAAGGAGATTTTCGGGAGGATTTATACTATAGATTAAATGTTATTCCGTTTACCTTACCGTCATTAAAAGAGAGAAAAGATGATATTTTATCTTTGGCCCAATTGTTTTTAATGCAGACAAACGAGAAATATGGGATGACAAAGCAATTAGGTTATGAGCTGAAGGACTTTTTTTATTCGTATCATTGGCCTGGTAATATAAGGGAGCTCTCTAATCTGATCGAAAGGCTGGTTGTTACGACGCCTGATGAAGTTATCGATATAGATAATCTCCCCTCAGAATATGATGACGCAACTAATGTAAAAATGGATTCAACTGTTCCTTTAAGGTATGCAGTAGAAACAACCGAAAAAAAGGTATTATCACATGCAGTTGAAAAGTATAAAAGCAGTTACGAAATTGCGAAGGCATTGGAAATAAGCCAACCGACAGTCGTTAGAAAACTGAATAAATATAACTTAAAGATAAAATAGGTTAATAAGTCCTTTATTAAATCAAGTGCAACGTTATGTACCATTATTTCATACCGTTGCATTTTTATTTTGTGATGAATCTAGTAAAAGGAATTGCTGCGAAAAAGAAAACCGACTTTTAATACATAAATGAATCATTGATTTAAAAATGAATCGATGAAAACTGACTTTTACATAAGAATGATTCAATTTTGTATTGTTTTTGAATGCTACATATAAACAATGGAAAATAGGATTAACAATAAATGCGTGTGTATTACGGATTTTGACTATTTTTTGGATAAAGATTAAAAGTTGGCATTGTAGTTGCATTCCCAAATGGAAAGAAGATCAAGTAAGGGGTGGAATAGCGATGTCGACTGTGATGACAGACGAAATGCAACAGATGAAAACCATGATAAAAAACTTTGTAGATAAGGAGGTAGAACCATATAGTCAACAAATAGAAGATCAAGATGAAATCCCACCGCATTTGGTAGATGAAATGAAGGAATTGGGTTTGTTCGGTATGAGCATTCCCGAAGTATATGGCGGAATTGGTTTAAATACGGTGGAAAAGGCAATAGTCCTGGAACAATTGGGAAGAGCACATAACGGACTGGTTTCATTAATCAGTGCTCATACCGGAATTGGCAGCACAGGATTAGTCAAACTTGGTTCCGACTATTTAAAGCAGAAATATTTACCGGAGATGGCTGCCGGGAACAAAATCGCATCGTTTGCACTTTCCGAACCAGGTGCAGGGTCTGACGCTACGAATCTCTCCACTCAAGCAGAAAAAAGCGGAGATCAATGGGTGGTCAACGGCATGAAGCATTTTATCACAAATGCTCCAATCGCCGACGTTTTCACTGTATTTGCTCTAACCGATAAAGAAAAGGGGGCAAAAGGCGGTATTACGGCATTTTTTATCGAAAAGGACTTTCCGGGGCTACATATTGGGAAAACGGACAAAAAAATGGGGTTGCGAGGCTCTTACACTGCTCAGGTTATCCTCGAGGATTGTATGGTACCGGAAGAGAATGTCATTGGTGAAGTAGGGATGGGATATATCAATGCACTAAAAATTCTTGGAGAGGGCCGAATCGGTTTGGCAGCCAGAGCGGTCGGATCCTGTGAAAAGTTAATTGAGCTATCTGCCAGTTATGCGAAAGAGCGTGTTCAGTTTGGCAAGCCAATTGCAGACAATCAAGGTATTCAATGGATGTTGGCGGATATGGCTACCGAAACCGAAGCTGCACGTACTTTAACAATGATGGCTGCAGAAAAGGTAGATGAAGGGAAAAAGGTTATCAAAGAAGCATCTATGGCAAAACTTTATGCGTCAGAGGTTTTTAATAAAGTGGCAGATAAGGCGCTGCAAATTCATGGCGGGATCGGATACATAAACGAATATGCTGTGGAGCGGTTTTATCGCGATGCCCGGATTACGAAAATTTATGAAGGAACAAGTGAGGTTCAACGGTTAGTTATTGCAAGGAAGGTACTTGAAGAAAACTAAACAGGTAGCAAATTAATAGAAGAAAAGAGGGAGTGTATGCGCTGGATTGTTCTTATTCTACTATTCTTCGGAGCGATTCTAAACTTTGCTGATAAATCAATCGTTGGCCTTGCTGCTGTCCCAATTATGAATGAACTGGATTTGTCTTATACGGAATGGGGATTAGTGGGCAGTAGTTATTATTGGCTCTATCCTGTTACCGGAATTTTTGGTGCTGCCTGGGCAGATAAAATAGGAGCCAAAAGAGTATTAGTTGGTTTAATGGTTATTTGGTCGGTCTTACAATTTGGAGTTTTGGCGGTTACAGCTTTACCGCTATTAGTTGTTTATCGGATACTATTGGGAACTTTCGAAGGACCATACAGCCCGATTGCGTATAGCCATGCCCATAAATGGTTTCCTCCAAAATTACGTGGTTTTGCCAATTCTGTCATTGTTTCTGGAGGAACGGTAGGAGCGATGATTATTGCTCCGGTTCTGGTCGCTTTGATCACCATGTTTGGTTGGAAGATTGCATTTGCTACGTTAGGTTTGGCGAGTTTGGTATGGGCGATAATTTTTCAATTTTTTACGAAGGAGAGTCCGGTTGAAGCATATAAAAATGTACAGAAGAAAAAGAAGGAAAAACTAGAAAAAATAAAACTTAAGGATTTTGGAAAATTACTTGTTTCGCCCTCTGCCTTATTTACGACACTAGCCTATTTCTCGACTTATATCTTGATTGTATGGTTTTCCGTATGGCTGCCGATTTATCTTGAGGAAGTTATCGAGATGCCTTCAGCACAAATGGGGGTTGTAGTCATGATCATTGGCATTATTTCTGTAGCCATATATATGGGGGTTTCCGTGCTGTCCGATCGTTTGTTTAAGAAGAATAATAACTGGCGTATCTCCAGGGTATATGTTATCGGTATCGCAATGATCGTCGGGGCAGTGATTATGGCATCTCTAATGATTGTTCAGAATCCAATCTGGGTCATTATTGCAATGAGTTTAGGGAAAGGGTTAACATACTCTATTATACCTATTGGCCCAACCATCATGATCAATGAAATGCCTGAAAGAGGAGGACTAATGACCAGTATTTTAACCTCCTCGGGAAATCTTGCAGGTATTGTCGGTCCTATGATTACTGGATTTATCATTAGTCTTTCCGGGGCGAATAAGATGCTTGGTTACAATTATTCTGTGTTATTTATGGCTGCTATTGTATTCATTTTTGCAACCTTGTTCTTGTTATTCGTAAGGCCGGGAAGAGTTGATAATATCTCTTCGGAAGCTCATTCGGTTTAAATAGGATAAACTTGAACCTCATAGAAAGGGAGGAGATTTAATGAACGAAGCAAAAGAGCGACCCTGGGAAAAATATTATACACTTTCATTACAGGATGCCGGATCCAATAATATCTCTCTTTATGAATTTTTTAATACAAGCGCAAAAAAGTATGCGACACGTACAGCAATTACTTTTCGGGAAAAGACAATAACTTATGAAGAACTAAAAAACAAGATTGACCATTTGGCTGGGAACTGGGGACGGATGGGATTTAAACAGGGCGAAAGGATAGGTTTGATGATTCAAAACCATCCTGATTATATTGTGTCTTATTATGCAGCCCACGCATTAGGGTTAATCGTTGTGCAAATCAATCCATCTTATACAGCTAGAGAGCTTTTGCAAATCGTAACAGATGTACAGTTAACCTATATTTTGGCTGATCCCAAATCGATAGAGACTGTTCAGGCGGTTAAGGATATTTATCCATTTCAAACGATCGTTACATCACAATTAGCAGAATTGGAATTAGATAAGCAAACCCACCAATTGAAAGCGCTGACAGAAACTGGTGAGAAGTTGAATACCCCTGTTGCTATTAATGCGGAAGATGATGTCGCGGTTATTCAATATACAGGGGGTACAACAGGGAAAATGAAAGGAGCTATGCTGACTCATAAAAATCTGGTAACAAATGTGATTCAAAGTTTTATCATGTACAGGGAAAATCTTTCTGCGAGTCAAGATACTGTTCTTGCTGCTACACCGTTATACCATGTGTATGCAATGACAGGTGCTATGAATTTAGGGATTTTTATGGGCGCCAATATACTGTTAGTTACTAAATTTAAGGTGGATGAAGTGATGCCCCTGATCAAAAAACACCAGCCCACGGTGTTTCCGGGAGTTCCGCAAATGTATATCGCTTTTGTTAATTACCCGGATGCAGAGAAGTATGGGTTAGATTGTTTTCGAGTTTGCTCATGTGGCTCAGCTCCACTGCCTGTAGAAATACTGAATAAATTTGAAAAGCTAACAGGATCGAAAATATCAGAGGGCTTTGGTATGTCTGAAACCTCTCCAACGACGCATCGAACCCCGGTTAATGGAGAGGTGAAACCGGGTAGTGTAGGGATTCCCGTTCCTGAAACAGATAGTAAAATTATCGATAACAACCAAAATGAGCTTGGACTGTATGAGGTTGGCGAATTGGTTGTCAAAGGCCCACAAGTTATGAAAGGTTATTGGAATAATGAAACGGAGACAAACCGTGCATTGCAAAACGGCTGGATGCATACTGGCGATTTAGCTATGCAGGATGAAGATGGTTATTTCTACATTGTAGGCCGAAAAAAAGAAATGGTAATTACAGGCGGATTCAATATTTACCCGCAAGAGATTGAGGGTGTTTTATATCAGCATCCTTATGTGAAGGAAGCGGCAGTCGCAGGGATACCCGATCCCGAAAAAGGTGAGATTGTGAAAGCTTATATCGTCCCAAAAGAAGAATATTCTATTGATGTAGAGGAATTAAAAGGATTTTGTTACCGAAACTTAACACCGTATAAAGTTCCAAAGCAATTTGAACTAAGAGAATCACTTCCTCGGAACACTGTTGGAAAGATTTTAAAACGAAAACTGATTGAGTCTGAAAAAAGTTAATGGGAAGAATAATCTATTTTTTATTTAATTGCCTGGGGTTTGAGCAATTATGCATAATATGTGTACCCGGCACAAAAAGGAGAGGAAAACATGAATTTTCATTTAGACGAAGATATTGCTTTCTTGAAGAAAAATGTACGCGATTTTGTGCAAACAGAAGTGGAAGCGGTCGCGATGGACATTGAAAAAGAGAACCGGATTCCGGAGCGTATTCTTGAGCTGTCAAAAGAGATGGGACTTTTCGGTTTAAGTATTCCTGAAGTGTATGGTGGCCTGGGAATTGGAATGGTTGGTAAATGTGCGCTATACGAAGAAATCGGAGCAACACACAATGGCTATACGACACTCATCGGAGCACACACCGGAATTGGAACGGTCGGTATTGTCGAACTGGGTAATGAGGAGCAAAAAAGCAAGTATTTACCTTCGCTTGCCACTGGTGAGAAAATTGGAGCCTTTGCACTAACAGAACCAAGTGCCGGATCAAATGCCAGTAATTTAAAAACAACAGCGGTTAAAAAGGGAGATAAATATATTTTAAATGGGACAAAGCATTATATTACGAATGCAACAGATGCGGATATTTTCACCGTAATGGCTGTTACCGATCCCGATAAAGGGGCAAAGGGGATTACATCATTTATTGTTGAAAAGGATTTTCCCGGTTTTCAAGTTGGCGCCATTGAACCGAAGATGGGGTTAAAAGGCTCGCAGTCTGCGGAACTTATTTTAGAAGATTGCGAGGTTCCTGTTGAAAATGTTTTAGGTGAAGAAGGAAAAGGATATGTTAACGCATTAAAAATTTTAGCTAATGGTCGTGCGGGATTGGCAGCCAGGAATCTGGGATCATGTCAAAAATTATTGGATTTATCCATGCAATATGTACAGGAACGAGAGCAATTTGGTACTCCAATAATTGAGCATCAAGCAGTCGCGCATATGGTAGCGGAGATGGCCATGGAAACAGAAGCTTTACGTGCTTTTACTTATCGGATTGCTTCGATGGTTGATGACGGGGAGAAAGTAATTAAAGAAGCATCTATGTTAAAACTGTACGGATCAGAAGTATATAACAGGGTGGCAGATAAGGCGGTTCAGGTTCATGGGGGAATTGGCTACATTGCAGACTTCCCAATTGAACGTTTCTTCCGTGACGCAAGGATTACCAGGATATATGAAGGAACATCGGAAATTCAGAAGAACATTATTGCCGGGCAGTTGAAAAAGGAATATAGCTAAACAAATTGGGGGGATAGTGATGAACGAAAATATTGTTATTGTCAGTGCCGCCAGAACACCAATAGGAAGATATGGTGGCTCCTTGAAAGATATTAGTTCCGGGCATTTGGCTTCCATTGCGATAGAAGGAGCGATCAGAAAAGCAGGCATCAAACCGGAACAAGTGGATGAAACGATTATGGGAGAAGTCCGCCAAACCACAGAATCCTCGAATGTTGCAAGAGTCGCAGCATTACGATCAGGTATACCGGAATCTTCCCCTGCTTTTACGATTAATCGACTGTGTGCCTCAGGAATGCAAGCGCTCGCTTCGGGGGTGCAACAAATTTACTCTGAACAAGCTGATGTACTTGTGACAGGTGGAACCGAAAGTATGAGCCGATCACCTTTTTATTTGCGAAATGCCCGTTTCGGTGGGGACCATCCAACACTGGTTGATGCTAATACAGAGGCCGGTCAGCAACCCATTGAAATGTATGGGAAAAATTTAGGTATGGGGATGACAGCGGAAAACCTCGCTGAAAGATATGATATATCAAGAGAAGACCAGGACGCTTTTGCGGTAGAAAGTCAAAGGCGGGCAGCAAGAGCAATCGAAAAGGGAACGTTCAAAGATGAAATTGTCCCAGTAGAAGTAAAAGAGAAAAAGCAAACACGAATCGTAGAGCAGGATGAACATCCGCGACCGGGAACAACGATGGAGAAGCTTGCAAAATTGCGGCCTGCGTTTAAAGAAAATGGCACTGTGACGGCTGGAAATGCGTGCGGCCGTAATGATGGCGCTACGGCAATGGTTATGATGAAAGAATCGCAGGCGAAAAAGATGGGGCTCAAACCGTTAGCCCGGGTCGTCGATTGGGCAACTGCCGGTGTTTCTCCGGAAGTGATGGGGATTGGCCCTGTTCCAGCTGTTAAAAAGTTATTAAACCGAACATCCAAACAAGTGAAAGATATTGATTTAATCGAGCTGAATGAAGCCTTTGCATCGCAATCTCTGGCAGTCATACGTGAGTTATCACTCGATCCTGAAATTGTGAATGTAAATGGAGGGGCGATTGCTTTAGGGCATCCAGTAGGAGCGAGCGGTGCTAGAATTATCACTACTTTACTACACGAAATGATCAAACGTGGGAACGAGCTTGGTATTGCCACATTGTGTGCAGGTGGCGGTCAGGGTATGGCTGTGATGATGGAGCGTATTTAATGGTGCCTGTTACTTCCCAGGTTTTGTCGTATATTGTCGAATGGGAAGTTTCTTATAACCATTGAAGAAAGATCGGAGGATTATTTACGATGCAACAGCTGGAAGAGGTACGAAAAAGTTTTGAAACAAGCCCGTTTTTCTACCATCTAGGTTTTGAAATCACCCATTTTCAAGAAGGGGATGTTCGCTTAAAATTACCTGTTACCAGGCAGCTTTTAAATGCAAACCAGATACTGCATGGCGGTGTGCATGCCAGCATGATTGATTTTGTGCTGGGAATGGTTATACGATCAACGACCAGAACCCGTTGTATCACCATGAACTTAAATGTAAATTACTTTGCTCCAGCCGATAGTGGAAGCCTATTTGCCCAAGGAAGAATACTTCAACAGGGTTATCGTACTGTTACAGCAGAAGGGGAAATACTGGAAGAGCAGGGTGAGATGCTCGCAAAGGGCACTGGAACATTTAAGCTAATTAGGGAATAGCGCGATAATAGGTAGCTGGGAATGCTACACACGATAGAAGATTTGAATTGAGAACTAGGGAAAACGCGTGATATTCAAGCTGAGCCGATCGAGAAAGAATAAGAAGGTTCAATATTTAATTGGTGGGAGGAATTCATAATGACAAACAGATTTAAAGGAAAAGTAGCATTTGTCACTGGCGGGAGTCGAGGTATTGGAAGAGGAATTACAGAATGGTTCGCTGAAGAAGGTGCTAAAGTAGCAATTGTTGATATTAATGCCGAAGCGTTACAAGAGGCGGCCGATGTTTTCGAAGGCAACGGTTACGACTATTACACAAAGAATGTCAATATTGTTCATTCCGAAGAAGTAGAGACAGCGATGGATGAAGTGGTAGAAAGATTTGGCTCACTGGATATTCTGGTCAATAATGCAGGTGTTATTCGGGATAATATGTTGTTTAAAATGACCAATGAGGACTGGCAGCAAGTGATGGACGTCCATTTAAAAGGCTCTTTTAACGCTGCACGTGCTGCGCAAAAATATATGGTGAAAAATAGGTTCGGACGTATCATTAATATTTCTTCCACTTCGGCACTGGGAAACAGAGGGCAGGCAAACTATTCAACTTCATATTCGCAATATAGTTGCCTTGGCGAAACTAAATTAATGAAGAGAGAAATAAATTAGGCAATCGCAAATACAAACATTTGGATTGCCTGTTCTTGCAGTCTACCGGTTTTCTTTCGCGATAAAAGCATCTTTCACACCAGCATCAATCACCTTTTTCAACTGTTTTTCCGCATGCTTCTGATCAGAAAATGCCCCTGCCTGTACGCGATACCATTGCTTACCGGAAATCATTATCGTATCAACAAATGCATCGATATCTTTCTTTTTCAGCATATCTGCACGCTTTTTGGCGTTTGCTTTAGAAGTGAAGGAACCGGCAATGACCCGATAAATAGTTTTGGAGCTACCCTTCTTTTTTTTTAGATCAAAAGTTTTTGCCAGCCCGTTTACGTGTCCCTGGGCTACCTTTTTGCACCATGCATCCTGTTTCATCAATGCAGCATCATGGGAATTGTCAATAAATCCGTTTTCCGTCAAAAGTGCTGGCATTTTCGATTCTCGCAATACATGATAGTCAGCCTTCTTTTTACCCCGATCATTTAACTGGTTTTTCTTGACGACTTCTTTATGGATGGTATTCTGATAGGCAGCAGTTTTGGATGAACTGGAAAGGCTGCTATGAATATAATCCTCATATCCTTTGGCAGAACCATTAAACGAATTACAGTGAATCGACAAAAAGTAGTCAGCTCCCCAGTTATTCGCCTCATCGGTGCGTTGGGTTAAACTGACAGTCTTATCGCTGGTTCGACTCATTTTCACGCTGACATTTTCATAGTCTTGCGTTAAAATGGAATGGATGTGCTTTGCTATAGCAAGCGTAACATCTTTTTCCTTTAGTTCTTTTCCCTGTGCACCCGGATCATTGCCGCCATGACCAGGATCCAAATAAAGTTTCATTTAAATATCCCCCATTCTTTCTTTTTTCAATAATAGCGTATGACAGTTGGAAAAATGGCAATTGGACAGACGTCTTTTTAATTGCCAATTTCCATGATTGTCATCGCCTATTCACTACTATTAACGAATGAATAAGAGAGAAAGGGGCGTGTTTAAGAAAAAGTGCAAAAAAGAGCAGCTAATATTGAATTAGCTGCTTATTAGGAGTCTATTAAATGTAGGAAGTGGTATAATATTCTGGCGGTCAAACCCCAAATCACTTTACCGTTATATTGGTAAAAGAGCTCATCCTTATGACGTACCTGCCAATTATAATCTTCTCCCCCAACAATTAAATCAAATGGAAAATCATCCGCTGGTATTACTTTAAAATAGACTTTATATATCTCGGGTTTTACCTGAAGGAAATAGGATAAAGGTACGGTGAAAATTTCTCCAACTTCTGCTTGACTTGGGTTTATTTGTTCAGCGTTTTTGATCGTACCTGTAAACGGGAAAATCATCCGTCCGTTATCCGCAACAATGTAATCAAGCGGACTGATATTCTCAATCGATGTTTTCGATATCCCTAGTTCATCCGTCGTTTCGCGAATCGCACAATACTCAGGATCAGGATCGGTCGGGTCAATTTTGCCGCCCGGAAAACAAATATCCCCGGGCTGGCTGCGCAGTTTCATGGACCTTACCTCAAATAGTATATGGACTTCATTGTTTTTCTCGATTAACGGCAGCAGGATGGCGTGTTTGTGAAAATTATCATAACCAAGAATGGTAGGTTTTCGACCGTTTAGCTTTGCGATAATGTCTGTTAGGTTCATTTTTCATACCCCCATGATCATTTATGTTCATTATACTAGAAATTGTTAGATATCATTAATGGATAGACATACAATTTCGTGTTTGATCTGTATTTTGATAATGTAATGCACTAAGGTTACATATAATAACAAACTTACTTGACACAATTGTAATGTTTATGTATAATACTTACATAAAGTAACTAACTTGATAAAAATACGTATTGTAATTTCGTTTTGATATAGAAAAGTAAATAATAAAGGAGGTTTTTGCAAAGAATAGACAAAACGAAGTACAGGAGTATTTTAAGTTTCACTTTATGGACACACATAAATATGCATCCTTGTGATGGATACTTATTTCAATCTGATGTGGCTTAAGGAGACTTAAACCATTGGATTTTTGGAAAAATTATTTTGAAATCATTCAACCAAGAAGGAGACAACAAACAAGATGGAAAATGTTAAATTAGCAATTATCTATTACAGTTCAACTGGAACAAACTATAAAATGGCGAAATGGGCTGAAGATGCCGCAACAAAAGCCGGTGCCGAAGTACGTCTGTTGAAAGTTACGGAATTGGCTCCAGAAGCAGCAATTGCATCCAATCCAGCTTGGAAGGCCAATCATGAAGCAACAGCAGATATCCAGGAGGCAACCTCTGATGATTTGCAATGGGCAGATGCCATCATCTTTAGTACAGCTACACGATTTGGCGGCATTGCCTCGCAAATGAAGCAATTTCTTGATATGCAAGGCGGACTATGGGCGAGTGGTGCATTAGTAAATAAGGTCGTTAGTGCAATGTCTTCTGCCCAAAATGATCACGGTGGTCAGGAAGCAAGTATTCTCTCTCTTTATACTTCCTTTATGCACTGGGGCGCGATTATTGCTGCACCAGGATACACTGACCCTGTATTGTTCACAACCGGCGGAAATCCATATGGCGCAAGTGCCACCGTTGATGCGGAAGGAAATATTGTCAACAATGTACAACCAGCAGTGGAAGTACAAGCAAAACGGACTGTTGATATTGCTAGCCGGATTAAAGCGGGAAATAAATAAGTAATAATCATAAATGGCTAACCGGAATCATTTTCGGTTAGCCATTTTTAGTTGTAAAAAATCCTGGATAATCATCTATCCCGGTCCTTTTTATCGTCCTTTTCTTTTTCAACTCTTAAGGTATGTTCATTTGTTTCCTCAGCGAATTCCGTTTGCAGCTGGTTCATCGTTCGCCAGTCTTTTCGTTCATATTCATCAGGGGAAAAATGGTTAACAATAAAACCGTGGATGAATGGTTCACAACAAGTTATAAAAAAGGCTGATAGGATCGAGGTCGTAATGATTGGGATATTGGCATTGAGAAATAGGCCTCCCAGAATAAATAACGAAAAGAAGGTTAAGGCAAAGTCAGCGATAGTCGCGGTAATATTGCCAAACTGTCTCAATATGATCATATCACCAATCAGATAAGAAATGGCTGTAACGAATAGGCTAATCCAAAATAAGTTTACCCACCCCGCACCGGAAAAGATGCCGAAGATGGTATATATGGTAAACGCTATGGCCAAAAATTTAAGTCCTAATGCTTTCAGATGTTGCATGATTGTACACCTCTCTTGTCTTTGGTTTTGTTTTAGTATTTGACAATCCGGTAGTAAATATTATTCATTGACAGGTTAAAATGAAGTCGATAAAATGAATGATAATCAGTCAGTTACGGAGGGATTTTGTGGAGGATAAAAAAGATCGCATCATTCAATCCGCAATTCATGTTTTTCGGGAAAAAGGCATTGAAAAAACAAAAATATCTGATATTGTCAAAGATGCTGGTATTGCACAAGGGACATTTTACTTATACTTTTCTTCCAAGTTTGCCGTAATGCCGTCAATAGCTGAAGAGATGATGGAGAAAACTCTTGTTCAGATAAAAGAAAATGTGGATGAGAATCTTCCCTTTTCTAAACAACTCGAAACAGTGGTTGACGTAGTATTTGCAATAACAGATGAGTATCGGGAAATTTTTGCTTTGATCTATTCCGGGCTGGCAGCAACAGATTATCTGAAGGAATGGGAAGCCATATATGAACCATATTATTGGTGGATGCGTGACTTTTTAATGCAGGCTAAAGCGGATGGAGCAATTCGGGAAGCATTTGATATTCAGCGAACCGCAGAAGTACTCATTGGATTGATTGAATCAACCGCAGAACAATGCTTTTTGTATTCACAAATGGACGATGAAACCATTGATATGAAAAAGAAAGCTGTATTAATGTTTGCAGAATATGCGCTGGGTCTGCGTGACTAGTGTTTTTTAAGTTTATAGTGACTGATTGTCAGTCATGAATGGAGTGAACATGTTGAATAAATCATGGATATATGTTGTATTAACAAGTTTGTTTGAATTAGTGTGGGTGTATGGATTTAACACTGCATCCGAGTGGTGGCACTGGGTATTAATCTTGTGTGTAATTCCATTTGATCTGCACTTTCTTGCCAAGGCGTGTGAAAATCTCCCTACAGGTACGGTATACGCTATTTTTGCTGCTGCAGGTACAGTTGGAACAGCACTGATGGATGTATTTCTCTTTGACCGACAGTTAACCACTGGAAAAATCTTGTTTATGATAGTTATCGTTGCCGGTGTCGTTGGCTTAAAACTTTCCGATGAACAACAAACAGAAGGAGTAACAAACTAATGGGTTGGATGTATATATTATTGGCGGCAGTGTTTGAAGTGATTGGCGTGCTGGGACTGAGGCTGTTTAGTCATGCAAGGACAGTGAAAAATGGGGTTATTTACCTGGGTGGCCTTGGCGGGTCATTTGCATTTTTATACATGGCGTTTTTATATTTGCAGATTAGTGTTGCCTATGCCGTCTTCATTGGCATCGGTACAGCAGGAGCGGTGCTTTTAAATATGATATTTTTCGGGGAATCGAAAAGTTACTTTCGGATGTTGAGTTTAATAGTGATCATTATTGGCGTTGTTGGACTAAAGGCATTATCTTGAAATAGAAAAAAGCATGATATATTGAAAAATCATGCCTTTTTTCTTCGGTTAAGGAAGTATATCATTGATGTCCAAGCTTATGATAAGAGGTTTAATCCATCAAGTCACTGATAACTTCATACGAATGCAAACGGGCTTGATGGTCAAAAATTTGCGAACTGATAATGAACTCATCGGCTTTGGTCTGTTCCAAAAAGCTTTCCAGACCACGTTTCACAGTCTCCGGCCCGCCAACAATGGTAGCAGGTGATTCCATGGAACTTGCAACTGCCGCCTGTTCCATTTCTGACCAAGCGTTTTTTGTATCTTCAATTGGCGGTTGTAATTTCGCCGGGCGTCCATTGCGGATATTTAAAAACTGTTGCTGATGGGACGTTGCTAAATATTGTGCTTCTTCATCCGTATCTGCAGCAATAACATTGACACCTAGCATAGCATAAGGCTTTTCAAGCGACTTCGATGGTTGGAACCGCTCCCTGTATAAATGTAACGCTGGAATGGTGTAATTCGGTGAAAAGTGACTGGCAAACGAGAATGGCAATCCTTTATGTGCAGAAAGCTGTGCACTAAAGTCACTGGAACCAAGCAGCCAGATAGGAATATCCAATCCTTCACCAGGAACTGCATGAACCCGTTCAGTGCCTGCGAAATATCCTTGCAATTCCTCAACCTGTAAAGGAAAGTCCTCTACACTCATATTTAATGTTCGTCTTAATGCAAAGGCGGTTGCCTGATCACTGCCTGGTGCCCGTCCAAGACCCAGGTCAATACGTCCAGGATAGAGTGTTTCCAAGGTGCCAAATTGTTCAGCGATCACCAATGATGCATGGTTTGGCAGCATTATGCCACCGGATCCAACGCGAATACGATTTGTTGCCCCGGCAATGTGGCCAATTAATACAGATGTTGCAGAGCTGGCAATTCCGGGCATATTGTGATGTTCCGCCAGCCAATAACGATTGAATCCCCATTTGTCCACATGCTGAGCTAAATCTGTACTATTGGCTAATGATTCACCAGGGTTGCTTCCCTCATTAATGGGGGAAAGATCCAAAACAGATAGTGGGATATGATGAAAAGTTTTTGCTTTATTAGAAGTCATTTGATTCACTCCTTGTAATAATTCCTTACAAGAAATGATACGTCTTTCAATGTGGGAGGTCTAATATAATGCTTGCTCCAAGAGTATAGTTTCGCGGAATCGGTTGATGTTCACTCCCAAGGTTGATATTTTCATGAATTGGGTTGATATTTAGGCTATGTGGTCGATGTTTTTGTCGGTTAGGTCGATGTTCGCACACTAAGGTCGATAATACCACAAATTCAGTCGATGTTCGGATTCCAAGGTCGATATATCATCAAAATCGATTGATGCTAACTTATGATTAGCTTGGCTGGTTGCACCATTGATGTATTTTCAGTAATATAGTATTGGTAACATACGCATAGTATTGAAATGAGGGTATACAATGAGCAAACCATCCATCTACGGATTAACCTATGACCAGCTGACCGCTTGGCTGGTAGAGCAAGGACAACGGAAATTTCGTGCCCAACAGGTGTGGAATTGGTTATATAAGAAGCGTGTGACACAGTTCTCGGAGATGAAAAACGTCAATAAAGATTGTATTGCATTGTTAGAGGAAAATTTTGTGCTCCATACGTTAGAAGAAGAGATTAGACAGGAGTCTGCAGATGGAACGAAAAAGTTCCTGTTCAAATTACAAGACGGTAACTTAATTGAAACAGTGTTAATGCGATTTAATTATGGATTATCGGTCTGTGTTACAACGCAGGTTGGCTGTAATATTGGCTGTACATTTTGCGCTAGTGGATTACTAAGAAAAAACCGCGACCTTTCCAGCGGCGAAATTGTGGAACAGATCATGAACGTGCAAAAGCATCTTGATGAACAAGGTGACGGCGAGCGGGTCAGTCATATTGTCGTGATGGGAATTGGGGAGCCATTTGACAATTTCACCAATTTGATTGACTTTTTACGTGTTGTAAACGATGATAAGGGACTTTGCATTGGTGCCAGACACATAACTGTTTCGACCAGTGGACTAGCTCATAAAATATATGAGTTTGCCGATACCGGTCTGCAAGTGAATTTAGCCATTTCCCTACATGCACCGAATAATGAATTGCGGACTAAAATAATGAAAATCAATAAGGCTTTCCCAATTGAAAAATTAATGAAAGCAGTTGATTATTATTTGGATAAAGTCAATCGCCGGATTACGTATGAATACATCATGCTTCGGGATGTAAATGATCATGTAGAAGAGGCGGAACAGCTTGCCAGATTACTTCGGGATAAGCGCCATCTGACATATGTTAATCTGATACCCTATAATCCAGTTGATGAACATAACCAATACCAACGTAGTGAAAAGGAATCTATTCAAACTTTCTTTGAAACATTAAAGAAGCATGGTATAAACTGTGGTGTACGCTGGGAAAATGGTGCGGATATCGATGCCGCATGCGGTCAGTTGCGCAGTAAGCAAATAAAAAAGAAAAATGTTGGCTGAATATATAAAGACGCATCTTAACAAGATGCGTCTTTATATATTCAATTCCCTCCAATTAGTCTACAATAAAGTCTCCTAATTAATTGATCAGGAAATAAGCAGTTGATTAAGATATATTATTTGTTAAAAGAATTAAAATACATTATTGCATACTTGTATACAATAATGTATTTTTGTAGACGCGTTTTGTATTCTTGTACACAAATTCGTTTGCTTTGGGTGTACAAATATGTTTACATGTGTACAAGAAAGCTTGCAATCCGGTGTGATGCAGTGTACGACATTGTATTCAAATACAACCCGTTACGCTGGCAGGGAACTTTGATTGGTCCAGACGTGATATATGAAAAACATTTGTCAGCATGTAAGAGTATAGATCTTCATAGTCAAGCTGATTTGTTTTAACCTATTGAAGGTATGATAAGTAATTAGTATGTGTTGAAGTTATTGATAAATCATATCAGTTGTCGAATCATCATTGAATTTGTCCACTTCTATTTCTCTACTCTACTCATCCTAAACAGTTCAGGTGAAATATATGTCAAATATTGCGGAGGTTGAAATATTTAGCAAGTATTTGATTTTATTTTGGTAGACAATAATAGCTAAAATTCTGCAAGAGGCAAGACCTCACTTATCAGGAATTGGTAAGCAGGCCATACTAGTTCCGGTGAAGTACATAAAGGCGCTGCGTTCTTTACCACCTCATCTCCCCACCGATGGTTAGTTTTCATCTACAGGATGTGGTTTAATCAATAAATACCATATGGCTGTGATGTGCTGCATATATATTCCAATATCAACCACGACATTTTCCGCAACATCTGTGTTTCCATTTGCCACCGTTAGAGGTATCGGAATGCTACACATACATTCGTGATAAAAACTTCCACATTTCAACTTTATATGACATCACCTTACCTTTTTTGATAATCTCAATCATTTTTACCACTTACAATGAAATGGAAGAACTAATTCGACATTCATGTTACTGGCTGAAAAGTAATTACAGAAAAAAAGTCTTATAATGATGTTTTCTCTCAAATAAATAGAGATTTTCATTGTGAAAGATAAATCGACAAATAACGTCAAACATTGATCATTGCTTTAATAATATATTGACGTTAGTTAGACCCCACCTTATTTAATGAAATCTTAATCTAAGAACAGTTTTACAGATAAAACAAAACTCTCTCTTTCTCTTGTGTCGGGGTCACCTTGGGGCGTTTTTTGTATGAATTTGTAGAAACAGTAAAATTGCTGTCATATATTCCTTTTTTGTCGCATGTAAAAAAAATATAACCCTGCCTGTTATGATAGCTAAATAATATTCATATATTTTCGCCACCTTAAAGTCTGCAAAATCTATGTTTGCGTTAATTGCATACATGTTTACTTTTGTGAACACAAGTGGACAAAAAATGTGTTCTTGTATGCAAAAATGAAAACATAAAAGTTTACGAATGGGATTACATGAATACAAAAGTGTATACATATTGGCACAAAGCTGTGTGCAAATTGTGTGCATGCAAGCGTTAAAGAAAACATGATAAAAGTCTGATTGATTATTTTTGGTAAATCTATTATTCTTGTAAGAGTAATAGATTAAATAGGAGGGAATTTAACCTTATGACAAAATCAAGAATTGCAGCCGTTGATGTTGGTAATGATGCAGTCAAAGCCAATTTTGGTAAATTGGAAAGTGAACTATATATCCCAAATGTAATTGCACATGATGTGGAGGATCGTCCTGTTATCGGTATCGAGGAATTGGATGAAAAAGATCCGGTTGATAATTTACATATTCGGATCCACTCCCCTGCTTTGGAAGAAAATAATGCGATTTACCGGGTTGGGAACCTGGCAACAAAAACGGATAATTCATTCGAACTTGATCCGGGCAGCAGCAAATCAGAAGAGGACCAAACCCTGATTATGCTGTTCGCATCCATTGCGCTTGATGCGGTGAGCAGTGGTGAATTTAGTGAAACGAGAGAAAATGTGATTGATGCACGCTATACATTAGGTACAGGATTGCCGCTAAGAGAGGTAAAGGAAGGTAAAGACGTTGGTTATCGTTCACAACTGTTGGGATCGGTACATCAAGTTGAATTTTTAGTTACACCGCGATACCAAGGAAAAAAAGTAAATATTAAATTTGATGAAGTAAAGGTTTATCCTGAAGGGTTTGCAGCATATGTCAACCTGATTATGGATAATGATTTAAAAGTAATCAATAAAGATCTGATTGACAAGCAAATTTTAATTCAAGACATTGGTGGACTTTCCACAGATATTGCAGTAATTAGAAATCGTAATGTAGATGATGATAAGGCACAAGGATTCAACTTGGGTGTTGCAGAATCATTGGAATCCATTCGTGAAGAAATCCGGAAGAAACATGGTGTTGAATTGGACAGCAGACGTGATGTTGTCGATATCATTACCAGAAAAAATGACCGGCATCACATCATGGTTAAGGGCAGCAGAACAAGTGTACATGATATTACCGATCATATTCTTTTGGAATTGGCGAAAAAGGAATATCGTTTCTTGAGAAATACTTGGGCGAAAAATTCGCAGTCTGAGATTTGCTATTTTGTTGGTGGCGGTTCAGCGGTGCTAAAGGATTACCTGAAGGCATTAAACAATAAGCTGGATGGATTTAACATTGAGTTTTTTGAGAATGAAAATGAAAGTATCTGGATGATGGCGAATGCTTATTACAAGCTGATTTCCCAATTTATCGGTAAACAAGCACAGCCACAAGATCAAGCAAAGAACCAGGCACCAAAACAAGCTGTTAAGGAAGAGACAAAAGTAGCAGCGAAACAAAAATAGGGTGATATGATGGGTGAGAGAAAAAGTATTGAACGGGGACAATCGATAACCTTTCGTATCCCCTCTGATACACCTGATTATCTATTAAAGCAATTACAGCGGTTAAAAAAAACGGAGCGGAGAAATTTTTCCAGCCGGATTGCCCAATTTGTGCTAAAAGGGGTCAATGAAACAGTTGTAAGAGAGCGTGAAACAGTCACCATTCCACTCCCAAAACAATTAACAAAGGAACAAAAGAGCTGGCTGAAACACGAACACTCAGAGGCGCTGATTGGCAGTATATTGTATCAGTTGATCAATGACCCAAGACGGGCAACTTCACTGTTGGCGGCGTTAAACAGTAACAGGCCCAATATTGATGAGGCATTGTATCTGCAGGAGGAAGCAGCAATGACAACCATCCCTGAGGAATTTGAGCCTGAACCGATACAACCGGCGGAACAAATGGAATCTACGTCCGAATCTACGTCCATGGGTAATGATGATGCGCTTGATGATTTGACGATGGATAGCCTGGATGAATTTCCAGATCCAGAAGAAGGTGCGCAGGAAGAAGACGATAATCCACTTGGCGATTTCTTTTCCCGAATGAACCGATAAAGCCGGCAAGCCTGTTAATATGGCTTGCCGACTTTTTTCTATAGTCGAATTAGGCCTTGAAATGAACGGACTTCATTTTTTGCTTAATCATCCGTATTCTTATCTTCAAACGCCTCTAATGCAGAACGTTTCTTCCGGCGCTTACGAATTTGTTCCTGAATCTTTTTTCGATCAATATAAATGGTAGGGGTTTCATAATCTTCCGACTCCTTGATATCGCTGTTGGAAGCTTTCATGAATGACCATGCAAGCAGGAACATGATAAAGATAACGGGAAACCCGGCAACGATGCTAGCGGTTTGCAGTGTTTTTAGCCCGCCGACAATCATCAATACGAGTGGTAGCAAACATAATGTAAAGGCCCAAAATAAACGGTTCCAGCGTAATGGCTCCGACCGAACTTCCTTTTGTACAACCGCTGCAAGAATATAAGAGGATGAGTCGAATGTTGTCGCCAAAAAGATAATCGCCAGGATGGTAAATAATGCGACCATGATAATTGGCATTGGCAGCTGGTGCAATATTTGAATGATGGCAGCCGAGGCACCATGTTCATTCATAAAACCAATCACATCAAAATTTCCGGTTAACTGTAAATACAGTCCAAAGTTCCCCATAATCCCGAAAAACAAAATGCATCCAATGGTACCATAGATCATTGTCCCGAGAATCATTTCCCGAATCGTCCTGCCTCGTGATATCCTGGCAACAAATAAACCAACAAAAGGCGCATAAACTACCCACCACGCCCAATAAAAAATAGTCCAGGATTCGGGAAAGCCGGTTTCTTTAAAGCCGGCCAAGTTTCCAAACGGTTCCAGCCAAGTCGCCATATGAAAAAAGTTATCAACAATCATCCCGATACTTGTGAAGGTTGTTTGACTAATAAATAATGTTGGTCCGAACAAAAAGATAAATAACAAAATAAAAATAGCCAGCCATATATTGACATCACTTAGCACCTTGATTCCTCTATTTAGCCCCGAATAGGCACTTAATGCAAAAATAATGGTACAAAAGAGGATGATAGCGATTTTTAACCAAATGGTGATTGGGATTCCAATTAAATCATGTACTCCTTCAGCTATCATGGGCGCTCCAAGTGCCAATGTAGTACCTGCACCACCCATCAATCCAAACATAAATAACACATCAATAACAACACCAAGCGGCCCATCAGCTTGGCGGCCAATAACTGGTCTGACAGCCTCACTGATTTTTAAAACGGGCTTCCTTCGTACGTAATAGAAGTAGGCGATGGGTAGCGCCGGTAATGTATAAATAGCCCAAGCGATAGGACCCCAGTGAAACATCCCATAGGAAGATGCCCACTCGATCGCCTCTTTTGATTCGGGGGCAATTCCAAATGGCGGGCCTTGATAATAATAAGCCCACTCAATCATTCCCCAATAAAGAATACTCGATCCAATCCCCGCGGCAAACAGCATCGCCGCCCAAGAAAAAGTGCCAAACTCCCTTTCATCTTCTTCACTTCCCAGTTTAACATGTCCGTTTTTACTAAAAGCGACAAAAAGTAAAAAGGCGAAAGCACTCAGCCCGACTAGTAAATATAAAACACCGAAATTACCGGTCATAAATTCATTTGCCATGTCAACTACTTTTCCGCCTTGCTCTGGAAAAACCGCCAGTGGAATGGATACAAGCAGAATTAACACGATTGCACCAATAAACGTAGGCCAGTCGATTAATTTTGCTTTCATTGCTTCTCACCTCTTTAATTGATAGCCTTTCTTAAATGGCTAAAGATATACAGCACATGTGTATCCTAACTAAATGAGATATATAGTTTATAAAGTTTGTGTAATTTTTTATGTATAAAGTTTATAACAGAAATGCTTCCATTTGCTATGAAATGCTCATAAATGCAAGGGTTTTTGACGTTTTGGATAGCCGTAACTTTATGTTACAGTGCCATTAAGTCAAATAGAAATGGGTGTTAAGCGATGGAAGGCGATAAAGATAAAATTGCGGACGTGAAAACACAATTTATTGACAAGATTGCTGACAACATGAGCTCTTTCGGTGTTTCCACAAGTGTTGGGCGTGTGTTGGGAATCATTTATATGAAAAGATCACCAATGACACTTGATGAATTATCGGCTGAGACCGGTATGAGTAAGACCCGCATGAGTCAGGTTGTTCGTGAAATGATCGATTTGAATATTGCGGAAAGGGTTTTTCAAAAAGGTGTACGCAAAGATTTATATCAGGTGGAACAGGACTATTATCAAACCTTTGTATCTTTATTTACTTCAACTTGGCGTAAAGCGATTAATAAAAGCAAACACTTTGAGCAAAAGCTACAAGGAAAATTGAAAGATTTACAGGAAGATCATCCTTTAACAGAGGCCGATGAACAGGCGGTTGATGAGATTCTTGCCGAGATACGTGAGTGGATGGACTACTACGACTGGATCAAGCGGCTAACCGAGTTTTTTGAAAGCGGCGAGATCTTTAACCATGTTCCAAAAAATAGACAAGGAGGAAATCATCTTGAATAATAACGTTATTTTATCCTGTGCGATTACCGGTGCAGGTGAGACAACACAGAAAAGTTCCTATGTACCAGTGACACCTAAGGAAATTGCTGATTCTGCTATCAAAGCAGCGAAGGCAGGGGCAACAATCGCCCATTTACATGTAAGAGATCCAGAAACAGGCAAACTAAGTCATGATGCGAATTTATTTAAAGAGGCTGTAGAGCGTATTCGTGAGGCGGATACGGATGTCATTATCAATATCACTGCTGGTGGTGGCGGTGACTGGGTTCCTAGTGAGTCCGACCCAACCAAAGGCGGAGAAGGTACCGATATGCAAACACCAGAGGAACGCCACAAACCAGTTGGCATGTTACTGCCGGAAATATGTACGTTGGACTGTGGCAGTGTTAACTTCGGTGATCAGGTTTATATCAGCCCGACTGATTGGCTCCGGAAGCAAGCTAAATTAATTCAGGATGCGGGCGTTAAACCTGAACTTGAATGCTTTGATACCGGGCATATACGTTTTGCCAATCAATTAGTCAAAGAAGGACTTATTGATGGGGATCCAATGTTCCAATTCTGTCTGGGTATTCCATGGGGCGCTGATGCAGATGCCGAAACATTGGCATATATGCGAACCCGAATTTCAGAAAATGCGACTTGGGCAGCATTTGGAATCGGACGGATGCAAATGCCGATGGTCGCTGAGTCTGTCTTGCAAGGTGGGAATGTTCGTGTGGGATTAGAAGACAACCTTTATTTGAAAAAGGGAACATTGGCTACGAATGAACAACTAGTTGACAAAGCAGTTGGTATTATTCAAAGCTTGGGATCAGACGTGATGTCCCCTGCAGAAGCACGTGAATTTTTGAATTTGAAGGATCCAAATGGAAAGAAGGCATAATATATGACAACAGAAATTAAAAATATTACCGTCGTTGGTACTGGCGTTATCGGAAACGGATGGATTACCCGTTTCCTTGCCAACGGCTATCATGTTACAGCAACCGATCCAGATGCCACAGCAGAAGGCCGGATGCGTGAAGCAGTTGCACATGCATGGCCGGCAATGGAAACGTATGGTCTGGATCCACAGGCATCGCAGGATAACCTATATTTTGAATCCGACCTTGAGACTGCATTACGTCAGGCAGATTTTGTACAAGAGAATGTGCCGGAACGTGAACCATTGAAACGAAAAGTCATCGCAGACATCGATCAATATGCGCCTGAACATGCTGTCATCGCATCCAGTACGTCTGGTATCTTGCCAAGTACATTACAGGCGGATTGTACGAAACATCCGGAGCGCGTCGTTGTAGCCCATCCTTTTAACCCGGTTTACTTAATGCCGCTTGTCGAATTAGTCGGAGGCAAAGCAACGGACGGTCAATTTGTTAAACAAGCACAAGCATTTTATACAGGCATTCGCATGAAGCCGTTAATCGTTCGACAAGAAATAGAAGGCCATATCGCCGACCGTTTGATGGAAGCCATCTGGCGGGAAGCACTGCATATCGTCAATGATGGTGCAGCAACAACAGAAGAAATAGACACATCGATTGTTTATGGGCCTGGACTACGCTGGGCATTAATGGGACCTTTCTTAACCTTGCATATGGGTGGTGGAAAAGCCGGTATGCGTCATTTACTGGAACAATTTGGCCCAGCATTGAAGCTACCGTGGACTAAACTTGTCGCACCGGAATTAACGGATGAACTTGCGGAAAAAGTTATTACCGGCAGTGAAGCGCAAACGGAAGGCGTATCAATGGAAGCTCTTGAAACGCGCCGTGACCAATTCCTGATTGAACTACAGCAACTGTTGGAAAAATATTGGCCAGCAGCTAATCTAAACGGAAATCTGTAAGAAAGAACGGCTCCGAGCACCGCTTCTTAATCGAGGTGCCGGAGCTAAACATGAGTTCCCAGGTTACTTGTTTCATAGCTTTATTCCTGATAAGGGAGGGATTAAAATGGCAGAGGGAAAAGTTATTTTGCAAAATCGCGTCCAAAAGGAATGGATCGATTATAATGGACATATGAATGATGCAGAATATGTTCGGGCATTCAGTTGGGGCGTCGACCGCTTGATGAAATTAATTGGTATTGATGATACTTTTCGGGAAGAACAGCATTATACGATCTATACGATGGAGACGCATGTCTGCTATCTGGCCGAAATGAAACTGGATGAACCATTTGAAGTTCATTTGCAAATCCTTGATTACGATGCAAAACGCATGCATGTTTTTTATGAATTGTACGGTGAAGACGGAAAACGTGCAGCAACCAGCGAACAAATGCTAATGGGTATCGATCAATCCACTGGAAGACCAGCACCATTTCCAAATGATGTCTATACCAAAGTAAAAGCGCTCGCTGACCAATATACACCAGCAGAAAAACCAAAAGAAGCAGGCCGCATCATCGGCATCCGGCGCAAATGAGTGGGACATGAGGACAGGCTCCTTGTCCCACCATATTTTGGAAACCGCCCGCTAGAAGGGTGAAATTCACCGATAAATCATGCAAAACCGCCGTTAAAAAACCAAAATCGCCGATAAACCTTATAAAGAGAAAGTGAAAAGCAGTATCTGGTCTGTTCAAAGGTAGGGTTATCAGTATTTGACGCCCTCTCCCCCTACTATTAAAACTCATCCAATGGTATTACTTCTCCAGTAACAGCATGGACACCATAATCGAAAAGTAATGGTGTCTGTTTAAATAATAATGATCAAGTCCAAACCGCTTCTTCGCTTCATGAGTCAATTGTTCCATTTGCTGGTCCAAAAAGTTCCCTACCTTTCACTGTAATGATGTTAGTTTAACATATTTAAAAAAACACTTGAAAAATCCTTTACCTTTCCCTTACGTTAACGTTTATAGTGTAAGGGAAGGGGGTGTGAAAATGCATATAAAAGAGGTTGCAAAGCAGATGAATACGACAGCAAGATCAATACGCTTTTACGAGGAAAAGGGATTGCTGTTTCCGAAAAAAGATGGAGAAAATGATTATCGGGTATTCCATGAAGCGGATTTGATGCGGCTGAGCACGATTCTAGCGTTACGGGAAGTTGGTGTTTCCGTACGTGACATACAAGAACTTTTGGCAAATCCAAACATGAGTATGAAACAATACTTGAATATTCAGCGCTCGGTTCTGTTTGAGAAATGGCTTGAAATGAAAGACATGATTGAAACTATTGATCGGATGCTGGAGCATACCGAAAATGAGGATTTTACCAGTGAAATTTATGAGTTAGCCCAACATTTAAAAGCAATGAAACATATCCGTAAAAATTGGGAAGACCAATGGAATTTTGATAAACAAGCTGCGAATTATGATCAGCACATTAAGATGCACGGGGATCGTTTTAATGTCCATCAAGATTATGAACAAGCATTAGCTAAAGCCGTGCATACGATGCAATTGAACTCCGGTGATAGTTGTTTAGATATTGGAATTGGCACCGGAAACCTTGGTTCGCAGTTTTTAGCACAGGGAGTCAACGTTATTGGTGTTGACCAGTCAGAGGAAATGTTAAAACAGTGCAATCATAAGCATCCAGCGATTGATACCCGCAAAGGTCACTTTCTCGCTTTACCACTTTTGGATAATCAAGTAGATGGAGTGGTGACAAGCTATGCCTTGCATCATATTCCGGATGGACAAAAATTGCTTGCGCTCGTAGAAATGGACCGTGTTTTGAAAGATAATGGACAGATTTGTATTGTTGATTTAATGTTTGAGAACGATCAACATCGCCAACAAGTAATCGATTCGTTTCATCAGGAGGAAAATAGGCTGGCAATCAAGGCGATAGAAGATGAGTTTTATGCCGATCAATCAAAGCTGATGGATTGGTTGATGGAAAGAGGATATGATGTTAAGACTTATCGATTTAATGATATTTTGAATATGATTTATGCTTTGAAATAACAAGGTTCGCGATCTCTTTCCTGATCAATTCGTTTTAGTCACCATATTGGATTATGATGAAAAAGTTGTTGATGAAGTTGCGCCAATAAGAATTGTTGAGGCCAAAATACCAACGATCAATTTTTCAACGCAAACCTGGGCAAATGATTTACCACACTTCCAATGAAAATTTTGTTATACACATAGAAGGGCTCTCTTTAGCTGAATTAGCCCGTGTTCAAAATAAAAAAGGCTGCCTCTATCCCGAGACAGCCTTCCTTTCCATTCACTCAAATTTCCCGAATTGTCCGCGTGCCTGGTACTCACTCAATTCTGAAAATAATTGATTAATCCTTCAGTAACGCCATCAGCCACAGCATTTTGGTAATAATCAGTTTGGATGTTGGCTAAATCATTCGTATTGGTGATAAAGCCCAGCTCAATTAAAATTGCCGGTTCACTGTTTTCGCGTAAGACATGGTAGTCACTCTTCGTAATACCGCGACTGGAAAGTACCATATTTCTGCTTAGTGCTGATTGTACATCTTGTGCCAGTCTGCTGTCTTCAGTTGCATAATAATGGGTACTGAACCCATTTATGGTAGATTCCGGATACGCGTTAAAATGCAGGCTGATAAAGGCATTGGCATTGTTTGTTCCACTTATATTTACACGATTTTGTAATGAAACAAACGTGTCATCGGTTCTTGTTTCGATCACATTTGCACCGGCATTCTGAAGTTTTGCGGCAACCTTGTTCGCTACAGAAAGTGTATAGTCCTTTTCATAAGTACCGTCCTGTGCACTTGAGCCGGGATCTTTGCCACCATGCCCGGGGTCAAGAACAACCGTATAACCTTCAAGCGTCCCATTTGCAGGTGCCTCAGTGTCTGCTTGTTCTCCCTGTGGTTTATTATTTTTTGTGTCAGGTTCGACTTGCTCTGTTTGCTGCCCATGATCTTCAGTCTCTGTTTTCCCCTGTGCGTTCTCTTGTTCAGGATCACCTGTTAACCATGACGCGATCCACCCAGTTTGTCCATCTTCAAGGGTGACTTTGTACCAATCATTCGTTGTTTCCAGTAAAGGGTACGTTTCACCCTCAGTTGTCTGACCGATAATGCTATATTCTGTCCCTGGACCTGTTCGGATCCTTACTTTAGATGATGGCGCTGTAATGGTTTCCTTCGACGATGCTGTAATATTGGATTGACTGTCAGAATCAGCAGGTGTCATAAACTGCGATGCCACCCATGCTTCCTGATCGTTGTAATATGTTTGTAGCCAACCATGTGACTCCTGAAAGATATCAATTTCATCCCCTTCGTGTAGTTTCCCAATCACATCCGAGTCAGTCGAAGCAGCTGTCCTGACATTCACGGTTGTGCCATTGACTTTGTATGTTTGACCATCCTCAGCATGACTGACTTGGGGAATAAAGAATAAAGAAAACAAAACAGCAATACCCAATGTAAAACATATTTTTCGCAACATAGTTCCTCCTCAAAGCAATTTCATAGAATGGTATAATTTATTTATGATATTCAGTATGGACAAAGATAGCCGGATAGTAAACTAAATTTAAGCAAATTAATGAAAAAGGACTAAGGAACGTATGTTTTTTTAGGAAGATTATCATTGATTTTTGTAGAAGAATGAAATATGTTCGTTGCCAAATCATTGTTTATTAAGAAGACAAATATGGAATCACATTTTTCTAAAGGTACAAGATGTAAAGTTGCTAAAACACTGGTAAAGACGCTTGATGATCAGTGAAATACAGCACTTAATAGCGGGATACAGGGGAATAATATGTGTAAGAGGGGCGGGATTGATATTGGTTATTTCCCGGGCAATATTCCATATATGATTATTATATACTGTGGACTAAAGCAAAGAGTGGTTGGCGAACAAATGCGTGCAAAAATTTTTAAACTTGTTATAATAGTTTTGAGGATATGATACCTCCACTCTCCTTGTAGAAAGGAGGTGAGTAAGAAATAGAAGAGATTTTACTTCTGATTGTGGCAATCTGTAATGTGCCTGTTGCTATATTGCAACTATTGACCACCATGATAGAAAACCGCAATCAAAAGAAAAAGTCTTCTCTGTTCGCAACAACAAAGAAGACCGAGAAAACCAACCGGGATTGAGGGGTTTACCCTCTTTCCCCTTTCATTATCTTATGTATATCATATCCTCTTTATGAAAATAATGCAAGCGAGGAGTGAAATAATGTTGTATTTTGCATTAGCTGCTTCAATAGCTGCATTGGTTTTGACTATTATCAACTTTGTGATTACGATAAAGCTGAAAAGACGATAAGTAATTTTTATTAGAACAGGGTTATGAACTATATCGTAGAATTCATAACCCTGTGCCACTGTTCTTTATGAAGGGAACCCTAAGATAGCCTTCGTTTCCAGATATTCTTCAATGCCGAAATCGCCCCACTCCCGGCCAATTCCGGATTGTTTATAACCTCCAAATGGCGCTGCGAAATCTTTCTCGCCACTATTGACGGTAATCCGGCCGGCGCGGATGCTGGTTGCGACTTTACGGAGCGTCTCAGGATCTTTTCCGACTACATATCCTGCCAATCCATAAACCGTATCATTGGCAATTTCAATGGCCTCATCCACCGTTTCATATGTGATGATCGACATAACAGGGCCAAAGATTTCTTCTTGCGCTATTTGCATGTCATTCGTCACATTACTGAAAATAGTTGGCTTGCAATAGTAACCTGTTTCCAGTCCTTCTGGTTTACCAGTTCCACCAGTAATTAGGGTAGCACCTTCTTGCATACCTTTCTCGATATAAGATTGAACACGATCCCACTGTTTCTTGGATACAAGTGGGCCAATGTTCGTTTCCTTGCGTGGATCACCCATTGGAAACTCAGGTAGTACGTTCTTTACTGCTTGCTCAAATGATTCCCTCATGGAGGAAGGCACGAGGATCCGTGTTGCTGCTGAACAAACCTGTCCTGTGTTCATAGCAATGTTTGATACTGCTGTCTTTGCGGCTTTTTCGATGTCGGCATCTTCCAATACAATAAGTGGTGATTTGCCGCCAAGTTCAAGCGCAAAGTTTTTAATCGTTTTCGAGGCGTTTTCCATGATCTTTTGTCCAACACCGACTGAACCGGTAAAGGACACGAAGTCAATATCCGGATGGGAACTAATGCCATCGCCAATTACATCACCAAGGCCATTAACAAGGTTGAAGACCCCTTTTGGAACACCGGCAGCTTCAAAGATTTCCGTTAGAATAATTGCCGCGAATGGTGTGAGTTCAGACGGCTTTAATACTACCGGACTTCCAGCTGCAAACGCACTGGCAATCTTGGTTGAGGTCTGATTGGTTGGAAAATTCCAAGGTGTGATCAGCCCGCTAACCCCGATCGATTCTTTAACGACGGTGTGATCACCACGATCCTCCATGAATGAGAAATCTTTCAATGACTTTGCAGCTTGGGAAAAGTGCGCATATCCCATTTGATAATGGACGTTTTCCGAGATCGAAAGTGGGGAACCAAGCTCGTCAGTTATGGTTTCGACAATATCATCTTTACGCTTTTCATATTCAGCAGCGATTTTTTCAAGCAATTCAATGCGTTCTTCCTTTGTTGTTTGCGAAAAAGACGGGAAAGCTTTCCTGGCCGCTTTTACTGCCTTGTCCAGATCCTCTCTTGTTCCCAGACTGATCTTACCAATCACCTCTTCTGTTGCTGGATTGATGACATCCAAGGTCTCTGATCCGGTTGATTCGACCCATTCACCATTAATAAAGTGCTTTAGATGATTGCGCATGTTAAGAACTCCTTTATAAAAAAAGTGATATTTCATGTCTATGGTGTCTAGTATCCCAAAATGACTTATTTCAAACATGAAGTGTCACCTCCAGCTTGTTAAAAAGCGGAGCACCAAACCAGTACTCCATTCCCGATTCATCAAGCCCGAATCCACTTCCAAATTGTTGACCGATATTATGGTTTTCAAGATATTTACCCGTCCTTTCCTTCAGCCAATAAATACGTAATAATTTCGTCCAATCGTAGTGCTGTTTGATCCGTCCATTCAATATTATTTTGAACAAGGAATTTCTCGGTTGTATCTGGCTGATTTGAGGTCAAAAGCTGTTGATCCCTGGCGATTTCTCCAGGTATCCTGTTTTCAGGAAGGGCTTCTTGCAGCCAATAGCGTTTATAGCTCTCCGTTAATTCTTCCTTTTCAAATGTGCCGAGCATTTTTCCATCGCGGAATACACACAGATAGTCTGCCAATTTCATGATGTCTTCGGCTTGATGACTGGCAAAAACAATCGCATGATCTCCGTGATCCATCCAGTCAACCAAAATGTCCATGAGATGCTTTTTCGCCGGAATATCCATAAATGATGTCGGCTCATCCAGTAATAATAATGGGGTGTTGCGTGGGGTGGTCAAAGCAAGATTTAATTTTTGCTGCACTCCTTGAGAAAGTTTTCGGTATTGTTTATCCAATGGAATGTTGAATAAATGAACTATTTCTGCAAATAATGTGTCATCCCAGTTCGGATACAATGGAGCAATTAATGACTTCAGTTGCTCGCCGGTATATGAAGTGTAACCGATCGTTGTTTGTGCTTGATAAGCTATTTGAGCTTTCCACGATTCATCCGAGCCATAAACAAATTTGTCGAATATCTTGATATTTCCCATGTCGGGATTTGCCAGATTCATGATTAATTTGAATAATGTGCTCTTACCCGATCCATTGTTGCCAACTAATGCGGTAATTGTTCCGGGTTCAATCGACAAATCAATCGGTCCAAGCCGGAAATTATCTATCTTTTTCTGTAACTGTTCAATTTCCAACCAATGATGCATCATTCATTCTCCTTTCTCGCGGTGGTTGTCAATAATTTCATGAAATATCTCCTTGATTTGTTCCAACGAATAGTCATATTGCAAGGCTGTATCGACCGCGTGCTCAATCGTTTGATAAACAGAGGATATTTTCACCTGATGTTTTTTATCATCAGCGATATCAGCAACAAATGTCCCTTTTCCCTGAGTGGTACGGATAAACCCTTGCTGCTCCAGGTTCTGATAGGCCCTTCTTGTCGTGATAATGCTAATTTCGAGATCTTTGGAAAGGGCACGAATCGAAGGCAGTGGTGTACCCGCGGTCAATTGTCCACCAGCGATTAGCGCCTTTAGTTGATTTTCAACCTGATGATAAATCGGTTCCCTAGTATCTTTGGAAAGATGGATTGGCAGTTCCACGGGACACCCTCCTTTCTACAAATAATCAATTTTATCCATCCCTTTGCGCGCATAATGGAGCCAGTAATTAATGCCGAGAATGGCTAGAATAATTGATATCAGGCTTGATGCAAGCGGCCAGTTTTGCGCGATGATAATCGTCCAATAAAAAATGGTATACCCTGTTATAAGCTGGATTAAGGAAAACAAAAATAATGTCACAATAACGATGCCGAGAATTAAAATTCCTGCCAATGTAGCACTTAATTTGCTTTTGCCACCAATCTCACTCGATGCAAAAAGATACCCCACATAAAAGCTAAATGACAGCCAAATAATTGAAAAGACGATATAATCATTAAGGGTTAAAACGCTTTGTAACGCTGGTGTTAATGGATATAGGCAAAGCAGCAAAATCAGCTGATACGGAAATGAATAGACAAAATGAACAAAAAATCGGCTTTTTATTATCACATCTTTCTTAATGGCCAGGTGATTCAACATCACCAATGAAGGAGAGGCGAACACATCCCCACCAACTTTATTGATTTGAAAATCTTTGGGTTTCCACCAAATCATCATTGTGGAAGAGAACATCAAGATAAAAAAGAAATCAAATCCTGCTGTTCTTTTTTCCACACCCGTATCCAGGACAGTAACGAAAAAGAACAGCATAAAAAACGTGAATAGCAATAGTAATAAAAACATCCATTTGGAAGCTTTCAATTCAAACTTCGCCAGGTACCATGCTTGTTTCCAATCTTTCATGAAAGAGACCTCCTTGTCAGTGTTATACTGTATATATGTTTATACACAGTATATGTGTGGAAGTTAAAAAAGTCAATCCCAAATTAAAAATAGGCATAAAAAAAGAAGTGCAAGACTGTCTTTGCACTTCTATTTAGGTAATGGAATCTAATAGATGTCTCATCGCTCTTGAGCAGAGGCGTATTAGCCAATAGATCACCCGTGGGAACAGTAGTATGAGATCAATGAAGAAGTCGAGAACATGCAGCCAGTTGTTGGATTTATCAATATCCCGACGTCTTCGTTCGTTTCGTTCATCACGAAAGCGTCTCAACCAATCCACTCCTTTAATGTCAAATGAATAAGTTATTACACAACACCTTCACGGATCATCGCATCGCCGACTTTGATGAATCCGGCAATATTTGCACCAACATCCAAATTACCTGCATAGTCGTATTCTTCTGCAGCATTTACCGCATTGTGATAGATGTTTAACATAATTTCGTGTAATTTTTTATCAACTTTTTCAAATGGCCAGGTTAGTTTCATGCTGTTTTGGGCCATTTCCAGCGCTGATACGGCCACACCGCCAGCATTGGCAGCTTTTGCCGGGCCAAATAAAATATGACTTTCATTAAACAAATCGATTGCTTCCTGATTGGATGGCATATTGGAACCTTCAGCGACTACTTTTACACCATTTTTAATCAATGTTTTGGCAATATCTGCATCGATTTCATTTTGTGTCGCACATGGCAAGGCAATATCGCATGGTACGTTCCAGATCTCTGCACAGTTGTCGTGAAAAACCGCATGTGGATGCTCATCAAGATAGGAAGCTACCTGGCCATTGCCGCTAAACTTCAGACGTTTGATTGTTTCCAGATTAATGCCTTGTTCATCATAAATATAACCACTTGAGTCACTACAGGCCACAACCTTTGCACCGAGTTCCATAGCCTTCTCCATCGCATAAATAGCCACATTTCCTGCGCCAGAGACAACGACATTGCTTCCTTCAAAGGTTAACCCTAAATCATGCATCATATGATTGGCAAAATAAATCAATCCATATCCGGTTGCTTCCGGACGTACAAGACTGCCGCCAAACCGTACATCTTTACCAGTCAGAACACCAGGTTCATAGGCTCCGCGCAATCGTTTATACTGACCAAACATGAAACCAATTTCCCGTGCCCCAACGCCGATGTCACCGGCGGGAATATCCACATTTGGACCAATATGATTGACAAGCTCTGTCATATAGCTTTGACAAAAACGCATAATCTCATTATCGGATTTTCCTTTTGGAGAAAAATCCGCACCGCCTTTACCGCCACCAATCGGCTGTCCAGTTAACGCGTTTTTAAAAATTTGTTCAAAACCGAGGAATTTGATAATACTTGCGTTGACTGAAGGATGAAATCGTGTACCGCCTTTATACGGTCCGATACTGGAATTAAACTGAACGCGGAACCCTCTATTTACCTGAACATTGCCATTATCATCCACCCATGGAACACGGAAAGTAATCAGCCTTTCCGGTTCAGAAATACGTTCCAATATACCATTTTTCATGTATTTTGGATGTTTGGCAAAAACCGGTACCAGTGATGAAAATATGTGTTTTGTCGCTTGATGAAATTCAACCTCGCCGGGATTTCGCTCTTGCACTGTTTTAAATACGCCATCAACATAGTCTTTTGCACGCTGTAAGGAATCGTCTTTAGTAGTTTGTGTCATTATCATATATTTTCCCCTTCCATCTTAAAAATAAAAATAATGGTACCATTCGGCAGTTGACGGACCATGCACGCTCAATGCTGAACAATTAAGTTGTAAAATTAATGACCGAATAATAAGGTGATGTGATAACTGGTGAGTACTCATCGGAATCATGCGAAAGAGCTTTTTTGAAATGAACAATATTGTTATAACTAAACAGTTTACAGCATTTTAATAATAATTGCAAGCGATTAGATGAAATTATTACACAATTTAGTAAACGGTTACTTCGGTTTATTATGCCACAGTCTGGGTATTTCATACTTCAACACCCGCTAATAGAGAAATGATACGAAACGTGCTAGGATGATGATAAGAAGGAGGTATGAGTGTGGAACAAAATATGAATGCATGGGAAATAGCAAAACGAATTAGGGAAAAGACGATCTCGCCTGTTGAAGTGGCTGATTACTACTTGCAACAAATTAGTACATATAATTCGGATATCAATGCAATGGTTACCTTAAACGATCATGTACGGGATGAGGCAATACAAAAGGAAGCGGATGTAAGTGAATGTAAGGAATTGGGACCACTGCATGGTGTACCTGTTGCGATTAAAGATTTGACACCAACGAAAGGAATCCGAACAACTTTTGGCACCAAACTTTTTGCTGATCATATTCCTGATCGTGATGCAACGATTGTCAGCCGGTTAAAAGATGCTGGAGCAATTATCCTTGGTAAAACAAATACACCGGATTTTGGTCACAAAGGGACAACTGATAATACTTTGTTTGGGGCAACGAAAAATCCATGGAATGTGACAAAAACGGCTGGTGGTTCCAGTGGCGGATCCGCTGCAGCTGTTGCTTCCGGGATGACACCGTTTGCTGAGGGCAGTGACGGTGGTGGATCGATTCGCATTCCGGCAAGTTTTTGCGGTGTATATGGCTTCAAGCCAACCTATGGACGAATTCCGATGGATAATAATTTGCAAAATGTATTTGGTTCAAATAATCCGTTTGTCCATCATGGTACATTAACACGATCGGTGAAAGATGCCGCATTATTTGTCGACGTTACTCAAGGGCCATCTACAACTGATCCATTTTCCTTACCTGCATCGGATCAAAAATTAACTGTGCAAATGGAAGGACCGCTGGACGGCGTGAAAATTGCTTACACGAAGGATTTTGGCATGTATCTGGTTGATCCGGAAGTGGCAGAAATTATCGATCAACAGGTCGCAACATGGCGTGCATTAGGTTGTAAGGTTGAAGAGGTGTCGATGGATTTCGGTATGACCTTACATGAATTTCTCGGTTTCTTCAAAAATATGTGGTATGCTGCAGCCGCTGCCGATGGAAAAGATATTCTCGAACAAACACCGGAATTAATCACACCTTCTTATCAGACTATGATTGAACGAGGGTTTTCGGTGAGTACAAGTGATTATATTAGCTATCAGTCAAAACGGACAAAGGTTTGGAATGTGTTGCAAAGCTATTTCCAGGATTACGATCTAATAATGTCACCAACCCTTTCGATACCGGCATTTGATTATCAGCTGCTTGGACCGGAAACGATTCAAGGGCATCCAATTGAGGCGGACTCGGATTGGATGATGACCCATATTTATAATATGACCGGGTTGCCAGCAGCCTCAATACCAGCAGGGAACACAAAGGATGGTTTGCCTGTGGGGATGCAGATCGCCGGAAATCGTTTTGCAGATGGACTTGTATTGCGAGCCAGTCGTGGATACGAAATGATCACTGGTGGGTTCCGTAGCCCTGATTTATCGTTTGTTAAGCATGATGAAACCAATATCAAATAAAAAAGATGCTAGAGCCGGACTTCCCCTTTCCTGGCATCAGCTGAATACAGTCATACTTTCTTAGAATTAAAAAAGGTGCTATAAGCTGGCACCTTTTTACTGTTTCACAATTCGGCCATAATTTTGCGACATAATTGTGAAATGGTGAACAAATATGCGGCCGTTTAAACAAATACATGTTATGATAAAGATGTAATAAAGATACAAGCTGGCTTGGCATCATTTGTGAAATACTGAACAAATCATATCAAAGGAGATGGACAGCATGTTTGTTGAATTCATTCGTAACAATAAGGTTGTTGCAGGTGTCCTGACATTTCTAAGGGTGTATATAGGGTATCAATGGATTATCTCGGGATTCGGCAAAATAACTGGTGGGTTTGATGCTAGTGGATTTATCAAAGGCGCCATTGCCAGTGCTGGTGGAGAAAATCCGGCTGTACAAGGATGGTGGGCAACATTCCTGGAACATGTTGCATTACCGAATGCAGGTTTATTCAGCTTTTTGGTCATGTGGGGTGAGTTGTTAGTCGGCATCGCTTTAATTCTTGGCCTGGTTACAAACTTTGCGGCATTAATGGCCATTACGATGAACTTTGCATTTCTGTTCAGCGGTACCGTAAGTACAAATGGAATCATGATTTTAATAACAACATTTCTGCTTGTTGCAGGGCATAATACAGGACGATTTGGCTTGGATCGATGGGTAATCCCATTTTTGAAAAATCGCACCGCAGAAAAGAAAAGCAGGAGAAAAAAACACGCCGTATCAGTGTAACGTAAAATAAGTTGGCTCGGGATATTCCTGGGTCAACTTTTTTGTTAAACTGGAGTAAATTGTTCAATTAGTAGGTGTTTGTTTGCAGACAATTGTAATGTTTATCGTGATTATTTTATTCGCTTCCATACTGCAGACAAGTACAGGATTTGGTTTTTCCATTATGGCTACACCATTTTTGCTATTCATATTTGCCCCTCGTGAGGCGATTCAGCTTAACTTAATCCTGTCACTTGTCATTTCCTGTGCACTTATTTGGAAAATCAGACAAGATATTGATTTCGGTGTTTTAAAAAGGTTTGTAGCAGGTAGTATTGCAGGATTGCCAATTGGTATTTCCATCTTTTTATTTATTGATATGACTTGGCTTAAACTGGGGATCAGCTTGCTTATTCTTGTGTTAACGGTATTATTAATCCTGAATTTCCGCATTCGTCAAACTGGACAAAGGGATTTTTTCATCGGGGCACTATCAGGCGCTTTCACCACAAGCATTGGTATGCCAGGTCCACCGATTTTGCTCTATTTTTCCGGGACGAATACAACGAAGGAAGTACTACGGGGCACAACATTAGCATTCTATTTGTTTATCTATTTGGTGAGTCTGGTCGTTCAGGTGATTTTTGCCGGTACAAGCAAATTGGTCTGGCAATCAAGCGTATTGGCCTTACCGCTTGTCCTGATCGGATTGGTGCTGGGACAACTGGTATTCAAACATATTAATCAACGTCTGTTTCGTTATTTGACCTATATTCTGTTGTTATTCACTGGCGTATATATGCTGGTTGATCAATTGTATGAGTGTCTCCGCGGCTGTTTTTTCACAAGGTAATATGAATCTTCATCGTTGGTGGTCTTTTACCCTTTGCTTTCAGAGATTTTGGTTTCATCACGATTTGAGGTGGGGGTATGACAGCCCGTTCATGCTTGATGAAAAATATATGAAGCATTACCCATTCCTTTTCTAACGCGCGTCCTGTATAATAGATTTTAAGATACGAAGAAAGGACGGCCTTTTAATATGAATTCACAAGCAAATATGCAAGTGGAACCCACTCCAGATAAAATTTGGACGCGCGACTTTGTCCTTGTTTGTCTGGCTAATTTTTTTATATTTTTGGGCTTTCAAATGACATTGCCAACCATTCCGCTGTTTGTCAAGGAACTTGGGGGCAGTGATCAATTAATCGGAATCATTACCGGTATTTTCACATTTTCGGCGTTATTGTTGCGACCATACGCTGGGCATGCGTTGGAATCGAAGGGGAGACAATTTGTTTATATGGTCGGTCTGGCTATTTTCGTCTTGTCGGTTGGCTCTTATGCGTTCATCGCCAGTATTGTGCTTTTATTTATCATGCGGATGGTTCAAGGTGTTGGCTGGGGATTTTCCACCACGGCTGGAGGTACGATCGCTACCGATATTATTCCGCCCAAACGTCGCGGTGAAGGGATGGGTTATTTCGGATTATCCGGGAACTTGGCTCTTGCGTTTGGTCCATCTCTTGGTCTGACACTTGCCGGAGCCATTTCGTTTACCCAGTTGTTTCTTATTTGTGCCGTGATTGGTCTCATTTCCTTTTTGCTTTCAAGCAGGATACGTTACAAACAAGTCGAGCAATCTCCTGATAAAACAATAACGGTCAAATTTGATATTTTTGAAAAAACGGCATTGCAGCCATCTGTATTACTATTTTTTATCACGGTAACTTTTGGGGGAATCGCTTCATTTTTACCACTATACGCTGCCCAGAAGCATATCGATGGAATCGAGCTGTATTTCCTGGTTTATGCATTGTTTTTGATGATTTCCCGGATGTTTGCCGGCAAGATTTACGATAAAAAAGGACATGAATATGTTTTTCTACCGGGTACAGTGTTAATTTTTGTTGCGATGATTTTATTATCCTGGCTGCCGAATTTAACCACAATGCTAATTGCAGCAGGTATGTACGGACTCGGTTTTGGCAGTGTACAGCCGGCACTTCAGGCATGGTCGGTTGATAAAGCGCCAAACAATCGTAAAGGAATGGCGAATGCTACGTTTTTCTCCTTTTTTGATTTAGGGGTTGGTCTCGGTGCCATGATATTTGGCCAGCTGGCATTTATGTTTGGCTATAGTTCCATTTATGCAACAGGAGCATGTTCGGTAATGCTATCGATGGTTTTGTATGTGTTCTTGCTGATTCGAGCGAAGAAACGAATGCATGGATAGTTTCCGGGTTTAAAAACATGCAAGATTCGTATACAATAGAATTAAATAGCGCTTGTAGAAGGTAGGTTAATTTGCTTTGCAAAGCATTCAAAATATAAATTTACAACAACTTTTTCCGGATCCTGTTTATCGAAGGGGAATGCAATACTATAAACAAAATCGTGTCAGTGCTCCGGTTTATGATAGGAATAATCAGGTATGGTCTGCCACCGTCACGGGGACATCATTATACTTTGTTGAGATATATATGAAAGAATTTGATCAAGGGAACCTTATTGCGTATTGTGATTGTCCAGCTTTTGAGACCTATCATACATGTAAACACATTGTGGCAGCCTTAATCGCCATTGCGAAACAATCGTCATCGAAGTTACCTGACCAAACGGCAAATAATTATCGGGCAACAAACCGACTGATCGATTCATTGATTTCCATCCAGCAGCCGGAGCCTTCAGATATGATTACTAAACAGGTGCCGATGCAGATGGAATATTATCTGAAATGGACGTTCAACCATTTATTATTACTCGAATTGAAAGCCGGCGTGAAGCATCCGTATGTTGTAAAAAATGTGTATGATTTCCTGAAACAAGTTTTAAATGGAAATGAGTATTATTTCACCAAAAAATTCACCTATCATCCGGATAGTCACTACTTTCTAACGCAGGACCAGGAGATATTGGAAACGTTATATAACATTCTGCGTAACGAAAAAATCTATTCCCGAGCATTTTATCATTATCAGGATCAGTCTGAACGGTCGATCCTGATTCCGCCATTGTTAATCAAACCGTTGCTTGAGAAATTAATCGATCGCAAGCTGACAGTGGAAACCCGGAGTAACAGTTATGAACATATCGATATCGTTGAAAATGAACTGCCATTTCATTTTGCCATTTCAAAAAATAAGCGGGGAGAAATGGTGTTGGCCATGGATGAGATGGATAAGACGGTTTACTTTCCCGATTACCAGCTGTTATTTTCTGAAGGAACATTTTATTTCCCGGGAAAAGATCAACTGCCGGTTATTGAACAGCTGGACGATGTGGGTATGGAAAATCGGGAATTGCCTGTCTCAAAAACGCAGGCGGATGTGTTTGTGTCGGAGGTCCTTCCTACATTGAAGAAGGTTGGCGATGTGCAAATAGCGGAAAATGTTGCATCAGAGATTATTCAGGTGCCACTAAGGGCCAAGCTCTACCTCGATGTGCAGGGAGATTGGGTGGTCGGCAAATTGGAGTACCATTATGGCGATCATTTAATTGATCCATTCAATGGCCGTCGCGAGCAGGATGATGTGATTGTTATCCGTGATATCAGCAAGGAACAACAGATTATGCGTTTAATCGAGCAGGCCAACTTTCATTATAATGGTAAGGAATTGTATATTGAAGCGGATGAAGAAACATTATACGACTTTCTATACCATATGTTGCCTCTGTTTGAGCAATATGTTGAATTGTTTTTGACATCGGAAATTCGCCAATTTATTGTTGAAAATCAACCGTCTCCATCAACAAATGTAAGTGTGGAGACCTCGTCCAATTTACTGGAAGTCGGTTTTACCATTGATGGAATCCAGGATGACGAGATTAATCAAGTGTTGAATGCTGTCATGGAGAAGAAACGGTATTACCGTCTGCAAAGTGGTGCATTGCTTTCCTTGGAAGGGGAGGAATTTGCTTCGGTCCAGCAGCTGTTTGATGACCTGAACATTAAGCAGTCGGATATCCAGAATGGGAATGTCGAGGTACCGGTTTATCGTGGTGTACAAATCGACGAACTGATTCATACGAAAAAAGATTATGATCCATCATTTCGCCGGCTGCTTCATCAGCTGACTTCACCAGAGGAGCAAGTTTTCCCATTGCCGGATGAATTGCAAGCTACCTTACGTGACTATCAAAAAACGGGGTATCAATGGTTTAAGTCATTGAGTAATTATCAATTAGGTGGTATTTTGGCCGATGATATGGGGCTGGGAAAGACATTGCAAAGTATCGCCTACATTCTTTCCGAGCCAAAAGAACGACCGCATTTGATTGTTGCGCCATCCTCGGTTTTATACAATTGGAAAAACGAATGCCAGAAGTTTGCACCTGATTTACGGACGGTGATCATGGCCGGTGCGCCTGCAGAACGGCACAAGTTGATTCAGGATACGGTCGATAAGGATGTTTGGATCACTTCATATGCGACATTACGACAAGATATTGATTTATATCGGGAATTAAATTTTCAAACGTTAATCCTTGATGAAGCCCAGTATATTAAAAACTATGCGACCAAAACATCGAAGGCAATACGGGAAGTGAAGGCAGGTAAACGATTTGCTTTAAGCGGAACACCCATCGAAAACTCCATCGATGAGTTGTGGGCCATTTTCCAGGTGATTTTACCCGGGCTTATGCCAAACCAGCGCACATTCAGACAGCTGTCCCATGAAAAAATCGCTACATTGACCAAACCGTTTATATTACGTCGTGTCAAACAAGATGTTTTAAAAGAACTTCCGGAAAAAATCGAAACGGTGCATGTATCTGAGTTAACCGGTGAACAGAAAAAATTGTATCTTGGTTATTTACGGCAGCTGCAGCAAGAAGCGGCTCAATCAATGAAAGATGATGATTTTCAAAAAAACCGGATGAAAATATTGGCCGGCTTAACCCGATTACGTCAGATTTGCTGTCATCCGTCATTGTTTATTGAGAATTATCAAGGGACATCAGGAAAACTGGAGCAATTAATGGAAACCGTCCATAATGCGGTGGATAATGGCAAACGCATGCTGATTTTTTCCCAATTCACCAGCATGCATGAGATTATCATTAGCAAATTGGAAGAAGCAGGTATCGACTACTTTTATTTACATGGCTCCACGTCGTCACAGGAACGGGTACAAATGAGTGAACGGTTTAATGCTGGTGAGAAAAGTGTCTTCCTGATTTCCTTAAAGGCTGGAGGTACCGGATTGAACTTGACAGGAGCGGATACAGTCATTTTATATGATCTGTGGTGGAATCCCGCAGTCGAGGATCAGGCAACAGGTCGAGCACATCGATTCGGCCAGAAAAATGTCGTCCAAGTCATTCGTCTGATAACAGAAGGAACAATTGAAGAAAAGATTTATGATTTACAGCAGAAGAAACGGGAACTAATCGACCAAGTGATTCAGCCTGGTGAGAAAATGCTGACGAGCTTAACCGAAGACGATATCAAAGAACTGCTAAGCCTATAGTGCTTGGCAGTTCTTTTTATATAGTATGGCGGGAATATGGTATGGGGAGCGTGGTTATCGACCGGATCCAGGAAGGCATCAACCAAGAAGCGAGAATATAAACCGAAACAAGTGGCTTATCCACCTGGAGAGCATTTGTATCAACCGGATCTGAGGAAATATCGACTCCGGTAAGCGTATATCAACCAAACCGAGTGATACATCGACCCGGGGATTGTGTACATCAACCAGAAAGAAACTATATCAACCGGATTTTAACGAATATCGACCTGGGAGAGGACACATCAACCGGATCGAGTGAAACATCAACCGAACGCAGCGATATATCGACCAAGATAGCAACAATATCAACCGGATACAAGGAAGTATCAACCCGGTTGTGGCCATGGCAACATCAATATAAGTGCGTTTGTTTTTATTTTTTGTTGGAAAACGGTTTTATCTATTCCAAGGTTGGTGTATAATATAAAATATATTCACACTAATCCGCATTATCCGGCTTGCTGGCAGTATGATGTACGTTCATGTCGTTAAGCCATATTCTAAACTGGGAGATGGTCAAATTGAAGAAAGTACTCCATGCCTTTTTCAAATTTTTTGTAGCGAATGCGGCGGTGGTTATCGCGATTATTTTATTACCTGTGTTTGTGATTACAGACGATGTTTCATTTTTTGACCAAATCATGAATTACCTGTTTAATAATAAAAGTTAACTATGAATATCCCTGAAAATGGGGTATTTTTTCTGCTTTCTTTACCTGTGAAAAAAGAGCCAGATTGTTGTAGCAATCCGACCCTTTCTCTTTGCCCCATCCATTTAAATCGTTATTTTAAACAGTTTCCGCGGGCGTCCTTTCTGATATGGTTTTTCCTCGCCGACCACTTTGATCACTTCACCAGATAACAATTTGTAAATCGTTCGTTCAGCACTGCGCTTGGTTACCCGATAATATTTGGCGATATCATTGGCGGAAAAAGGTTCATTATTCCTCAGTTTAATAAAATCAATAAAATTGTAAGACAGTTCATTATTTAATTTAGCCTTGTGGATAAGTGCGCGATAAAGCTGCGAAGTATCCACATGTTTTTCCACGCCAAGTGGTCCTATCGTTTCCTGGCGATCATTGATGAGATAACAGGCACTTCCTTCTGTACTCTGGCACGTTTCCAATGCTAACAGGGCATTATCTTCCGCTTGCTTTACTGTTAATCCAAGTCCAAAGCCGATATCTACTGGCATCCGCAGTTTTTGTTCAATTTCCCGCAACAACGGAAAGTCCCGATAGTGATTGGTCAGGTAATTTAATAGTTCTCGTGTCCCGATCAAAGCAAAACGGTTGCCATTTTCCAATACTGCGGAATGGGTTTGACTGCCAAATGCAGATAGAATCTGTTGCAAATCATCACTTTGAGTTTTTGCTGTTTTTTCTTCTGTTTCCTGCTTCGGACGAACAAACCCGGCGCAAATCTGCGTGCTTTTGGTTTGATTGAGTGTCGCTTTTGCCTTTGCCTGGTTGATGGCATTTGCAATGTTAACTTTTGGGACCTTCATGCAGTATGCCGTAACATCACAGGCTGTCAACTGTTCTTCCACTTCTTCTATCGATGTCAGGACATAATCAATTTTCCCCTGCTGCCAAAGCTGCTCATGAAAGGCCACGATCTGATTGATATCAAACTGGACTTGATCACCATAACTATACGTATAAATGTGATGATCATGCATGGCCAATTCCGTGCTTACCTCGCTTACACGATTTCTCTCAGGTGCATCAATGGAGACACGATCAACCAGTCTGTTGTGCATATTTCGCAACCGATAGAATGATGTGAGTAGCATGTATTCATCAAAAGCTACCTGAACAGCGGGCAGCCGCTTCTTAATAATTTTTTCCCGAGCATACATAAATGGCAGTGCCCCGGCAAATAGATAAATGTCACACATCACCGCCTTTTCAATTAAATCAGCGGTTTCTTTCGCATCCGTATAAATAAAAGGAACAATTTCAACATCATCTTGCCCTTCTGTATAAACAAGGGCTCGTTCCACTAATTCCTTTCTACCAAAAACAGCAATTTTTATTTTCATAGACAGGGTCTCCTTGTAAAGTATTGGTCTAGTGTAATTGAGGTATTGCCACAAAATTATTTAAATTATTAGTTAATTGTGGCGAAAAATATCCTATTGTGCTGTTGCTCAATGCGTAATTACTATTATGGTAGTGAATTTTCATAAAATTGTCAAGCGTGAATTTAACGGCAAGTATCGGTTATTCCATTTATTTAATAGCCACGCATTTTTATATCAGCCGGGGCAGGGGGGAGCTGCTATCATGGTAGATTCGCTGAACATCTTTTAACGAATCAACCGAGAGAGGTACTCCCGGTTGATCCGCTGAGCATCTTCAAAAGAATCAGCCAAGAAGGGTACTCGCGGTAGTTTCCACGTACCTTTCCTTACCAATCTACCGAGACGAGCAGGGCTGGTCGAACCGTGCGAATGATCGTAACGCACCTCGCACGACGACCCGCGCCAATTCCTATCGAGACTTGACAGACACGCCGTATAAACTTTTTAAATCGCGTTGCTGTCTGGCATGCCAATTAATGTTGCTTTACTTGATCGCGTAATTGTTGCTTGAGAAATTTCCCAACCGATGTTTTGGGTATTTCGTCCATAAAGATAACATCATCCGGCAGCCACCATTTGGCAAACTGAGGTCGCAAAAATTCGATTAGCTCATCCTTCCCTACTGATGATTCATAACCTTCATGTAAAACAACACAGGCAATAGGACGTTCTTGCCATTGTTCATCAGGTACTGCAACAACACATGCCTCAAAAACAGCTTCATGTGCCATCAGCGCATTTTCCAGATCAAGCGAAGAAATCCACTCCCCGCCACTTTTAATGAGATCGCCTGTCCGATCCATTATTTTGATGGTGCCTTCTTGATCAACGGTAACGACATCACCAGTATGGAACCAGCCATCAACAAACGCTTGGTCACTTCTTTCGTCCTTGTAGTATTCACTGGCAATCCATGGGCCACGCAGGAGTAACTCGCCCATTTCCTTGTCATTCCAGGCAACTTCACCGTTTTCCCCAATGATTTTCATTTCCAGACCGGGAACCAGAATACCTTGGCGGGAACGCTCTTTTATTTTTTCATCGTCGGTTAAATCCTGTTGATAACTTTTTAAACGGGAATAGGTGACCAATGGCGTTGTTTCTGTTGCACCATATGCATGGTAAAACGGAATCTTGTATTTTGTTTCAAAAGCACGAATCAATCCCGCTGGTGCAGCTGATCCCCCACATAAAATCGCACGCAGGCTTGATGTATCATAGTTTCCCTGTTCCAATTCTTTCATCAATCCCAGCCAAATGGTCGGAACACCGGCAGTAATGGTTACCCGATACCGTTCGATGAATTCCGCCAGCCGCTTTGGTGTAAATTGTGGTCCGGGGAAAACTTGTGTTGTGCCAAACCAGGTACAGGCAAATGGTGCACCCCAAGCGTTAGCATGAAACTGTGGGACAACCGCCATGAAAACATCGGACTCGGAAATTGCCTGCGTGTCAGCGAGACCGAGAGCAAAACTGTGCAAGACAAGGCCCCGATGAGAATACATGACACCTTTAGGCTTGCCCGTTGTAGCTGATGTATAGCACATGCCCGCCGGATCGTTTTCATCCATATCATGTGCAAAAGGAAATGCCGGATCGCCGGTATGAAGCACTTCCTCGTAGGAATATAATGGGTGCAGCGTGGATGTTGGCATTTCTGGTTTATCTGTCATAACCACGAATGCCTCAACGGTCGTCAACTGATCGTGAATCTTTTCAACAAGTGGCAGTATATCTTCATCGATAAAAATAATTTTGTCTTCTGCATGATTAATAATGTGAACAATGTGTTCCACTGATAAACGAATATTAATGGTATGCAGTACAGCACCCATGCCAGGAGCGGCAAAATAAATTTCCAAGTGACGATGATGATTCCAGGCCAAGGTGCCAACCCGATCACCTTTTTGTATACCCAGTTCCGTCAATACACTCATTAATTGCCGGATTCTTCTGCCAATATCGGCATAGGTGAGCACGTGGAGCTTATCGTGTGTTTGGGAAATTACCTGTTTCCTGGCAAAAAACTTTTCCGCATGCTCGAGCATCGATCCTACTAATAATGGGGTTTGCATCATCACAACCATCTCCTTTATAGTTTTATTAGTTTAATAATATCATATAATTATGATTATTATAAAAGTATGATCTTCAAGTACTAGCATTATATGTCGGGAAGTATATATACAGACATGGTAAAATGAGAATTATCCGGGTAGGAACGCAATTAACGCTGAATCTTGTGGTGTTATTTATCTCAACAAATGGGAGTATTGGAAATTAGTGAATTTCAAGCGTGATGGAAGGGGATTATGTTGTGCGTGTACGACAATATGATTTTACACAGGGAAATATTTTTAAACAGTTGATTGCATTTTCCGGTCCCATTATATTGACGAATCTGTTACAGACTTCCTATCAGTTTGCAGATAGCTTATGGGTGGGAAATTTACTCGGTGCCAATGCGCTGGGAGCTGTGGCTGTTTCCAGTACGATTATTTTTACGATGTTATCCTTTGTGATCGGCTTGAATAATGCTGCATTAACGATTTTGTCGCAACAAAAAGGGCGTGATAGTCAAGACGGTTTGAAGCGTTATTTGAATGCCTTTGTAGTGGTGCTTTTTTGCCTGTCCATCGTCCTTGGTGTCCTCGGTTTCGCATTTTCCAAGCCACTGTTACACTTGATGGGAACGCCGGAGGGAATGATGTCCGAGGCGAAGGAATATTTGCGGATCAATTTTCTCGGCATTCTATTTCTATTCGGCTATAACTTTATCAGCACCGTACTAAGGTCACTGGGCGACAGTAAAACCCCATTACGCTTTGTATTTATTTCGGTCATATTAAATATTATTCTCGACCCATTATTCATTGCCGGACTACACTTGGGAGTAAAAGGCGCTGCCTATGCAACGATTGCCTCCCAGGGATTAGCATTTGTCTATGGAATCACCTATGTGCTGTATCGAAAATTAGCCCCCTTCAGCTTGCCAAAGGTACCCAGTAAGCAAGAGGTTGGCCTCATTTTAAATCTGGGCATTCCATCTGGTTTGCAAATGGCCGTTGTATCAGCGGGGGTTGCAGCGATTATGAGTGTCGTAACCGGATTTGGCGAGGGCGTAGTAGCAGGGTTCAGTGCGGCTCAGCGGTTGGATAGTATCCTCATGCTGCCAGCACACGCACTAGGGACTTCAGTCAATAGCATGGCCGGGCAAAATATCGGGATCAAAAATTGGCCACGTGTACGTCATATCGCCAAATTTGGTGTTATCTATAATTTTAGCGTCATGCTATGCATTGGGATTGTCGTTGTGTTCCTGGCATCGTTTGGAATAAGGTTGTTCATTCACGATCAGGAAGCTGTTCGATTTGGAACCAGATATTTGCAAATAGTGGCGTTGTGTTATCCGTTTCTAGGAATCAATTTTATTTTGAATGGCATTGTTCGGGCATCCGGTGCGATGTATCAGGTGCTGGCATTAAACATCATTTCGTTTTGGGTGCTGCGCTATCCGTTAACTGCACTTTTTGCCAAAGTCATCGGTGAAACGGGAATCGCTGTTGGAATGGGCACAAGCTTTCTTATCAGCAGTATATTTGCCTTTTTATATTATCGCTATGGGAATTGGCGAAAGAAAGAGTTATTCACAAAAAGTGCGAACAGTTAAACATTTATACACAGTTGTGGATAAACCTGTGTATAACACCGTATTTTGTGGATCTTGCCTAAATTCGGTACAAAATATAGAATGGATTTGTGGATAATGTTATGAAACTATTATTCACTCAGAAAGGGAAAGTATCATGAAACGAAACAGAAAGAAAGCGATCAAACGGGCGCTTGGCCTTTTCATTGTTTTATGCGGGATGTTTGTTTTTATTTCGCTGGCTACTACAAAACAGCATGATCCCGATTTTCAAATCAACCGCTCCTTGATCAGTAAACAAGTGCTTAATTATGAACCGCTTGTGGATAAGTATGCCGAAAAGTATGGGGTTGAAGACTACAAAGATGTATTATTGGCAATAATGATGCAAGAATCAGGTGGTCGTGGTAATGATCCCATGCAGTCTTCGGAAAGTTATTGTGGAAAAATCGGCTGTATTGATGATCCGGAGCTATCTATCAAACAAGGTGTTCATTATTTTGCCAATACAATTGATGCGGCCGATGGGGATGTAGAGTTAGCGATCCAATCGTACAATTTTGGCAAGGGGTTTATCAACTACGTGCAGGGCAAGTCGGGTTCGTATACACAAGAGGAAGCAATTGACTTTTCCAAGAAAATGTATAAGGATGCCAAGGATAAATCGAATTATACCTGTTTACGCAAAGAGGCAAAACAGTATGATGCCTGTTACGGGGATATTTATTATGCCCGGGATGTGATGAAATATAAGCAGGAGTTGGAAGATTCATAGCAAAATAGCTGCGAAAAGTGATAAGATAAAGAAAATAGATGTTTACAAGGAGGAGTAAGAATGGGAAAAGCAATTCATACAACCAACGCACCAGAAGCAATCGGACCCTATTCACAGGCAATTGAGGCAGGAGATTTTGTCTATGTGTCCGGTCAGATTCCGATTAATCCTGAAACGGGAGCAGTCGAACAAGGGATTGAAAATCAAACTAATCAAGTGTTAAAAAATTTACAGGCCATCTTAACCGAGGCAGGAACAGACTTTAAGCAAGTTGTTAAATTTACCATCTACCTGAAATCCATGGATGATTTTGCCACAGTAAATGAGATTTATGGCAGCCACCTGGAGCAGCCATATCCGGCAAGAGCATGCGTGGAAGTAAGCCGCCTGCCAAAAGATGTTCGTGTGGAGATGGATGTCGTAGCGTATAAAAGGTAAAAAAAGAACTGGCTGTTAATAGTAAACAGCCAGTTCTTTTTTGATTGCCTCTCTAATCTTGTCTAAACATTCCTCAGGTGTTTTCGCAAAAACCTTCTTTCCGTTAACAAGCGCGTATGGCCGTACACGGCAAAGCCCGCAATGCAGCAGACATTCACTAATGATCACGGACACCTCGGGGAATTCGGATTCGAGGATACCTTCTATATCTAAAGTGGTAATTGCATTTCCGTCACAAACGTCAATAACAACAATACCCACGTTATCACTTTCTTTCCTTATATCTGGACTGTCCCAGTTGTAGCATATTTTGTAGGGTAAATCAATGTTTCTGCTGGGGCAAGGAGTGTCCCTACATATACCAAAATAATGCACCCAGCATGAGCGAGATCGCAATGATACCGGATATAAACGGGAAAAGGTAGTTTTGCGGAACGAGTTCTGATAGTGGACGTCGGTCTTTATCCGTCATCTGGCTGAAAATATGTTGAAAGCTGTAAAAGACAATATCAAAGAACCGACCTTTTGTAACATATCCGGCCATGGATAGCAGTATCAAAATAGCACCAATGACAAAGGCAACATTGATGTAGGCAAGTAAATCGATGCGTTTATAAATAATGAAACAGATTAGAAGGATAAGGATTTGCGAAACTCCCACCCAAATAGCTAATTTTTTCAGCATATACTTGACGTTCCCTTGTGTTATTTTAACAATCACAGCATATTATATCATGAATGAAGCTATATTTATAAAATTAATTTCGCTTTCTTTCTCTATCATATGTTGCAAAAATACCTTAAATTTATTCGCTGTTGCTATTATAAAAAGAAAATAATTTGGTAATTTAGGTAAAAAGAATCCCTTTGGAAATTATCTGTTTATAGGCGCTAGTGCCTATAATTTAACGGTTTTTGGTCAAAAATAGCAGAAATCATTCTTCAAAACTAGTCATAAAATAACAAAATGTATTGAAAAAAACAATTTACAATTAAAAATTATATTGTATAATAAGAGATGTAGCACTATTAAAAAATAAAAGGGTGGTCGGGGAATGAAAAAGTCAAAATATTATCTCTTTATTGGGTTTGTCTTGGCTGTCGCTATGGTACTATCTGCCTGTGGTGGTGGGTCAGATTCAAGCAGCGGTGAGGGGAGCGGTGACAAAGAAGGTTCAGATGGCAGTGGTTCCTCTGGCAAGCAAGTCTTTAATATGATTGAAACGCAAGAGATTCCAACCGGGGATCCATCACTGGCAACAGACCAGGCTAGTTTTATCGTATTTGGACAAACAATGGAAGGTCTTTATGGATTGGACAAAGATGACAATCCGGTTCCGGCAATCGCCGACGGTGAACCAGATATTAGTGAAGATGGAAAGGAATACACGTTTAAATTGCGTGAAGATGCCAAATGGTCAAATGGTGATCCGGTAACTGCCAATGATTTTGTTTATGCATGGCAACGCGCCGTTGATCCCGAGACTGGTTCGGAATATGCGTACATGTTTGACGGAGTTATCAAAAATGCATCAGAAATCATAAATGGTGATAAAGATCCGGACGAATTGGCTGTAAAAGCAGAAGATGATTATACATTAAAAGTAACACTGGATATACCAATTGAATATTTTGATTCCTTATTAGCATTTGGAACATACCTGCCGTTAAATGAGAAATTCGTTGAAGAAAAAGGCGATAAATTTGGTACCAATAGTGACAACATGTTGGCAAACGGACCATTCGTGTTAACCGATTGGGATGGTTCCGGTCTAAACTGGAAGTATGAAAAAAATGATGAATATTATGATAAAGACAATGTAAACCTGGATGAGGTCAATGTACAAGTTTCTAAAAAACCAAGTACTGCTGTAAACTTGTTTGAAACAGATAAAACGGATCGTACGGCTGCGTTAAGTGCTGAATATGCAAAACAGTATCAAAACGATCCAAATGCTGCTACGTTTGAAGAGTCAAGCTCATGGTATTTGAAATTCAACCAAAAACGTGACGGCAAAGATACGCCATTAGCCAACAAAAATATCCGTAAAGCATTGGCGATGGCATTTGATAAAAAAGCCTATACAGATCAAGTGCTGGCAAATGGCTCCGTGCCAACTGACGGCTATGTACCACGCGGTTTGGCAACCAACCCTGAAACGGATGAAGACTTCCGTGATGATAGTGGCGATTTAATTTCTTATGATGTTGACAAAGCCAAGGAGTATTGGGAAAAAGGATTGAAGGAATTGGGTGAGGATTCACTTGAGCTTGATTACTTAAGTGATGATACCGAAAATGCCAAAACAACGTCTGAGTATTTCAAAAACCAATTAGAATCCAATCTTGATGGTTTGAAATTGAATGTATCCAATGTTCCATTTAAAGTTCGTTTGAAGGACACAAGTGAACAAAATTATGATATTGTGATGCATGGCTGGGGAGCAGACTATTTGGATCCAATGACCTATCTTGACCTGTACGTTACAGATGGTGGGAATAATGAAACTGGATATTCGAGCAAAGAATATGACAAACTCATTGACGATGCCAAAATAAAATATGCCAACGACCCTGAAAAACGTTGGGAAACGATGTTGAAAGCTGAAAAACTTTTGATTCAGGAAGACACAGTTATTGCACCAATCTATCAGCGTGGACGTATCACATTGATCAAACCATATGTCAAAGGTTTGGAAGAGCATTTATTCGGACCGGATTACTCGCTGAAAAATGTCACCATTGAAAAATAAATAACCAGATGACAACAATTGGAAAGAGGGTATTTCAACAAATACTCTCTTTCCCATGTTTCGACAATTTTTTTGAGAATATTTTTATTTTTAATTGCGTTTAGGAGGAAACAGGATGGCGAAGTATTTAATGAAACGGATAATCTATATGGTTATTACGTTGTTTATTATAGCCTCTGTCACATTCTTTTTAATGAAGTTTTTGCCTGGTACCCCGTTTCAAAACGAAGAAAAACTGACTGAAGACCAACGTATTATTTTGGATGAAAAATATGGATTGGATAAGCCAATTCCTGTCCAGTATGCCAACTATATGGTGAATATTGTCAAAGGTGACCTTGGTGTATCATTTCAGTTTGATAATCAACCGGTTACCCACTTATTAATGAATCGTGTAGGACCATCATTGGAACTTGGATTCCAGGCAATGGTTGTTGGAACCATTATTGGTATTTTACTGGGAATGCTTGCTGCCATGTTTCAGAATACATGGATTGATTATGGAAGTACATTTTTAGCTGTATTGGGAAAATCAATTCCATCCTTTGTCTTTGCGGCGGTCTTGCAATATTATATTGGAGTAAAACTGCAATTATTACCAGTGGCTTCCTGGGATGGATTTGCCTCATCAATCATGCCTACCATCGCGCTGGCCATATTTCCTGTGGCGACTGCAGCCCGCTTTATGCGAACAGAGCTAATAGAAGTGTTAGGATCAGACTATATTACCTTAGCAAAAGCAAAAGGGAACTCTCGAATGGAAGTATCCTTTAAGCATGCCATCCGCAATGCACTCATTCCTCTGATAACTGTACTGGGGCCGATGGCAGTAGGATTGATGACAGGTTCCCTGGTGGTTGAACAAATTTTTGCCATCCCTGGAATTGGCGAACAGTTTGTTAAATCGATTCAAACCAATGACTTCCCGATTATCATGGGGACAACGCTGTTTTTTGCTTTCTTGTTAACCGTGATTATTTTAGTCATTGATATACTATATGGCATTATTGATCCAAGGATTCGCCTGGCTGGAGGGGATAAATCATGACGAATTATACGCAAGAAATACCAAAAGACCGATTTGCACCCGCTCCCAAAGGCAATGTTGATAGTGAAAAGATTGAGAAACCGCAGCTTTCATTTGCGAAAGATGCCTGGCTGCGTGTTCGAAAAAATAAAGGTGCCCTAGTTAGTTTGGTTGTTTTGCTATTGATCATTTTCATGGCAATCGTGGGTCCCCATATCACACCGTATGATGGGGTTGAGCAAGATGTAACCAAGGCCAACCTTCCTCCCCGCGTTCCCGGGTTGGAGAAAATCGGGATCTTGGATGGAACAATGGATGTTGGCGGTGAAAAAACGAATGTATACGAACAGCAAAATGTTGGCGAATATTACTGGTTTGGTACAGACAGTCTGGGACGTGACCTGTTTACCAGAACATGGCTGGGTACCAGGGTATCGTTGTATATCGCCTTGCTCGCAGCAGTGATCGATATGCTGGTTGGGGTTGTGTATGGATTGATATCTGGTTTTATGGGTGGACGTGTCGATAACATCATGCAGCGGATACTGGAAGTTATTTCGGGTATTCCGAATTTGATCGTGGTTATTTTAATGCTATTAATCTTAAAACCTGGGATTCTATCCATTACGATCGCCATGGTTATTACCGGCTGGATTGGCATGGCTCGAGTTGTCCGCGGACAAGTATTAAAACTGAAGGATCAGGAGTATATTCTTGCTTCACGAACGCTTGGGGCGAAAAATAATCGATTACTCTTTAAACATTTATTACCGAATTTGTCAGGAGTTATTATTATCAACACCATGTTTACCATACCGAGTGCTATCTTTTTTGAAGCATTCTTAAGCTTTATCGGGATCGGTTTACAGCCGCCAGATGCATCACTGGGTACATTAATTGAAGATGGGTATGAGACGTTTCAATTTCTCCCCCATTTAATGATTATTCCATGTATTGTGATCTGTATCGTCCTGATTACCTGTAACTTGATTGGAGATGGACTTCGCGATGCATTTGATCCAAAAATGCGTGATTAATAGATAGTCCATGAATAGTGAGGTGAAACAACGTGAATAAGTTATTGGAAGTAAATGATCTTCATATATCGTTCCATACATTTGCCGGGGAAGTGCAGGCGATCCGTGGTGTCAACTTTGACCTGTATGAGGGAGAGACACTCGCGATTGTTGGCGAGTCCGGATCTGGCAAATCAGTAACTACCAAATCGATTATGCGCCTGCTACCACCTGGAAATTCGGAAATTAAAGCAGGAGAAATTCTGTTTCATGATAAAGATCTTGCTAAAGCATCGGAAGGACAGATGCAAAAAATTCGCGGAAAGGACATTTCGATGATTTTCCAGGATCCAATGACATCCTTGAATCCGACGATGACAATTGGCAAGCAAATTATGGAACCATTATTAAAACATCAAAACTTGAGCAAACACAAGGCAAAAGAACGGGCTGTCAGACTATTGGATTTGGTTGGAATTCCCAAACCGGAAATTCGCCTGAAACAATATCCGCATCAGTTCTCAGGCGGAATGCGGCAGCGGGTTGTCATTGCGATCGCGCTTGCCTGTGCACCAAAGATATTAATTGCTGATGAGCCAACAACAGCATTGGACGTTACGATCCAGGGACAAATCCTGGACTTAATGAAAGAACTGCAAAAGCAAATTGAAACATCGATCATTTTCATCACACACGATTTGGGTGTCGTCGCCAATGTGGCTGATCGGGTAGCCGTGATGTACGGCGGGAAAATTGTCGAAATCGGGACGGTAGATGAAATTTTCTATAATCCACAACATCCGTATACTTGGGGATTAATCAGTTCCATGCCAAGCTTGGATACGAACAATGAGGAACTATATGTGATTCCCGGCACACCACCTGATTTGTTAAACCCGCCTAAAGGTGATGCGTTTGCACCAAGAAATCCTTATGCGATGCAAATTGATTTGGAAGAAGATCCGCCAATGTTTCAAGTTTCGGATACGCACTATGCCGCCACATGGCTATTACACCCCAATGCACCAAAAGTAGAGCCACCTTCTGTTGTAAAAGAGCGAATGGATAAGTTCCACGCACAACAAGTTGGTTCCGGGAAAGGGGAAAGGTAACAATGGCGGAAATGGAAAAATTATTGGAAGTAAAAAACCTGAAACAGCATTTTAACGTGGGAAAGCCAAAAGAAGTTCGTGCTGTCGATGGAGTAACATTTGATATTTATAAAGGTGAAACATTGGGGCTTGTTGGCGAATCCGGCTGTGGGAAGTCAACCACTGGCCGGGCAATTATCCGTTTATACCAAGCAACCGATGGAGAAGTGCTATATCGGGGAGTAAATGTGCATGAGAAAAAGTCTAAGGCACAATTGAAAGAACTTCATCGAAAAATGCAGATGATTTTCCAGGACCCATATGCATCATTGAACCCAAGGATGAAGGTCTCGGATCTGATTGCCGAGGGGATTGACATTCATGGCCTTGCCAAATCACAAAAGGATCGGATGGAAAAGGTGTATTCACTCCTGGAAACAGTTGGTTTGAATCGCGAGCATGCGAATCGTTACCCACACGAATTTTCTGGAGGACAACGGCAGCGCATCGGAATTGCTCGGGCATTGGCAGTGGATCCCGAATTCATTATTGCGGATGAACCAATCTCCGCCTTGGATGTTTCGATTCAGGCACAAGTCGTTAATCTGATGAAAAAGCTGCAAAAAGAAAAAGGGTTGACCTACATGTTTATTGCCCATGACTTATCGATGGTCAAGTATATCAGTGACCGGATCGGCGTCATGTATTTTGGCAAATTGGTCGAGCTTGCACCTGCTGAAGATTTGTACCGTAATCCAATGCATCCATATACGCAATCACTGCTATCGGCGATTCCGCTGCCTGATCCCGATTACGAACGTTCACGCGTGCGGCAGGCCTACCATCCGGAAGATCATCAATATACAGAAGCGGATGAGGTCAAAATGCGGGAGATTGCACCTGGTCATTTTGTTTACGGCTCAGAAAAAGAGTTTGAAGAATGCAAGGCGAATTATAAACAAAAATAAGATGTAGATTTAGACAAAACCGGACACATTCGCATGAACGTGTCCGGTTTTTTTATGAAATTCGATCGCGCTGGTTATAAAGTTGATCGAGAGTGCGCGAAAGCTGATCGAACCGGTTGCAAAGTCGATCGAAAACGCACGGAAGTAGATCGAGGCAGTCGCAAAGTTGATCGAAAACCCACGAAAGCTAACCAATTGGCTGGAATTCAAGCAAATTTTTCTTCATGACAAAGGAGATCGCATCCCCGTTATGATTTTATGTAAAAAATGATGGGACAGGAGAACCGTCCCCGGGTCCCACCTAGCTATGATGTGATGATAATCGCCGATGTGCGTGATTTCCTTGATATTCACTGCGGTACCAGGTGATGAGCATGATGATTCCACTTAAAACGAGCAAACCACTGGTAACAAAAAATACACTGGAAATGCCGAAGAATCCTGCTAACATGCCACCAAGCATGGGACCGATAATATTTCCGGCAAAACGTAGCGATGTGTTGTATCCGAGGACTTCCCCCTGAATCGCTAATGGCGCCTCTTGCCTGATGTAAGCAATTCGTACCGGAATAATGCCGCCAATCGCTATTCCGAGGAAGAACCTTAGGATAACTAATTGCCAGATGTTCGTGACAAAAGCTGCTGGGAAATAGACAATCCCCGCCATGAATAATAAGAAGATTACTATTTTAATATAACCAATACGGTCACCCAAGCGTCCCCAACGTCTTGCCATGAACAGATTGCCAAGGCCTGCTGCGGAAAAGGCGAGCCCGGAATAAAAGGCAATATTTGCTGACCCATGCAGTTCGTTCACATACAATGATAAAATCGGCTGTACACTAAAGTGGGCAACCTGCACAAGCATGGAAATGAACATGACAACGAGCAATACAGGGCGAGAAAAGATGTGAGCGATGACCTCTTTACTGGAATAAGAGCTTTTGCTATCTTTATCATCGGCAAATGAAATCATTAATTCCTTAACCCCAACATATACAAGAATTCCGGATATGAAAATGGAAATCGAAGTCCAACGAAATGTAGCTGCATATCCGAATACATCTGCAAAGGCTCCACCGATGAGCGGCCCCATCAACTGGCCAGTAATACTTCCGGTTTGTAAGGTTCCCAGGACACGGCCAGCAATACGCTTCGGTGTCTGGGTTGCGATAAAGGCTTGCGATATCGGGATAAACCCAGTAAATACACCCATGATAAATCGTAATATAAATAGCTGCCATACGTTTGTGGCAAATCCCATTAACAAAATGGAGATGCCAAGACCTGTTGCAGAAATGATTAAAACACGTTTTCTTCCATATTTGTCACCGATACGCCCCCAAATCGGAGAAAAAATAAGTGCCGTGACAAATGTAATACCAAAAATCCAGCCAGACCAGTTTTGTACATAGGAAGCGGAGAAGTTCCCGTATGATTCAATGTACAAAGAAAGGAATGGCAAAATCATCGTCATACTGCTAGCAACAAAAAAATTGGCAAACCACATGATCGCCAAATTTCGCTTTACTATACGTTCCTGTTGATCAACGATTGTGAATACCCTCTTTCGGACATTTAATTCGTCAACCTAAATAATAAATAGGAAACGAATAAAAGGAAAGTTTTATGCTCAAATAATGTTAAAAATGGTTCATGTACACAAATTCTTCAATTATATGAACCTATTTTTTGGTGTCTTATTTAAGCGTAATAGGTTATAATCTGGTTATGATTTATCCGATGAAGGAATAGAAATAAGCATGTGTTCACGAATAGTATAGTGGAAGCAAATGAAAAGGGGACAACGATATGAGACAACAATTATGGAAGAAACTCGTTATGATGCTTGTATTAATTGGCCTGATTACCGGGATTTCATTACCTGTCATGGCCACTGATGGAGCAAACGATAATTCCGATAGTATAAATGAAAAACTGGGTGTGCCGGTTGTCGTTTATGGTGATACATTAACCGCCGAGCAAAAGCAAAAAGTCCGTGACCTGCTGAAAGTAACCAATCCCGATGATGTAGAGGAATATAATGTTACGGGACAGGACATTGCCAATTACATTGATGGTGATCCACATTCACACATGTATTCATCGGCAAAAATCACCAGGGAGGAAAAAGGAAAAGGGTTAACCATCAATATTGTTACACCGGATAATATCACGGAGGTAACGAGCGAAATGTATGCCAATGCATTATTAACGGCAGGGGTAGAGGATGCAACTGTCGATGTCGTATCGCCGGTCAAGGTGAGCGGGCACTCCGCATTAACCGGTATTTACAAGGCCTATGATGTACAAGGTGTTGAATTGGATAAAGAACGGATGGAACTGGCGAACGATGAATTGGACGCCGCTACCGATCTGGCAGAAAAAGATGGGCTGAATGAGGAAAAGGTAAGTGAATTATTTACTGATATTAAAAAGGAAATCGCCGAAAAAGATCCTGCTACCAAGGAGGAAGTCGAACAAATTGTCAAAGACCAGCTGGATAAAATGGAGGTCAACCTGAGCGAACAGGATCGACAAATGCTGACTAACCTGTTCGACAAAATGCGTGATCTGGACATTGACTTTGGTAAAGTGAAAGACCAACTTAGTGATATCGCGTCAAAGGTAAAAAACAAAATCGATGACATTGACCCTAGCTTCTGGCAGAAAGTTGCCAATTTCTTTAAGGAGCTTTTCCAACTGATCATCAACTTCTTCAAAGGCTTATTTGGTTAATCGGAATAGATCTTGGGGCAGACCCCCCCGCCACACGAATGAATGAAAATGGCGGACGGGTTTTGCCCCATTTTTTTGTAAATATGTGAAAAGGGGGCTTGTTAACATTCAGAAAATAATTTATACTAAAATAAATAATTGTTATTTTACAATCATGTTACATACTTATGAAAATATAGTAGTTATATTGTAAACTGTTTTGTCGCCTGATCGAATCAACTATTTTTGTCATCATTTTTGCGATCTTAACCAAGTTGTGAAGGGAGTGAAGGCTGATTGGCACAAGATCAGCAAGAGAACAGTCTGCTTCAGGTCAATCATTTACATACAGGTTTTATCATCGATGGGGAATTACAACATGCGGTAGTCGATATTAGCTTAGAAGTAAAGCCAAGAGAGGTTGTCTGTGTCGTTGGTGAATCGGGTTGCGGCAAGAGTGTGATGTCGCTATCCATCATGCAGCTGTTGCCCAAACAGAATTCTAAAATTTCTTCCGGCAATATCATATTCAATGGCGAAGATTTAACGAAAAAGACAGATAAAGAAATGAATAAAGTACGTGGGAAAGATATTGCGATGATCTTCCAGGAACCGATGACCGCACTGAATCCGGTATTCACGATCGGTTCGCAATTGATGGAGGTACTATTTAACCACGTGGAGTTGACCAAAAAGGAAGCACGGGAAAAGGCAATTCATTTATTAAAGCAGGTCGGTATCTCGCGGCCGGAAAAGATTATCGACGAATATCCGCATCAGCTTTCAGGAGGAATGCGGCAGCGGGTGATGATTGCCATGGCGATTGCGTTACATCCAAAATTGTTGATTGCCGATGAGCCGACAACCGCACTTGACGTAACCGTTCAGGCACAGATTTTGGAGTTGTTGAAGGAAATCCAGGATAAAGAGGATATGGCGATTATGCTAATTACACACGATCTGGGTGTTGTCGCGGAAATGGCTGATCGTGTGATTGTCATGTATGCGGGGCAGATTGTGGAGACAGCCAATGTAGTCGAATTGTTTACCAAACCAAAACATCCTTATACGGAGTCGCTGTTAAGCAGTATACCACGGATGGACGAGAATGCTGAAAAATTAAATACTATTGACGGTGTGGTTCCATCACTTGAAAATATGCCACACGTTGGCTGCCGGTTTGCTGATCGTTGTCCAAAGGCATTCGGGGATTGTACCAAGGTAACGCCAAAGCTTGCCGAGGTTGCTGAAGGACAGTATGCCAGATGCCTTCTTTATAATACGTGTTATCCAGACAATACACAACAGGTGCGAAGAAGGAAGTGAGGTTATGAGTGAACGAAGCCTATCCGTGAAGGAGAAAAAGAATTTAGCCGATAAAGATGTTTTGTTAGACGTCAAGCATTTAAAAAAATATTATCCAGTACACGCTGGATTTTTTAAACGGAAGGTTGGCAATGTGAAAGCAGTTGATGATATTTCACTAACATTAAAGAAGGGAGAAACATTTGGTCTTGTAGGTGAATCGGGCTGTGGAAAGTCAACAGCCGGCCGAACTATCCTCAGGCTGACCGAGTCAACGGATGGACAAATTATTTTTGATGGCAAAGATATTACCAGTTTGAGCGGGCCCGCATTGCGCAAGGCACGTCAGGATTTTCAAATGGTTTTTCAAGATCCATATGCTTCCTTGAATCCCAAAATGATGGTTGGCCATTTAGTTGATGAACCCCTGCGCAATTATACGAAGCAATCTCACAAAGCATTACGGAACGATGTCAAAGCACTGTTACGTCGGGTTGGCCTGCGTGAAGAAGATTATTACAAATATCCGCATGAATTTTCGGGTGGACAGCGGCAGCGAATTGGTATTGCTCGTTCATTAGCTCTTAATCCCAAGCTGATTGTTGCCGATGAACCGGTCAGTGCATTAGATGTATCGATTCAGTCCCAAGTATTGAACTTGTTAAAAGAACTGCAGGATGAATTTGATCTAACATATTTATTTATTGCCCATGATCTCAGTGTTGTGAAACATATGAGTGACCGGATTGGTGTCATGTATTTGGGGCATTTAGTTGAAATTGGTGATAAGGACGCAATTTACCATGAACCATTGCATCCATATACTAAAGCGCTAACATCAGCAATTCCAGAACCAGATCCATTAAAGAAAAAAGAACGCATTATTTTACAAGGAGATGTGCCAAGCCCACAAAATCCGCCAACAGGATGTGTATTCCATACCAGGTGTCCGGTTGCGATGGAGAAATGTAAAGAAATCGTACCAACGCTGAAGGAGGTGAGGCCTAATCAACAGGTCGCATGTCTCTTGTATCAGGATGATTAAAGATTAATATTTTACGAGGGGGAATATTAGTTGAAAAGGAAATTCTGGTTATTGTTAACGCTTGTTTTTGCTCTGTCCATGGTTTTGGCTGCTTGTGCGGATACTACTACAGACGGTGAGACAGAAACAGATTCCGGATCTGATAGTGGTGAAAAGGCCAAAGCAGGTGAGCCGCAAAAAGGTGGTAAAGTAACGTACGGTTTTGGGCAGCCTTTTAAGGGTTTGCTGGAACCGGGGTTGTATGAAGGGGAAGATGATAAACATATTCTTGACTTTATGACAGATGAATTAGTACAGACGAATGACGAACTGGAACCAGAACCTGGCATGACTGATTATGAAGTTGATAAAGATGCCAAAACTGTTACCCTTACGATCAAAGACGATATTAAGTGGCATGACGGTGAGCCGCTCGTTGCCGAAGATATTGCCTATGCGTATGAAGTGATTGCCGATCCGGATTATGAGGGATCACGGTTTCCCAATGTAGAAATGATCGAAGGGGCAAAGGAATACCAGCAGGGTAAAGCTGATGATATCTCTGGTATCGATATCAAAGACGATAAGACGATTGTGGTGCATTTGACCGATGTTGCACCAAACACGATCGATAATCTATGGAGCTATCCGATGCCAAAACATTATTACAAAGATATTGCGGTGAAGGATTTGCCAGATTCGGATCAAGTGCGGAAAAATCCAATTGGTACTGGGCCATTTAAAGTGAAAAAGATTGTTCCGGGGGAAATGGTTGAGTTGGAGCGGTTTGATGATTACTGGCAAGGTGAGCCATATCTGGATGGTGTCGTTTATAAAGTCATTGACGGCTCATTGGCTTCTGGTTCCTTGAAAAATGGTGAAATCGACGTTATGAAAATTCCAAGCAGCCAATATGAAGAGGTTAAAGAATCGGATAATCTGGATCTTCATGAAGAATCAGCTTTAAGCTTTACGTATATTGGATTTAAATTTGGTCATTGGGATAAAAAAGAGAAGAAAAACATCATGGATAACGACAAATTTGAAAACAAAAAACTGCGTCAGGCCATGGCATATGCAATTGACCGGCAAGGCATCCTTGATTCCTTCTCCAATGGATTGGGTGAATTAATCGAAGCACCAATGCCGCCTGTCAGTTGGGCCAAAGCAGATGAATCCGAACTAACAACCTATGATTACGATCCGGAGAAAGCGAAAAAACTGTTGGATGAAACGGGTTACAAAGACGTGGATGACGATGGTTGGCGAGAAGACCCGGATGGCAAAAAATTCACGGTCAACTTTGATTCCATGTCCGGAACTGATATTTCTGAACCGCGGGCCGAATATATCTTGCAAAACTGGCAGGATGTTGGTATCAACGCCAAGTTGAACGGCGGTAGCTTAAAGGAAATGAATTTATTCTACGACACGGTTGAAAAGGATGATGAATCGGTCGAAACATTTATGGGTGTATGGGGGCTTGCTAGTGATCCAGATCCAACTGGCTTATGGAAAGTAGACGACCTCTGGAATTATCCGCGTTGGGTGAATAAGGAATCGGATAAATTAATTGAAGAAGGTCTTAGCGATAAGGCATTTGATCGCGACTACCGAAAGAATGCTTATGTAGAGTGGCAACAACTTGTTAATGAAGAATTACCGATGATTTTCTTATACACCCCTGTAGATGTCTATGCCGTAAATAAGCGGGTGCAAAATGTGCATACGAACTCATTTACTGCTATAAAGGATCCTTACTTATGGTGGGTTACAGACGCTGGTGGATCGAATTAAGCAAGACAATCCAAATGTAAGGGGAAAATAACATGTTTGTTTATACATTACGACGAATTGTCACCATGATCCCGATTATTTTGCTTGTCTCTGTTGTGGTATTCTTCCTGGCACATTTAATGCCAGGGGATGCCCTGACAGGGAAAATCGATCCATTGAATGCAAATCCGGAATATATTGCGGACATGCGTAGTAAATTGGGATTGAATGATCCGATTTATCAGCAGTATTTACATTGGATCGGCGGTTTTTTACATGGAGATTTTGGACAATCATTCGTGCATAAAATGCCTGTTTCCGATTTGATTTGGTCACGCTTGCCAAACACCATTTTGCTGGCTGTCATCGCGATGTTTATTACGTACATAGTCGCCTTTTTAATGGGCAAATATGCAGGAAGACGGCCTAATACAACCGGAGATTATGGGGTACAGATTATCAATTATTTAGCTTTGGCAATGCCGAGTTTTGTAGCGGCCTTATTATTAATCTATTTTGTTTCCTTTCAGTTGGGCTGGTTGCCAGCAACGGGCAGTATTGGTTCCGGGGTAAGCCCAGGATCTTGGGAATATATTGTTAGCAAGGTGCAGCATGCCATTTTACCATCCTTATGTCTGGGCTTATTACCGATCGCCAGTTATACGCAGTTTTTACGTAATGACATGATAGAAAGCGCCCAAAAGGACTATGTGCGAACCGCCCGAGCAAAAGGGACATCCGAGCGGAAAATTTATAATAAGCATATTTTACGAAACTCGGTCATCCCGATTGTTACTTTGCTGGGATTTGACCTGGCAGGGATTATCGGCGGGTCAGTCATTATAGAGACAATTTTCACCTATCCAGGGGTTGGGCAATTATTTGTCGATTCCATTAACAACCGCGACTATACGGTTGTGATGGGTATCACGATGCTGTTAACCGTGATGACACTTCTTGGTAATTTAATCGCTGATATTCTGTATGCCTTGGTTGACCCAAGGATCAGGTTGGATTAAAGGGGGAATGCAATATGGATCCGATAACAAATCAACTGCCTGAGCAGCCGACCCCTCCAACGTCAAAAGCGAAAAGGCCGGTGAAGAAGAGTTTGTCACAATGGGCGCTTGCCCGTAGAAAGTTTACCCACAATTTTTTGGCGATGATTAGTCTTATTTTTCTGGTTGTCGTTACAGCCTTGTCGTTGTCGGCATCTTTTTTGACGGATATTGACCCAAGCCGAATTGAACCGCGGCTAATTGATGCGATGCCATCCGCTGAACATTGGCTGGGCGCTGACGGAGCGGGCCGGGACATTGTGACGATGTTGCTCTATGGCGGACGGACATCCTTGATGATCGGTTTTTCCTGCACAGCAATTATTATTCTAATTGCCACATTGATCGGAACCATCTCCGGTTTTTATGGAGGCAAAGTGGATTCTATTCTCATGCGGTTTACCGACTTTATGATGAATTTCCCGTTTCTGATTTTTGTAATCGTGTTGAAAACCATTTTTGTTGATAGTGGTGTCCTTGCATTAATTGTCGTCATTAGTTTGTTAAGCTGGACGGGGGCTGCCAGGGTTATCCGGAGCAAGGTAATGTCAGAGAAGGAGAACGAATATATTTTAAGTGCTATATCGATCGGTACCAGACCTTCCAAAGTAATCATGAAGCATTTATTGCCGAACGTGATGTCCACGATTATTGTCCAGGCAACATTATTGTTAGCGGCGATGATTGTTGCTGAAACAGGTTTAAGTTACCTGGGATTTGGCGTGCCAGTGGGGACACCAAGCTGGGGTAATATGTTACAAGCTGCCCGCGACCCAGGTACACTCAGCGGTAAGTGGTGGATTTGGATTCCACCTGGTTTAGCGATTACGTTTACGATTCTATCAATTAACTTTATTGGCGAAGGGTTTAAGGATGCGTTTAATCCGAAATCACGTAAGTAGGGTGATTGTCATATAGATTGACTGCTTATAGTGGAATGATTTATTTAAAAGGCTTGTCTGATAATATATAGGACAAGCCTTTTTGTGCGAAATATTCAAGAGAAGGAATCCCGGGGAGAATCTGATTAAAAGCCGCTAAAAGTTACGCACAACCACCCTCGCATTACAGCTATAGCGATTTTGCTTCGTTCTGCAGCGAATCTCGGGCAATCTATAGCTGAAAGTTCTTGTTGTTTGGCCTTCGCTTCCTCTTTGGTTCTATGAAAAATGTAGAAATTACCAGAAAAATGCGGTTTTATTACTATTAATATAGTAAATTTTACCCCCTGTCACAAACTTATTATCTTTTGTAACGAATATAGTTGATTCGGTAATTCTTGTAATATAACCTTAACCGTTTTGTAACTGCACTGGCCTGTCCCGTATGATAGTATAGGCATTGTCAGAAATCGAAGGAGGGACTACCCGATGAAAAAAATAGTAGCAGCATTAGCTACAGGTGTCATTATTGCTGGCGCAGCTGTAACGAATGTTTCAGCAGAAGAGTACAACGTCCAAAAAGGTGATAGCCTTTGGGACATCGCACAAAAAAATAACACAACAGTAGACGATTTACTACAACAAAACAATTTAGATACAGATTTGATCTTCCCAAACCAAAAACTAGTGATCAATGAAACTGGTAATACTGGTGAAACGGAAGAAAACACCAACACATATACCGTTCAAAAAGGCGATACATTATTCCGTATCAGTCATAAGTTTGAGACAACGGTAGCCAATCTGAAGGCATGGAATAACCTGAGTTCCGATTTAATCGTTGTTGGTCAGAAACTCCAAGTTAATGGAGAAAATGTTGCCCAGAATAATGAGCAGGTATCTGAACCAGTAGAGCAACCAGCAGAACAGCCATCTGAGCAACCGAGTGAACAACCGGCTGAGCAGCCAGCAGAACAGCCATCTGAGCAACCGGCTGAGCAACCAACAGAACAGCCATCTGAACAACCGGCTGAACAGCCAGTAGAGCAGCCATCTGAGCAACCAAGTGAACAACCGGCTGAACAGCCAGCGGAACAACCAGCCGATAATACTGCTGAAGCATCAGATGATAATCAGGATGAAAATACACAGCAGACTGAACAAGCAGAACCAGCTAAAGAAGATAATGATGCAACCGAAGCTGAGCCAGCTAAAGAAGAGTCAACAAAAGCAACTGAAACTGAATCAAACGATAATAATAATGCGCCAGAAGGTAAAACTATCAGTGTATCTGCAACGGCATATACATCTGAATGCTCTGGTTGCTCCGGTGTAACATCAACAGGTGTAGACTTGAATGCTAATCCGGATGCAAAAGTTATTGCTGTTGATCCAAATGTCATTCCATTAGGATCAGAAGTGTATGTAGAAGGCTACGGTCGTGCAACCGCAGCAGATGTTGGTGGTGCAATTAACGGCAATAAAATCGACGTTCACGTACCGAACAAAGGTGAAGCAAATAATTGGGGCGTACGTTCAGTAAACGTTACGATTTTAGACTAATATCTGAACACAATTAACGTCAGCAATTTCCAGGGAAAACATCTTGATAGTGATGTTTTCCCTTTTTTCTATGCCTAAAAACCCCAACTTATCTATGACTGAACACTTATTGCCCCGTGATGCGTTTTAATAACATCATCCGATTTTGATGAATACTGGGCAACCCCAACAATACTAAATCCCACAATCAGTACGAATAAAAATGTAACCAGAAGCTTTTTCATCATGTTTCCCTCACCTTTAAGATCTAGTACTAGTATAATGAAAAATAGTAAATGAAACCATCGATTTTCATGACAATTTTGTAGTAAAACCTTACAAAGTTGAAAGGTTCAATCAATTTTATGGTAAATACGTCTAAAGAAACCCGCGTTTTCCATGAAGGTATGTAACATAGGAGAGTGTGGTATCGGATATGATTAAACAAAATGGATTAAGTATGATAAACTTAATATGATATAATAGCGTTTACATATAAAGGAGGATTCACATGACAAGCAAGAAACTGCAATCATTTTTAGACGATAATATTGCAGATTTGCGTGAACGCGGGCTGTATAATGAAATTGATCCTGTGGAGGGAGCAAACGGTCCGGTTATTACAATTCGCGGTAAAAAATTAATCAATCTTTCTTCTAATAATTACTTAGGTCTTGCCACGGACGAGCGGTTGAAGCAGGTAGCCAAAGCAGCAATTGATTCACATGGTGTTGGCGCTGGTGCAGTTCGCACGATTAACGGGACGCTCGACCTTCATCTGGAATTGGAGAAAAAAATAGCCTTGTTCAAGGGTACAGAGGCAGCAATCTCCTTTCAATCCGGGTTTAATTGTAACATGGCAGCGATATCAGCTGTGATGGATAAGCAGGATGCGATTCTATCCGATGAGTTAAATCATGCATCGATTATTGATGGCTGTCGCTTATCACGGGCAAAAATCATTCGCTTTAATCACTCGGACATGGATGATCTGCGTGATAAGGCAAAGGCAGCTGTAGAATCCGGTCAATATAATAAAATTATGGTCATTACCGATGGTGTCTTTTCGATGGATGGCGATATTGCCAACCTTCCAGGAATTGTTAAAGTAGCAGAAGAATTTGATCTAATCACCTATGTCGACGATGCACATGGTTCAGGTGTATTAGGAAACGGTGCAGGTACGGTTAAACATTTTGGCTTGCAGGATAAGATTGACTTTCAAATGGGGACACTTTCCAAAGCAATCGGTGTTGTTGGCGGATATGTCGCTGGAAAGGCCAATCTTATCGACTGGTTAAAAGTACGCTCCCGCCCATTCTTGTTTTCAACAGCCGTTACACCAGCCGATGCAGCAGCCGCTACCAAAGCAATCGAACTATTGATGGAAAGCACGGAATTAAATGAAAAACTGTGGGAAAACAGTAAGTATTTAAAAGAAGGGTTACGTCAGCTCGGCTTTGATGTTGGTCATAGTGAAACACCAATTACGCCATGCATCATTGGCGATGAAAAAGCAACTCAGCAATTCAGTAAGAAATTAATTGAGGCAGGCGTGTATGCCAAATCCATCGTCTTCCCAACAGTTCCAAGAGGTACGGGACGCGTGCGCAATATGCCAACCGCAGCCCATACAAAGCAAATGCTTGATGATGCATTGGCAATATATGAAAAGGTAGGAAAAGAGTTAGATGTGATCTAAACAAAACTCGGCAGCATGCAGAATGATTTTTTATCACTAATAAACAGGTTGTAACACCCCCATAATGAGGTTACACGCTATAAGATATGGGATTGAACATGCACTAGTCCGATGAAGTAAGGAGTAATTGGCATGAAGAAGATTTTAGTCACCGGTGCTCTTGGCCAAATTGGTTCAGAGCTTGTAGATAAACTCCGGAAAACCTATGGAACAGAAAATGTAATTGGAACAGATATTAAAACATCGCAAACCAGTAACGGACCGTTTGAAACTGCAGATGTAACAGATGCTGCAAAATTATACTCTATTGCGAAATCCTATCATGTGGATACAATCATGCATCTTGCTGCCTTATTGTCTGCCAAGGCCGAGACAAATCCCCAAAAAGCTTGGGATTTAAATATGGGTGGATTGCTCAATGCGTTGGAAGTCGCGCGTCAGTTGAAACTAAAGCTGTTTACTCCCAGTTCAATCGGCGCATTTGGCCCAACAACACCAAAGAATGCGACGCCACAAGATACGATTCAACGTCCAATTTCCATGTACGGTGTCAATAAAGTTGCCGGCGAACTACTTTGCGATTATTATTATCACCGATTTGGCGTAGATACCCGTGGAGTCAGATTTCCGGGTTTAATTTCTCATGTTACTCCACCTGGTGGCGGGACAACAGATTATGCAGTAGAAATTTATTATGAAGCAGTGAAAAATAAATCGTATACATCATTCATTGCCAAAAATACGTATATGGATATGATGTATATGCCGGACGCCCTGAATGCCATCATTCAATTAATGGAGGCTGATCCGGATAAGCTAAGTCATCGCAATGCTTTCAATATCACTGCCATTTCCGCATCACCGGAAGACTTTGCCCGGGAAATACAAAAACATATTCCCGAATTTACATTAACATATGATGTTGATCCCGTCCGTCAAAAAATAGCGGAAAGCTGGCCGAATTCGCTGGATGACTCAGCAGCAAAAGCAGAATGGGGATTTACAGCGGAATATGACCTTGCCGGTATGACGGCGGATATGTTGGAGAAAATTAGTAATAAGTAACGTGTGAAACCTTCCTGTTAGAGGGAGGTTTTTTAATGTTTGGTACGGTTTTACCGGAAATGGAGCGGATCGCTGAAGTAGAGGGGTGTTGCGTGTTCAGGGGTTGAAAGAATTTTTCCAGCATTTTAATGGAAATACTGTCCGAAATCAAAAAATACTATCCGAAACCTTATCAAAGGGTGTAGCATAAGGCATCCAAATCAAGTATGTACTCATAATTGGGTTTTAATCGGAAATATGGGCATTGTTGCTTGAAAATATCATGGAAATTTATCATTATTTCCCGGGAAATGTCGATAAAATCATAATAGCAAAAACCTCTCGACTGATGTGAAGCGCCTTTGTATGCCAATCGATCGAGAGGAGTCCTCTCACGGTAGATATTCCGCACTAATGCAAACCAATCAACTGAGACGGGAAATCTCACGGAAGATTCTCCACATTTATGTATCACAATCGAACGAGAGGAGACTTTTCACGGCAGATATTCTGCACTAATGCAAACCAATCAACCTAGACAGGCAATCTCACGGTAGATACCACTCAAATTGCTTACCAAATCCCAGCGAGACCCCACCTCTCTCATAGCGGACTTGCACACATCTTTACAATGATCACAAAAAAGACCCCGTCTGTAAAAGAAGGGGCTTTGATTTGCCGGAATACAAAAGCATTGGTGCCACTGCTAACCGACCTTGTTCGCTTTTGTTAATACATCGCTGCTATTTCTTTTTGCAATTTCTGATCTTGAATATATTCATCATAGCTCATTTCTTTATCGATCACACCGCTTGGGGTTAGTTCGATTAAGCGATTAGCCAGACTTTGAATAAATTGATGGTCATGGGATGTAAAGAGAATGGATCCTTTGAATTTGATCAGACCATTGTTTAAGGCGGTAATGGACTCCAGGTCCAAATGGTTGGTTGGTTCATCCAACAATAAGACATTTGCCTGGCTTAACATCATCTTGGCCAGCATGCAGCGAACTTTTTCACCACCGGATAGCACACTTGCTTTCTTTAATGCCTCTTCCCCGGAAAAAAGCATTCTGCCCAGAAATCCGCGTAAGAATGTTTCCGTTTCGTCTTCCGGAGAGTACTGTCGTAACCAATCCACTAGTGGTAAATCGTTGTTCTCAAAGTACTCGGAATTATCTTTTGGGAAATAAGATTGTGATGTGGTAACACCCCATTTATAGGTGCCGGCATCTGGCTCCATTTCCCCCATCAAAATTTTGAATAATGTCGTTTTAGCGATATCATCTTTGCCGACAAATGCTACTTTATCATCTTTATTAATGGTGAAACTGACATTGTCCAGCACTTTTTTATCACCGATTGTTTTCGTCAATCCTTCCACCCGAAGCAGATCATTACCGATTTCACGTTCAGGAGTAAAGGCAATATATGGATACTTACGGGAAGACGGCTTGATATCATCCAAAGTAATGCTATCCAACAGTTTTTTTCGTGATGTAGCCTGTTTGGACTTTGATGCATTGGCGCTGAATCGGGCAATAAATGATTGCAGCTCCTTGATTTTTTCTTCTTTTTTCTTGTTTGCCTCCTGAGCCATCTTTAATGCTAGCTGACTGGATTCATACCAAAAATCATAGTTCCCGATATAAATTTGAATTTTTCCATAGTCAACGTCAGCAATATGGGTACATACTTTATTTAAAAAGTGCCGGTCATGGGAAACAACGATAACCGTATTTTCAAAGTTGATCAGGAACTCCTCCAACCATTGAATGGCATGAATATCCAAACCGTTCGTCGGCTCGTCCAGCAGGAGAATGTCCGGGTTGCCAAACAATGCCTGAGCCAGCAAGACTTTCACTTTTTGATCTTCCGTTAAATCAGCCATGGCATGTAAATGTAAGGACTCGTCAATACCCAGACCTTTAAGGAGAACCGCTGCATCAGATTCCGCCTCCCAACCATTCATTTCGGCAAATTCGCCTTCAAGTTCAGCTGCGCGCATACCATCTTCTTCAGAGAAATCTGCTTTCAGATAAATGGCATCTTTTTCCTGTTTTACTTCATACAACCGTTCATGCCCCATCAGAACGGTATCGATCACGTTATATTCTTCATACGCAAAGTGGTCCTGCTTCAAAACAGCCATCCGTTCACCAGGAGATAGTGAAACATCGCCGGATTGCGGCTCTACTTCACCAGATAATACCTTGAGAAAGGTTGATTTTCCAGCACCATTCGCCCCGATTATGCCATAGCAGTTTCCGGGTGTGAACTTCAAATTGACATCTTCAAATAATTTTTTATCACCATATCGTAAACTGACATTTGTAACAGTTATCATGTGTTTTCTAATCCTCCAAAAAAAATAGTAATCATGGCTAGCTTACGGGATTTACCGGGTTTCGTCAATCGATAATGTGCATATAATAATCAGAGAACACGAAATATCAGAGAAACAACGGTAAAAATAAAAAATTAACTTGTATATTGACCATTTTTCGGATAAAGTTTATGGTAACATCTCACAGAAGATGTTTACGGGAAGTTAATCCTTTTCAAAAACATCCTCTTATTAGGAAAAAACATTTGCACAGTTTGGAATGGCTGGCTTCATTGCTCATATTTAATTGTTACTTTTTAATTAACATGAAGCCTAACGGAGGGGAAATTATGGAAGAGAGAACGATTTACTTTCTCTTTACAGACACAGGAACATATCTGGCCAGGGTGATTAATTATTGTACGAAACAATCACTTAACCATGTTTCCATTGCCTTTGATCACGAGTTGAAGGAAGTATACAGTTTTGGAAGGAAGCGGCCGCATAATCCATTTATAGGCGGGTTTGTTAAAGAAGATATCAACAGTGACTTCTTAAAGGACGCTGCCTGTGCCATTTATTCCTATACTTTATCAGATCATGAATGTGAAAAGGTCTTGCAGAATATCAAGGCAATCGAAGCACGAAAGCATCTGTATAAATATAATTTCCTCGGTCTATTTGGGGTACTGCTCCGGATTGAATTTGAACGGGAACATGCCTTGTTTTGTTCACAGTTTGTTGCGACCGTTCTACACAATGTGAAATCGTTTCAAGTAGAAAAACCCCATTGCTTGGTAACACCAGCCGACATTCGCAATCTTTCCGGATTACAATTAGTTTATGAAGGCAAACTTGGAGATTACCCAAAATGTATGGAAAATGCCAAACACCAATTAGTGCAAGAAGCACAGCCATTGGCAAAGCAATCATTTATATATTTTTTGTCTGAAAAAGTAAAGCAGTTCGTTGTAAAATAAGGGATCATCTGTTATTGGATGATCCCTTATTTAATGTCTTGATTAGCCCCGACCCCGGCGATCAGTGTCTTTAATCAATTCCCAGTGTTTCATAAGGGACTTTGATTTTGAAGGCTAAATCGTTTGCTCCCAAATCAAATCGTTCAATGCTGACCTGAAAGTTACTCTTGATATCCATTTTGTCGATAGCAACATAAACCTCTTCATTTTTTGGATCGATCGTTACCCACTCTGGCATTGGCAGATACTGCTTCATGTATTCCATTATTTTCTTGTTGGGCAATTCCAGCATCCCGACCGATATGGATCGCAGTTTCAAAACAGCATTCCCATTGTCTTGAACAATTGGTTCCAGATGGACAGAAAGTGGTACGGTTGAAGAAAATACTGGCAGTTCACCAATTAAATGAACATCATTCTCCAGAGAAACTTTATAATGGTGGTCTGCATCATTTAATAATTGATCAATATAAGCATTGACTAATTCATTCAGGTTCTCTTTTGTGGTACGAACAACAAATTCAGAACTTTTTTGGTCATAATTCCCCTCTGATTGTGGGGCAGGTGTTGATGACACAGGCCAGAAAATTAATAGCAGTAATATGACAATAATGGCGATGTCAAAGATAAGCAAGCCAAAAAATAGTCGTTTCCATTTCCCTCCAGGTTGTTCGGTATTTCTTCTTTCCGTGATAGCAGTTCACCTCGCTTATTAAAATCAATTGGTACTCATTAGCTTTCCCAAATCGTTAGGTTGCATGTTCTGGTTGCAGGTATTCTAATACTCGTTTCGCAATGCGTTTGTAACCAAGTGTGTTGGGATGAAAATTATCATCCGCAAATAAGTTGGTATCTGAATCCTCGAATAAATCTATTGTCGGTATAAATGTTGCATTTTCATACTCTCTGGATATTTTTTCTCCAGTAGTATTCCAATCTTTCACAATTGTACCAAGTTCTTTGATATCTGGAAAGTATTGCTCAAATGGATTATAAAAGCCAATCAGATAGATATTTGCATCTGGATTCAGGTCATTTATTTTATCAAAAATTTTAATTAACCGCTGCTCATAATTTAATCGCTCTTCGTTGAAATCTGCATATGACAGGTCCGTGATATTTTCCTTTAAAATCTTCATGATATCATTTGCACCAATCGTGATCGTGACAATATCCGCATCTTTAATGGAATTGGATATTTCCGGGATATCCAGGCGTTTTAGTAGCTGATCTGACCGGTTTCCCCGTTTACCGTAGTTATCGAATTCCGCCACATGTTTCTTTTGGTTAATCGTATTATCCAGGATACCGACATATCCACCACCATCTGTCGTATCGCCAACTCCCTCGGTTAATGAGTCCCCAATAGATACAACGTGGACTTCGTTATTGGTGAAATAATTGATCGTGTTTTGTACGGTGTCTTCCAGAAACGCCTTGATACTGGTTTTATCATCTTCTTTTTTTGTGTCTTGTTCCGATTTTTCTTTTTGATCCTGCTTGGAATCATGTTTTTCTTGTTTTTTATCGGCTGTCTGTTGCTCAGAAGAGTGGTCCTGGACATCTTGAATCGTTTTTTCCACTTGGTGAGCTTGACTATAATAAATAAAAAAGCCTCCTGCACCGATAATGACAAGTAAAATAACAAAAATAACTGCAAACTTCCTCAAATTTATCACACCAATACGAAAATAGTTCTATTATACTGTATGCAAGAAATGAAATGAATCAGAACAAATGCGAAAAGGGTGCATAATAGTATATGTTTACCCGTTTATCTTGGCTAGTATATCATGTTTTTATCATTGATTTGGCATGTTATAAAATTGTAATAATAAGACAGGGGGACTCCTGCTAAAATCATCCATATCTAGTGGAACACACACAGAAGCCATTATTTCTTGCAAGTTGTGATTATGATTATAGCATACATGTTTTGTCGCGAAAATGATGTAAAAAAAGAAGGCCGTACCCATATAGGGTCAGCCTCCAAAACCTTAAAAAATTGTTATACCTCAACAGTCAGTTGTTCGGATGTGTTGTTGCGCAAACGTATAAATGTTTCATTGGGGTTTAATCCGGTGATAACCGTAATTCCGCAAGCTTTTGCATGTTCCAGTGTTGGATCGGTTTCATCCGGTTGTTCTATCCACAGGATCTTTCCTTGTGCATTAATAAACTGTTCCAGCGTGCTGGCGGGGACAGGTCCTTTTTTCAACCAAGCTGCATCAATTGTATCCGGCGCTTGGGTCTGTTCATTTACTTCGACGATTTGGAATCCATACTGTTGTAATTGCTGTAATTCCTGTTTGCTATGATCTTGGCCAATTACTGCGATTACTTTTTGTCTTATCGCACCAGCTTCACGGGAAAAAGGGGATGAAAGCAGCCATTTAATGGCATCATTCCCGGAAGATTGGATAGTTGGCTTTGTATCGGTAGCTTTGGCAATAGCCTGATCCAAATCAATTAAAATATCATCCACATTTTCGACCCCGATAGCAAGGCGGACAAGTTCTTCGGATACACCGCTTTTTTCCAAGTCTTCCGCACTTAATTGCTGATGGGTTGTGGATGCAGGATGAATAATCAGTGATTTCGCATCCCCGACATTCGCGACATGTGACCAGATCGAAATATTGTCAATCAATTTCCTTCCTGCTTGCCTGCCACCTTGAATACCGAACGTGATGATGGAACCAAAACCGTGTTGCAAATATTTTTGAGCCAATGAATGGGAAGGGTGGTTTTCCAATCCAGGATAGTTGACCCATTCCACAGCTGGATGCGCCTTGAGGTATGCGGCGACTTCTAGCGCATTTTGATTATGACGTTCGACACGCAAATGTAAGGTTTCCAGTCCTTGCAATAGCAAAAAGGCATTAATGGGACTTAGGCATGCTCCGATATCCCTCAGTAATTGCGCCCGTAATTTTGTTGCGAAGGCAGCCGGTGCCAAGTCTGCATAGCGGAGGCCGTGATAGCTCTCATCCGGTTCGGTAAACCCGGGGAATTTTTCGTTGTCCCAATTAAATCGTCCACCATCGACAACAACACCACCAATGGAATTTCCGTGGCCACCGATCCATTTGGTAGCAGAATGGATCACAATGTCGGCTCCCCATGTTAAGGGCTTTGCGCAATACGGGGTAGCAAACGTGTTGTCCACAATTAACGGGATATGATGTTCGTGGGCGATGCTGGCAATTTCCTCCACATCAAGCACATTCAGACTCGGATTGGTAATAATTTCTCCATAAATTGCTTTCGTTTTTGTTGTTATCGCGGAACGAATGGCATCAAGGTCTGTCCCGTCAACAAATTTCACCTTAATTCCATAACGGGGCAAAGTGGTGGAAAACAAATTATAGGTTCCGCCGTACAAGTTGCTGTCGGCAATAATTTCGTCACCGGCACCAGCCAGATTCAGAATAGCTAATGTAATTGCTGCCATGCCGGATGAGGTGGCAACTGCTGCTGATCCATCTTCCAACTGGGCGACTCGTTCTTCAAAAACAGCACACGTTGGATTGCCAAGTCGTGTGTAGATATTGCCTGGTTCAGCTAATGCAAATAAGTTTTGCGCATGTTCCGTATCGTTAAATACGTAGGAAGTCGTCTGGTAGATCGGAACACTGCGAGATCCTGTTGTTGGATCTGGTTCCTGCCCTGCATGAAGCAACAATGTTTCTAAATCGTGCGAATGAAAGTTTGACATCAATGATTCCTCCTAAGGTAGTTGGGTGACTGATTATTTCAGCCAATGCTTTAATTCTGTAAGGATTGCTTGTATCACAGTATAGCAATGACTTTGATCGAGCGTTGTAATTGACGTGGGGGGATACGAAAAAACGCCCTTCCTTAAGAAGAGGGCGGATAAGAACGTTCCTCCTCTTATCTTCCAGATCGACAAGGACCTGTAGGATGTAGCACCTTTCATGACTGCTTTTTAGCCTGATGGTTGCCGGGTTTCGCAGGGCCTAATCCCTCCACCGCTCTTGATAAGAGATATAAAAAGGTTTTGAAAAATTTAATTTAATAAAAAGTATAAACCTGAGTAGTGTCATCTGTCAACTGTTATTTTGGGAATTATCATGGCTCATTAGCGAAATCGCTTTGCTGTCTTTGTCCCGAGTCTTTGTCCCGACTTAGCGGGTCCCTCTCCCGTCCCGGAGCGTACTCTACCGACTTCGCGAGTCTCTGTCCCGTCCTCGGTGCATTCTCTCCCGACTAGGCGAGCCCCTCCCGTCCTGCTTGCAGCTCCTCTAAAATCTTAACAAGGAGGGGATTCAGTTTAGCGAAAAAAGTGTGTCAATAATTCAGAAAACACTTTCGAATATTGGTATTTTCCGATATCATGGATGTAAAGAAAGAAAGCGCATAAAGGGGAGAGGAATATGGCTAAGCGATTTAAACATTTGGAAACATCTGTCATACATGATGGTTATGATGCAAAAGATATGTTGGGAAGTTTAACACCACCATTATTTCAAACATCAACTTTTACATTTGCAACTGCTGAACAAGGGGAACGCCGATTCTCCGGGGATGAGGAGGGCTATATTTATTCACGAATTGGCAATCCGACTGTAACGGCATTGGAAGAACGAATGGCCGCGTTAGAACATGGGGAGCGGGGGCTGGCATTTGGCTCCGGGATGGCTGCTGTATCGGCAGTTTTGATTGCATTAACCAAGGCTAATGATCATATTGTCTGTTCATCCGGGCTGTATGGGTGTACATTTGACCTGTTAAGCATGATGGAGGAAAAATACGCGATAACCCATAGCCTTTCCAACATGAATTCCGCTGATGAGTTGCGAAAATGTATCAAACCGGAAACGGCCTGTATTTATGTGGAAACGCCGATTAATCCAACCATGAAGTTGATTGACCTGGCAATGGTTGCAAAAGTAGCCAAGGAATTTGCGATCCCGGTTGTCGTTGATAATACGTTTTGTTCGCCATATATACAGCGCCCGCTTGATTTGGGATGTGATATTGTTGTTCACAGTGCTACTAAATATATCGGTGGTCATGGGGACGTTATAGCTGGTCTTGTTGTTGGATCCAAAGACTTTTTGGATACTGTACAAATGTCCACCCAAAAGGATATCGGCGGTATTATTTCACCGTTTGATGCATGGCTGTTAATTCGTGGGCTTAAAACGTTGCCAGTTCGCCTTGATCGGCATTGTGATAATGCTGAACAAATTTTTACCAAGCTTAAAGACCATCCAAAAGTCGCGAGCATTTATTACCCGGGTGATCAAGCAAATCCATCTTATGCCATTATGGGAAAACAGATGAAACGCGGTGGCGGTATGATCTCCTTTGAAATAAAGGGAACAAAACAGGATGCACAAGCGATGTTAAATGCTTTATCATTTGTGAAAATCGCCGTTAGTCTGGGTGATGCCGAGACACTTATTGAACATCCGGCTACTATGACACATGCGGTTATCCCGGAAGCATCCAGATTGGAAATGGGAATAACCGATCAGCTTATACGTTTGTCTGTTGGATTGGAAAAATGGGAAGACGTTTGGGATGATCTCAAACAGGCGCTGGATAAAATATAGGGGGCAGTCCCTTGCCGCTTTAATGTATTAAAGTGGTGGGGCTGACCCTTTTTGTTACCCCCTTTGTTTTTTCTTGGCACTGGTATACAATAGTAATTTAGAATGCACGGATGATATACATATTGCTTACAAATGATAAAGTAAAATGTGTTTGCTTTTTGAGAGGAGAAACTGACATGGTGTTCATGCCATACTTAGTGGCTATAATAATGATTGTTAATATTGCACTGGCCTTTACGATCATTTTCCTGGAACGCAAGGATGCACAGTCCACATGGGCATGGCTGATGGTCTTGTTATTTATTCCGATTGCTGGCTTTATTTTATATTTGATATTTGGAAGAAACATAAGCAAACAACGGATATTCACATGGGATACCAAGAGCAGGCTGGGAGTAAAGAAATCCGTAGAAGCCCAGTTAACGGCATTGGAGGAAAATCGGTTTGTCTTTAAGAACCCCGCCATTGTCGCGTACAAAGATTTATATTTTTTACATTTGCGAAATGATGATGCTATTTTCACCCAGGATAATCATGTGGAAATTTTCACCGATGGAAAGGAGAAATTTGCTGCACTTATTGACGATATCGAAAAAGCGACCGATCATATTCATTTATTGTATTATATTATTCGTTATGATCAGCTTGGTAAACGTATTGCTGATTGCCTGGTGAAGAAAGCGAAGGCCGGGGTAGAGGTTCGCGTGCTTTATGATGATATGGGTTCCCGCCGCTTAAGCAGGAAGTTTGTTAAGCGGATTCGCAGGGCAGGTGGACAAGTGGAAGCATTTTTTCCGTCAAAGATTCCCAAAGTCAATTTTAAACTTAATTATCGCAACCACCGGAAACTGGCCATTATTGATGGACAAATTGGCTATATCGGCGGGTTTAATATTGGGGATGAATACCTCGGCAAGGCAAAAAAATTTGGCTATTGGCGGGATACCCATTTACGGGTGACGGGGGATGCAGTGAAGAATATGCAAACCCGGTTTATTCTTGATTGGAATCAGGCATCACGGAATGATATTTTATATGACAAACGGTATTATGCGGCGGAACCTAATGGAGATGTTGGCATTCAAATCGTTTCCAGCGGTCCTGATTCGGATTGGGAGCAAATTAAGAATGGTTATATTAAAATGATCTTATCGGCAAAACACTATGTCTATATTCAAACTCCTTACTTCATTCCCGATGAAAGTTTGCGTGATGCATTAAGAATCGCCGCTTTATCTGGTGTGAATGTGCGGATCATGATCCCGAACAAGCCGGACCATCCGTTTGTTTATTGGGCAACACTATCGTATATCGGGGATTTATTGAATGCTGGTGCAGAAGTATTTATTTACCAACATGGGTTTCTTCATGCCAAAATGATTATCGTCGATGGTGAAATCTCCTCTGTCGGGACCGCCAACATCGATGTCCGCAGCTTCCGGCTCAATTTTGAAGTGAATGCCTTCTTATATGATACGGGTATTGCTGAAAAGTTGGTAGCAGCATTTGAGTACGACATCTCCCTGTCAACGCAAATGACGAAAAAACTATATGAAAAGCGTTCATTGGGTATTCGGTTTAAAGAGTCGTTATCCAGGTTGTTGTCGCCGATATTGTAAAAAAATACAAATGTCTGTTATGAACTTGATAGAACTTGATAAAAATTGAATCTGTTACGTTAAAAAGGAGAATGCATCATGGAAAGTAAACCGTGTTCCAATTCATTAGCAGTAAAAACGTCACATGTCTTACCACCAGATACAAATAATCATGGGACATTGTTTGGTGGCAAATTAATGGCACATATTGATGATGTTGCAGCAATTGCAGCTGTTCGTCATTGCCGATTACCTGTTGTAACAGCGTCCACGGACTCCGTTGACTTTTTGGAACCTGTTAAAGAAGGTGACTCGATTTGTGTCGAGGCGTTTGTCACTTGGACCCATAATACCTCGATGGAAGTCTTCGTCAAAGCCGTGATGGAAGAATTAGTAACAGGAAAACGCAGCGTTTGTGCCACGGCATTTACAACATTTGTCGCGGTCGATCGCAATGGACACCCAGTACCTATACCAAGTGTCTACCCGGAAACGGAACAAGAAAAATATCTGCATGAAGGTGCGCCTGAACGTGCCAAACATCGGAAACAAAGACGAGGCTTCTCCAAAGAAATGGCGAAAAACTTTGGCACCGCGTATCCTTGGGGGAAATAGGAAAAGCTTTGTTGCTATGAAAAGGGCAGCTAAACCGGGCATGCTCCACACCAACCCGTGCATCCTCACCGGTGTCCAGTGAAGTTGCCCATGATCATAGTTTTGTGCTGGAATATACCTTTTAGAAACCGATTAAAATCAACAGATCCCATCGTCCAGAATAATAAATAATTTGTACTGATGTAAAGAATATATTAAAATAGTACAGTGTAACACAGTAACATAGAAGCCAATTTGACAGGGCTTCTTTTCTATTTAAATTGGTTGCGGTTTTCGTCATTACCATTACCTGTCCACTTAAACAGGATGAACCTGAAAATGGCATATGTTTTTTGAAAAATGATTACGGGAACGGAAAAGAAAGATATGTTTTAAAGGGTTTTTAAAGATTGAAGGGAGAATATTGCATGGACACCATTCAAACGTTGGTAGAGAATGTGAACGACAACTTTTTGACGTATATTCTTATTGTTGTCTTACTCGGATTAGGCTTGTGGTTCACGATTAAAACGGATTTTGTCCAATTCAAAATGATTCCCGAAATGTTCCGGGTTATTTTTGATAAACGGACGGTTAGTGCGGATGGAAAAAAAGGGACATCTTCCTTTCAGGCATTTGCAATTAGTGCCGCTGCAAGGGTAGGGACCGGGAACCTTGCCGGTGTAGCATCTGCCGTAGCGCTAGGTGGACCTGGTGCCGTGTTTTGGATGTGGCTGGTTGCTTTATTGGGATCGGCGTCTGCCTTTGTGGAAAGTACGTTGGCACAGGTCTATAAGGTGCCCGAAGCGAATCAATATCGCGGGGGACCTGCTTATTACATAGAAAAGGGGCTCAATAACCGCTGGCTGGCGATTGCCTTTGCGATAATTATCACATTCACCTATGGGCTTTTTTTTAATTCTGTACAATCCAATACAATTGGGCTTGCTTTTTCTGGAGGATTTAACTTTGACAATAGGCTAATGGCCATTATTCTTGCCTTGCTGACCGCGATTGTCATCTTTGGCGGGTTGAAAAGCATTGCTAATGTCACCCAATACATTGTTCCGGTGATGGCTGTTGTTTATATTATCCTGGCACTTTTTGTTTTGGTGGCTAATATAACTGCGATTCCGGGTATGATTGCATTAATTGTGGAAAATGCGTTTGGTATTCGTGAAATAGCCGGTGGCGGATTTGGTGCTGCCATTATGTTGGGAATTAAGCGTGGCTTGTTCTCCAATGAAGCCGGTATGGGTAGTGCACCGAATGCGGCAGCAACTGCAGAGGTTTCCCACCCGGCAAAACAGGGCTTAATTCAGGCCTTGGGCGTCTTTTTCGACACAATTTTAATTTGTAGTGCGACCGCATTTATTATTATCTTGGCTGGCGGCTATGAGGGAAGTCAATTAGACGGGATTCAAATAACCCAAAATGCGGTTCAGTCTCAAGTGGGTGAATGGGGGGCTATCTTCATTGGTATTGCCATCTTTCTGTTTGCCTATAGTTCGATTCTCGGAAATTATTATTACGGGGAAAATAATATCGGTTATATCAAAAATAGTAAAGTAGGCTTGTTTATATACCGGATTGCCGTTATCTTGATGGTTGCCTTTGGTACGGTTGCATCATTTGATTTTGTTTGGGCACTTGCCGATCTGTCTATGACAATTATGGCTTTGGTTAACCTCTATGCTGTTGCCAAATTGTTCAAGATTGCCAACCGCGTTCTGAAAGATTACCGCGAGCAGCGCAAAGCCGGCAAGGACCCAGTATTTTATCGTGATGTTTTAGAGGATGATACTGGTGTCGAATTCTGGGATCGGGAAACCGCCTCGCATGCGGATAAATAGATTTATAAATTGAAACTTCATACAGTGGGAGAATTACAGCTCGTTAATGCATGATAAACTGCTCACCTGACAGTGGGGCAGTTTATGGCCGTGATTGGATTCTTCCTTTCTATGGCATGGTTAAATATGGATAAGCTGAGTTTGATACGCAATCAAACTCAGCTTATTTGTCAGATATAACACCTGTCAAAATAGTTTTTTAAGTATTGAAAGGTTTAGTAATCATTATTATTCACCGTTTCACCATCCTTCCTATCTATGAAACTATCCGATTTTTCTGCGAGTCCTAGGTCATAGGTGATAAGAATAACACCACAACCTTTTTTCGGTTCATTTCCTGCAAGAGTGTGAATATCGTCTTCCCTGTTTCAGTATCCAGGTTTCCCGTTGGTTCGTCAGCTAGCAACCAATCTGGTTCGTGTACCAATGCACGAGCAATAGCCACACGCTGCTTTTCTCCTCCTGATAATTGGAACGAGAGCGAATTCATTTCCGGTTAATTTCTACACTCGCCAACATTTCCTTCGCCCGGTTGATCTTGTTATATATTTTTTACACAAATTACTGACTATAATAAAAGTTGAAAGGAAGGGAACGGATGATAGTAAGGGTGGGGAAAAAGCGTACAGAAAAGTGGTGTGTTGCTGAATGCTGATATAAACGGGACAGCAAGCATTTTAAGAAAAGTAGTTCCGAATGCGTTTGCAAACATAAATAGCGGCGGTGTCCCCCTGCCACATGCAGTCAATATACATTAGTATACACCCGGAAACTCGTGATTTATAACCTAAGGATTTTAGTCATTAGAGGTCCATTTACATATTTTGAAGATGTATTATAGACCTGTATGTATAGTTTAAACTATATTATGTATATGATACTATACAATAGAGGTGAGGATAAACTTGAAAAAGACGGTGGTTAAAAACAACGTAAGGTATTTAAGACGTAAAGCCGATTTAACACAAGAGGAATTGGCCGATCAGGTAGGGGTGCATAGACAAACCATTATTTCTATAGAAAAACAAAAATATGAACCTAAGATTGGAGTGGTGTTAGCTATAGCGTCAATTGTAAATGAGCCGGTGGAAAAGGTGTTTTTTTTGGAATAATAAGTTTGGGAGTGAGATGGATGCGAGCCAAAAAGTGGATGATACTTCTTTTTTATTTATTACTGCTGTTCGAGTTTATTTACATGGGTTATTCAAAACTTATGAATAATAATAATTCCTGGGTTTTTTGGGGAGTACTTTCAATCGCAGCGGTTTATCAGATTATAAGTTTTTTAATAAAGAAAAAGGATGAGAGTTGGAATTCGGGTTATGTCATTGCAGATCACAGAATTATACGTCAAATATTAGTATCTCTTGCTTTATCATTTGTTTTTATTTTAGTTTTCTTGGTGATTGGAACGGTAGGTCTGTATACCGGTTTTATTGTAGGGAATCCAATCAATGTTATGGTTGCAGCAATTATTTTTAGTGTGCTTGTTTTCATGGTATCCCAAATTGTACAACAGTTTATCAATTAAACATTTTTAATTGGTTTCATACTTAGTTATCTACTGATTCCAACCGTTTGGAGAATGTAGTGGCACCACTGTTTGCTAGAAAAGGTACCAAACTCAACTGAAAATACTTTAAAAAGGTCCTACAAATAACTGTCCGGCCATGCGGAATGCGTTCATTCTTAAATATGGGACAGCAAAACACCATAAAATACGGCTATCATTTTGCGAAGCCGGTAGCCAATTTAATTATTCACTTTTTATTTATATTAAAAATGCCTCTTTTAAATCACATCAAAATAAATATCGTTCCTATCATACTTTTTTTAAAAAAGAACATATTTTTTCCCATGTATTCTAGATTCCCGGAATTTATGTGCCGGTACTTTTTAAATAATCATTTAAGGCCTGTTCTACAACGGTAACCATTGTGGTGTCGTGATTGGCTGCGTATCTGCTTAACTTGCGATGAAGATTGGGATCCATCTCAAATGTGACTTTCTTTTTAAGTGAGGATCAGGTGGTCAAAGTTAAAAAACTAAATTTTTACTGGAAATGGGCAGGATTTTACCCCGAAATATAGAAAACCTCCTTAGGGCCCAACCCAAGGAGGTGAGTCCACTGAATAAGCAGTGAATAAAGGAGTTTTTCCTTTACATTACTAAGGTATATGATTTTGGTGCAGGGGGCGGCTGATTTCAGACAATCCAGAATGTACCTACCACCGACAATTTTCACCATCTTACCAGGGATATGAATATTAATCAGAATATCTTGAAATATACTGTTTCGAGGGAACGGGCAAAAAACACCCATTTTTAAATATCATTAATTTATTCTAATTCTATGGCGGTTATTTTATACTGCATAAAAAATAAGTTAGAAAAAGCATTACCACATCTGCATCTCGAAATGTGTTTATTGAAATCACCGAGATAACTAAATGGGATGGGGGACAGTACATGAGTATTTATTATCGTATCATTCTAAAGTTTCTCCTTACCGTTATGGGTATTGTTCTAGCAGCTGCGTTACCTGCTCTGTTCGATGGGTTAAAGCTAAATGTTTATGGCTACATAGATGCAGTTGAATCAATTGTATCGAGCATGGTTCATCCAAGTACAATAACATACGACGTTTTCGAGAAAACGTATTCCGTATTTCCTGGTATCTGGCAACGCTGGGAATATTCTATGATACTACTTGTCGTTGCCTCATTGCATTTCTTTTCGCTTTGGCGTTAACCCTCATTACAATGCTGCTTTCAGAAAAGGGGCGTAAAAGGATCAAGTTTCTATTCTTTATTGGGGAATCCATTCCTGATGTACTTGTAATTGGTCTCTCGATTCTTGCAGCAATTTTCATCCATCAGCATACGGACATGGTGTTTTTTAGTATTGGCTCCTTCGCAGATAAACGGGTATTTGTCATACCTATTATCGTACTGGCTATATTGCCGACGTTACTTTTTTACCGTACCATGATTTACGATTTTGAGGAAGAATATGCTCAACTCTATATCGATTTTGCAAAATCCAAAGGGTTAACAACACATAATATTTTGTTTTCCCACGTTTTGCGTAATGCCATTATCAATATCTTCTTGCACGCCAAATCTATTACCTGGTTTATGCTGTCCAACCTGCTTATGATCGAATATGCATTCAACATCGACGGTTTGATGCACTTTATAATGGAGCACTATTCACCCCCAATATTAGCAATGGGTCTGTTGTTCATATTTGTACCCATTTATGCGATACAGGCTTTGGGACAGAGCATAATAGAAAAAATGACCGGCAGACAGGTGGAGGTTTGATGATGCATACAGAAAAACGTTTAAAAAAGCTATTCCAACATCCTCTTTTTTTGAGCGGATTTATATTTTTGGTTTTGTTAGTAGCTGCCAGTTTTATTCATGCTATATTTTTTCATGGCAAGATACCAGTTACCGACTTTCGCTACGATAGCCAGGGGAAAATGACAGGGAGCGGACCATTTAATCCATTGGAAGTACCTCCACTTGGAACCGATGAAGTAGGGAGACATATTTTTGTACTGTTATTACAGGGGGCCAAATATACGTTAGGTATTTCGATACTTGTCGCCGGTTTACGGGTTATGATATCGGCTATAATTGGTTTTCTTTTCGGGGGATTCTTTTCCAGGATAAAGCCATATGTCAGTAGGTTTGTGAATGGATTTTATTTTATACCAACAGCACTTCTCTGTTATGTGCTTCTTTTTGACGTGATCATGATTCCCAATTATACAGCAGATGAATACAGTTTCGTACTACGAGCTATTTATGAGTTGATTATCTTAACGATTGTAGCCATCCCAACCACTTCATTGTTAATTGGAAATCAGGTCGACCATATCTATAAAATGGAATTTATTACAACTGCTAAAACACTGGGAGGGAGCCGTATTCATTTATTGCGAAAACACGTTCTACCTTATATGATACCCCGCTTGTTTATTCAATTCACACTAGAAATTGTTCAAGTATTGGTGTTGCTCATTCACCTTGGGTTTTTTCATTTATTATTTGGTGGGACAATTGCAAAAGATCTGGGTGATGGACAATCCGCATACCTTTCCGTTTCCAGTGAATGGTCCGGCATGGTTGGTAATGGGTTTGATCATCTAAGTGGCTGGTCCTGGATGTTCTTTGATGTGATTATTGCCTTTACGATGGTTATTTTAGCCCTGAATTTTATAGTTAAAGGCATGAACGATATATTTCTGGAAGAACGTAAAATGACCAAGAAGAATCAGATAAAAAAACGCCCGGAGGAAAAAAACTCGAGCCAAATAAAACAGAAATTAGACTTTACGTTGCTGATTTGCTTAATGCCTCTGTGGCATTATTTATAACATCATACATTGTTGGTTCCTGGGTAGGAATGGGTATTGGTGTTGTTAGCTTCGGAATGCTTATTTTTGTTATTTTAGCTAGTGTTATTACTGCTTTTTCAGCATCCAAAAGAAAAATTGAAGAATAAATTAACCAGGTACATTCACAGGATAAGATTGTGCTTCAATTGGGCTAGATTGTAAAACAATTTGAAGGAGGAGGGGGTCCTAGTATGGTTAAAAAAAGACACTTATGGATTCCGTCAAATTACGGATATTTAGCCTTTTTCACACCGATAATCGGTTTAATCTCATTTCTGTATATTAGAAAGGCTACAAATAAAAATTATACAATCTCGATAAGGATTCTACAGGGATTAAACTGGTTTTTTATTGTTTTTCCATTTGCTGTTATTCTGTACATAATGTCATACTTTAATTGATATGAGAGCCTAATTCATAGGGGGGAATTTTGCATCCAACCGAATATGAGCTAACTAGCCTAAATGGGGTGGTACATTTGATTTTATTTGCAGAAATTTTAAGTGCGATAGCCAGTGTTTTATTTGTTATTATTTCAGTCTTATACTTACGGCATTTGGATAAAATAAAAAAACAGAGAAAACTCTCGCCTTCTGAACGAACCATATACATAGTTATATTTATAGCACTAATATGCCTTATAATTAGTGTATTGATTTTTCAGTTTGGTGGTTAATTAATTAGATCATTACGCATTTTCAATTTTCAAGCAAAGTTTTTGTTGCATTTTATTACTTACTACTATGTAGCCGGTGTTATGACAACCGGTTTATTTTTTTGCTATTGTGATATGTGATGTGATAAGTATAATTACCCTTTGTATAAATTTTAGTTTCCTTTTGATAGCTAAACGCAGGAAACTTTTTAGGGAGGTCAAGGTGTGGATTCATCTTTTGGATGTTGCTGTCGTACTCATGATCGTTGTTATGCTCAATTCGGAAATAACGACTGTGGATGTGATCAAAACCTTGTTAATTATTTTTTACTTTGTAATTGGATTCTTTATTTATTTTTCTACGGTGAAAAATGTGAAGCGTAAGATTGCCTTTATAAAAGCAGATACATGGGGTAAAGGAGAGTCCAAAAACACTAAATTCGTCGTTTGGTGGATAGGAGGACTTACTATTTGGGGAGTTGCGGGTATCTTTCTTATTGTATCGTGGTTCTTTACTAACGCTGGATAAAATAAAAAATGATTTTTTAGATTCGATTAAAAAACCCTTGCTAAACTGACAAATATAATTTAGGATAGATAGTAGTAGCCAACACAATATATTGTGTAATTTTTTGTAGAATAAAACTATATATAGTATTTGACAAAAAGATGCTTTTGCTTAATTGGGAACCTGGTGCAAATCCAGGACTGCCCCCGCAACTGTAAATGCTGACGAAACTGAGTAAACACCACTGTAATTCTATCAACGGGAAGGGCTCGGGTGTAGGTTGAAGCATGAGTCAGGAGACCAGTCTTTTAGGCGTTGAAAATATGCTTTACTCAATGCGTGTCTAATAAAATTTCAACTTCTTCGGGGATGGAGAAGATGAAATGATAGTGTCAACCAAGATTGGACGGGAAAGAATGTACGTTTCCTTCGACTTTCTTGATGATTGTTGGCATTGTTGTTTCGATCCACTCCAAGTTCTGGTGTGGATTTTTTCATTTTCCAGGGAGTTTCATAGGGAGGAAGAAATAATGGAAACACAAATGGATGCAATGGTCGATGAAATTGTTGCCGTCATTGAAGATGCAGCACAGCGGTATAACCTGAAGGCAGATGATGTTATTCGGGAACTACAGTCAATGGATGTGACGAAAGAGGAGGCAAACGAGCAGGCATTATTTTATGCTTTAAATCATATTGCCATGGATCAGCCAGGGTGGACGTTTGTAGCGGCACAGATGTATTTAAATGATCTTTATGCACAAGCAGCAGTAAATCGCGGATATGATCCAAGTAAAAAATACGGAGACTTTTATCAATTAATCCAAACGCTTACGGATAAAGGCATCTATGCAGCGGATTTGCTTGCTGTTTACGATAAAGATGAGATCATCGCTATTGGTCAGGAGATCGATCCGGAGCGGGATAAGTTATTCAATTATATTGGTCTATTTTTACTGGCCGACCGGTACATAGCAAGGGATCATGAACATCGGGTGTTTGAATTACCACAGGAACGGTTTATGATTATTGCGATGACATTGATGAAAAACGAAATGAAGGATAAACGCCTGGAACTTGTGAAAGAGGCTTACTGGGCCATGAGCAATTTGTATATGACGGTCGCCACACCAACGCTTGCCAATGCCGGGAAAAGTTTTGGTCAGTTGTCCTCCTGCTTTATTGATACAGTGGACGATTCGCTTGATGGGATTTACCTGAATAATTGGGATATTGCCAGATTAAGCAAAGACGGCGGCGGAATTGGTATTTACTATGGAAAAGTACGGGCGCTTGGGTCTGATATTAAGAAATTTAAAGGAAATTCATCAGGGGTTGTCCCATGGATCCGCTTATTGAACGATACCGCAGTCAGTGTTGATCAGCTTGGCCAGCGGCAGGGAGCTGTAGCCATTTATTTGGATGTTTTTCATAAGGATATCATGAATGGGTTCCTTGATCTGAAAACCAATAATGGTGACGAACGCCGGAAAGCCCACGATATTTTTACTGGAGTGGCCATTCCAGATTTATTTATGAAAAAGCTGCAGGAAGTTGATGAGAACGGCCGCAGTATTGGCGAATGGCATACTTTCTGCCCGCATCAGGTGAAACAAATCATGGGCTGGAAAGATGAATCAGGTAACCCGCTTGGCTTAGAAGACTTCTATGATGAAACAGATACGAAATATTTTACCGAAAAATACGAAGAAGCGGTTAATCACCCGTTACTGCCAAGGAAAACCTACCGGGCGATGGATATTATGGCCCGCATTATGATTGCTCAACTGGAAACTGGTACACCGTACATGTTCTATCGTGATGAAGCAAACCGCCAGAACCCGAATAAGCATGTCCGCGGCAAAGGCTATACATCAATCTATTGCAGTAACTTATGTACAGAGATTATGCAAAATATGTCGGCGACAACAATCACGAACGAATATCAGGATGAGGAAGGCAATATTGTGATGATCAGAAAACCAGGTGATTTTGTCGTCTGTAATCTATCATCGGTTAATTTACCTCGTGCGGTTGAAGCGGATGTGATCGAACGACTGGTGCCGATCCAAATGCGAATGCTTGATAATGTGATCGATCTGAACACGATTAAGGTTGGTCAGGCACAGGTAACCAATCAAAAGTATCGCGCGGTTGGACTCGGGACATTTGGCTGGCACCACTTGTTGGCAAAGCAAGGAATCTATTGGGAGTCAGAGCAATCGGTAACCTATGCCGATACACTCTATGAAACAATTGCCTATCATGCCATTAAAGCTTCGATGGAACTGGCAAAAGAGAAAGGAACGTACAAGGAATTTACTGGATCGGAGTGGGAGACAGGTGCGTATTTTGATCGCAAGGGCTATGATACCGAGGCTTGGCAGGCTTTGCGTGATGACGTTCGTGAACATGGACTGCGCAATGGCTGGCTAATGGCGGTAGCACCAAATTCGTCTACAGCAAAAATTGGTGGTTCAACTGATGGGATTGACCCAATTTATGCAGTAGAATATGCCGAGGAGAAGAAGAATTTTAAATTTAAAGTAACACCACCAGACCTCAATCACGAGACATATGCCTATTATCGCCGCTCCAGACACGAATTGGATCAGCATTGGAGTATTAAGCAGAACGCGGCCCGTCAGCGTCACGTCGATCAAGCGATTAGTTTTAACTTGTATGTCCGACATGATATTAAGGCAAAGGATTTATTGAATCTGCATCTTGAAGCCTGGAAACAAGGATTGAAAACGACCTATTATGTCAGAAGCACATCACAAGCGGAAATTGATGAATGTGAGGCGTGCCATAGTTAAGAGGTTAGATGCCGGGCGTCAGATGTCGGAGGCGTGAAAAGCACCAGCGCATTCGCCTCAGCAGATACGGGTCCGGACACGGCCAATTACCTGAGAGTAATATAGCTATCCCTTTATAGATAATCAGAGGAGGTTAAACCAATGTCGGTTAACACACCAATCAAACGCATTAATTTACTGAATCCGGAGTATCCGAATAAGTCAACCGGGATCATTAATGGAAAATCATCGGGGTTATTAAACTGGAATGATATTGCTTATCCGCAAATGTATGACCTGTACCAGGCGCTGTTATCAAATTTTTGGAAAGCACAGGAAATCAATATGCAGGATGATATCAAGCAATGGGACTTGTTAAGTGAAACCGAACAGGATGTTTTTTTACGGGTCAATACCCAGCTGGCCATGCTTGACAGTTTGCAAACACCGACCATGAATCAAGTGATGGATTATGTCACAGATTCCAGCTTTAAGGCGATTTTTGCCGTGATTTCCCAACAGGAGGCGGTACACAATGAATCCTATTCCTATATTCTTAGTTCACTGGTACCTTTAAAAGAACAAAATCGTCGCTTCAATCAGGCGAAAAGTGATCCGGTTATTAAGAAACGAAACCAGTTGATTTTGGATGTGTATGATGAATTCAGAAACCATCCAACACCATTGAATTTATTCAAGCTTGCGGTAAATTCAGTTAACCTGGAAGGCATCTATTTCTATGCTGGCTTTGCTTTTTTCTATAACCTGGCCCGGCAACAGAAAATGTTAAAAACTAGTACGATGATCAGCTATATTCAAAGGGATGAGATGCAGCATACGTATTTCATCACCCAGCTTATCCGCATCCTGCTTGCAGAAAATAAGGAATTGGATACGGATGAAAATATCGATTATATCTATCAATCGATTGATAAGGCAACTACATTAGAAAAAGATTGGGCACATTATATTTTGGCTGATATAAATGGAATTGATCTGGAAGAATTTGATCAGTATGTTGAGTATCTTGCCAACAAGCGATTACGACAAATAGGCTTGAACAATTTATATACGGAACGGGAAAATCCAATGCCATGGATCCATGTTTTCAGTGACGAGATGATCAACGAAACCAAATCGGACTTCTTTGAACAAAAGGCGCGAACCTATTCCAAGGTAACCCAGTCCAATGGCTTTGAGGAATTGTAGGTGATTGGCATGCGAATTGCGATGGTTTATACATCGGTAACCGGAAATACGGAAGCAGTGGCAGCAATTATTCAGGAGAAACTTCAGGAACGCTTAGTTGATGTCGAGCTATTTTCAGTAAGGAAATTTCCAATGGAGCGATTGTCGCAGTATGATGGCTTGGTGATTGGGACATATACGTGGGCAAATGGCAATATTCCCGGTGAGATGATGAATTTGTATATGGAGCTGGAAAGAGCAGACACTCCAAATTTGGTTACCGCCATATTCGGCTCCGGTGACAGCTTTTTCCCGTATTTTTGTGGTGCAGTCGATGAATTTCGTGATATGTTGTATGTTCAAACTGATTTGGCGGTAACATTGAAAGTGGAATTACGGCCACAGTCTGAGGATGTAAGGAAATGTACGCGATTTGTTGATTGTTTGCTGGATAAAGTGAAACAGCATTCGATGGGGGTTATTGCAGCTCCCAGATGATAAAATTCAGCTTGGTACAACCAGTAAAAATGAATAGATAGGTAACAAATTGATTTTCCAGCATGATAGAAATAGTCATGCTGGATTATTTTGTGTGGTTGGTTTGAGCAAGATCGATTATGGACTGCTCCTTGCAACTGGTCATACACTCGCTTGGTGGTTTTGATTCGAGTTTCCCACCAATCGGTCGTGATGGGCATGCTCACGGTAGATTTCCGCGCGTTTTCTCCCCAACCAACCGAGATAGCCATGTTCCCGGATGATTCGGCATACTTTTTCATTCCTATCAACCATCCCCCCTTTCTTTCCGGTGGCTTCTCAGCACTTGTCATTCAGCTATCGAATACATGTGGCCGGCCGATGTTGACTCGGGTTTGCTCGGCATATAATTTATAAGTAGATGAAATTCACCATCTACAAAGCAAATAAACCCATTGACTTCATCACTTTACCATGATAAAGTATTAAAGAACCAATAAGATAGTCTAACAAATTGATATTAAAATAGATAAACGCCCTTACTGAACAAACTAGTCTTTTTATCAAGTAAGGTGCATAGGTTCTTGCAAAGAGCAGGATAAATATAGAGGTAATTTTCATAGGGGGGATAAGGATGGAGAATTCCAAGAAAAAGATTCCATTAATATTAGCACTCATTCCATTTGTTGTTATGATTGTTGCGATGACCTTTGTCATTATTGTTTATGATGGAGCCCCACATATTCCAATTCTGTTGGGTGCTATTGTAGCTGCATTTATTGCGTGGTTGTGCGGTTATTCCTGGAGTGATCTGGAACATTACATTTATCAAGGTATCACCAAAGTGTTACCAGCCGTTATTATTTTGATTTTCGTTGGACTTATTATAAGTGCCTGGGTTGGCGGGGGAATTGTGACGACGATGATATATTATGGATTGGAAATCATCACGCCATCCTTTTTCCTTGTGGCGATGTTAGTGATTTGTGCGGTTGTTACGTTGATGATTGGCAGTTCCTGGTCGACGATTGGTACGATTGGTGTAGCTGGCATGGGAATTGGACTTAGCATGGGGATTCCGCCGGCCATGATTGTTGGTGCGATTGTCTCTGGTGCTTTCTTTGGTGATAAAATGTCGCCACTTTCCGATACAACAGTGCTGGCATCAGGAATAGCTGGAACAACGTTATCGGAACACATCAAGCATATGCTGTATACAACGGTCCCTGCCTTTATTATTGCGCTAATTGTCTACCTGGTTATGGGAATGAAGTTTGCGGGCAATTCCATTAACGCGCAAAATATTGATGCGGTTATGGAGAGTTTGCAAGCGAATTTTGTGATCTCGCCGTGGCTGTTACTCATTCCGTTGGCGGTCATCTTTCTTGTGTTTAAAAAAGTTCCCGCATTGCCCGCGCTTACCGTAGGAATTATTTTGGGCTTTTTAGCGGAAATTTTGATTCAGGGTGGAAGTATTGGTGATGCGGTGAATGCACTGCAAGAAGGGTATCATATCGAAACAGGAAATGACACGGTTAACGATTTATTAAATCAGGGTGGACTGGAATCCATGTTGTACACTGTTTCCTTGGCAGTTGTTGCAATGATCTTTGGTGGCCTGATGGAAGGAACAGGTATGCTAATGGCAATTGTTGAACAAATCCTGAAGCTGGCACGTACGGCGAGAAGCCTATGTGCAACAACGGTCGTATCATCATTTTTAACCAATGTGTTTACTGCTGAACAGTATATTTCTATTATCATTCCGGGGAGGATGTATGCACAAAGTTTTAAAGATAAAAATCTGCACCCCAAAAACCTGTCACGAGCGCTTGAAGACGGTGGAACGATTACTTCGGCACTTGTCCCATGGAGCACGGATGCGGTGTTTGTTGCCAGTACGCTGGGAGTTGGTGCAGTAGCATATGCACCGTATGCAGTCTTGAACTATTGTGTTCCCGTTATCTCCATCATTTTTTCACTTGTCGGGTTTTCCATTGTTTACCGGAAACGAGGTACATCAGAGGAGACAAATAATTAACTCAGACTTGAACAAAAACCGAAAAACAGGTATAATATAAAATAATCAGATATTTGTTCTTGAGGTGGGCATATGCTTGGTTATTACCATTCGATCCAATCAAAATATAGAGGTGAGCAAGAGGCTTGGTTCCAGTAACCGAAGCCTCTTTTTTATTGGGGACTTTACCATGATAAATCGATACTGTGGAGGTATGGCAAAATGATAACATTGACAGGAAATACATTGACACTTGCTGAAGTAGAACGCGTTGTATATAAAAATGAACCTGTAGCTTTATCTGAACAAGCGGTACAAACCATTTTTCAAAACAGGCAAAAGGTGTATGAATTGATTGAAAAAAAACAAACGATGTACGGGATTAATACTGGTTTCGGCAAATTTAGTGACGTGGTAATTGAACCGGATGATTTACAGGATCTACAGTTGCATTTGTTACATTCGCATGCATGTGGGGTTGGTGAAGCATTTCCCGAAGTAATTAGCCGGACAATGCTGCTACTAAGAGCAAATGCATTGGCGCAGGGCTATTCCGGGGTGCGTCCGGAATTAGTCAAACAGCTCGTATCCTTTATCAATGCGAAAATCCACCCGATTATACCGCAACAGGGCTCACTTGGCGCAAGCGGTGACCTGGCCCCGTTAGCACATCTGGCTTTGGGGTTATTAGGTGAAGGGGAAGTGATTTATAAGGATAAACGAATGCCGGCAATCGATGCATTGACGCAGGAAGAAATAGCTCCCTTACAGCTTGAGGCGAAGGAAGGTTTGGCTCTGATCAATGGTACACAGGCAATGACAGCGGTTGGCGTTATTACCTATCTGGAAGCGGAAAAACTACTAAGTCAATCGGAACATATTGCTGCAATGACGATGGAAGGATTAAACGGGATTATCGATGCGTTTGATGCCGATGTCCATCAGATTCGCGGCTATGAGGAACAAATAGATGTTGCCAAACGAATCCGCGCTATATTGCAGGATAGTCAGCTGACAACGAAACAGGGCGAACTACGGGTGCAGGATGCATATTCCCTGCGTTGTATTCCCCAAGTGTTGGGTGCTTGCTGGCAAACCGTTAACTATCTTCGTGAAAAACTAATGGTTGAAATCAATGCCGTTACGGATAATCCGTTAATTTTCTCCGAGGATAATAAAGTAATCTCCGGTGGAAACTTTCATGGACAGCCGATCGCATTTGCTATGGACTTTATCAAACTGGGAATCTCAGAAACTGCCAATATAGCAGAACGTCGGATTGAACGGTTAGTAAATCCGCAGCTGAATGATTTGCCCCCATTTTTAAGCCCGAATCCTGGTCTTGAATCTGGTGCGATGATCATGCAGTATAGTGCCGCATCACTCGTTTCGGAAAATAAAACTTTGGCGCATCCGGCAAGTGTTGATTCGATTCCATCATCAGCCAATCAGGAGGATCATGTCAGTATGGGAACGATCGCTGCCAGGCATGCATGGCAAATCCTGACCAATGCACGGCGGGTTGTAGCAATTGAATTGATCTGTGCCATGCAGGCGGTGGAATATCGTGGGGTAGAAAAGATGGCTGCCCAGACTAAGGCGTTATATGACCAGGCAAGAGAAGTGGTTCCTTCGATTACAAAAGATCGGGTATTTAACAAGGATATTGAAGCGTTGACGAGTTGGTTAAAGGCGTATGAATATGAATGTACCATGCATTAATGGGCCGACCTCGGTCCTTTGTATCCCCCTTTTTGAACACGCACATATAGAACTATTTAAATGAAATGTAGCATTACATTGTTTTCCGTTGGTTGGAAGGTGTATATCTTGCATAAAATTTCAAAAATAGTATTGACCAAGAAATAAATCTGAAATATAGTTGTAATCATATGCAAAAGTATTATTTAAAAGGAGTGAGTCTATAACAGTAGGATAAAAGACTTTTTCGCTGGTTTTATTGCCCTGTTTAATCAAGAAATAAGTCTATTGATTTTGCATATTCACCTAAAGAGGTTGTTCAAAAACTCCAGTGAAAATGACACTTCGCATTTCTTCGTTGGCTTGCTTTTCCGCTCCTCATGTACCTTTTATGTACACTCCGGTGCTCAAAGCTACGCCGCCTTGAACTGCTCGGTCCTTTTCATCCTCGTTTTTGAACACTCACTTAAAGCTATTAATGGGAGGAAAAGTGTAATGAAAAAGGCAGGAATACTTTTATTTTGCTGTTTGCTAATAGTAGCATTGACAGCTTGTGGTAAATCGAAGGACAAAAAGGCAGAAGCAGAAGCTAGTACATCATCAGAAACAATTGAGGCTTCAATTGAAGATGCATCATACATATTATCCGGCAAAGATGATGGAGTGTCTGGGGATGACGATCAAGATGGTGGTTTATTAAAGATTGACCTAAAGTTAAAAAATATTTCGGATTCGTCTATTAATGTTTTTCCTAATAATGATATTCAATTATATGATGGAGACAATCAATTGGATCCCGTTGATGACACCAATCCCCGAGTTGATTTGAAAGGCGACACAATGAACGAAATCGGGGTGGATAAACAGAAGCAAATGACGGTTTTATTTGATGTTGACAAAGATAAAAAGTATGAAATTAATATTTCACCAAAGTCTTCAGACTACAGTAAAGAAACAGAGGATGTCCAAGTCCCTCTGGATACAAGCAATTATAATGATAGCCTAAAATCCTTACAAGATCCGGGTAAAGCGCTAAAGGCATACATTGAGACGATTTATTTCGACAAAGAGAATAATGATTACGAGAAGTACGTGTCAGCAGACAAAGATGGCATACAGGATGACGCTAAAAATCAATTTAAAGACAACATGGAAACCATTCTTTCCAAGGATGTTTCGGATAGTAAAATGGAAGAGTATTATGATAGTTTCAAGCAGGCTTCCGCTGAAAAAGATAAAGTGGAAACCAAAGTGATAGCAAACGCCAATGATAAAGCGTATGTGAAAGTTGAGTATTCTGTGCTCTCAATGGATGATATAGACAAAGAGATAACGGAATATAAATCCAAATACAGGGAAAAACATGATGACTTCGATGTAAAAAAGGAAGAAAAATATGCTTTATCGAAATTTGATTCCATACTTGATGATCTGGAAGCCAAATCCGCGACTCAGGAGCTTGAAATCGAAATGGTGAAAAAAGATGATAAATGGGTTATTGATGATTCGGAAGATGCGAATGACAGATTAATGAGGGTCTTCGCCAAGGGAAGTGTTCGTTAAACATGAATAAAAGATGGTTTATTTCCGGTGGAGGCATCATTGCTATCATTGCAGTCCTTGTTATCATTTATGCCGGGATGGCTAATCAACATAAACCGGAAAAAACGGTAAAAGCCTTCAATGAAGCCGTAGAAAAAAATGATACAAATACATTGAAAAAATTGGTCGAGCCGGATAAACAAGAAGCGGTCATTAATAAAACATCTTTATCTGCGTTTGTTGCATATTTAAAAGAAAATAATGAGAGTTTCCAGGTGATTAAAGACGAATTGAAGAAACAAATAGAAGACAAGGATTTCACGTCTTCCAAGGAACAGGTTAGTCTTTTTGAAGATGGCAAAACTATGGGTATATTTCCAAACTACAAATTAAAGATTAGGACAGTGAATTTAAAAGCCAAAGGTCAGGATGATAGCGATAAACTTAGTCTGGCTATTAAAGGTGAAAAAAGACCATTGAATAAAGTTGACAAAAAGAAAGAAATCTTCGGTCCAATCTTTCCGGGTGAATATAAGGTGAAAGCAACCGTGAAAAACGCTCTCGGTACGTTCGATAAAGAGGAAAAGAAGGATGTGTGGGGTGATGCTGACGTCAGCTTCCTGATCGATGATGAGAAATTAGCCCGTGGCAATAAAAAAGTGGAAAAAGATATTATCAATGCGACCAACAATTTTAACGAGGATATGTCGGTCTATGTTACGTCCGGCTTCAACCCCGATAAATTTACGAATAGCACCAACGATTTTAAGAAGAAACTTATTGGGCTTGACGATGACTTCAAGGCAATCAAGGGACATGTCAAAAATATGGAGTCCCAATTTTTGGAGTCGATAATTAATATGGACGATTTAGATTTGAGTTTGTTTGAAGGGGATTGGACGGCTGAAGTGTCTGTACTTGTTTCTTATAATGAAAAGGTTAAAATGGAAAAGGAAAAAGATTTTATTGACGTCTCCTATAAAAATTTACGTCATTTTACGCTCAAGTATGACAAGCATAAGGGCAAGTGGATGGTCGATGATCTTATAAGTGAGAAAGCTGATGGGACTGAGACAGAGGATTGGGAAAATAAAAAGACGATAAAGATCGATAACCCGCCAGTACACAAGTGGTCGAATAAAAAAGATTCTTTCATTTAAAAAGAGCAACGAACTTTTGATTGGATAGGGAAAACCAAACTAACCCTATCTATATACAGGAGTTAGTCTAAAATTAAACTTGGCCCTTTTACAAAACCATTTATATTGCAATGAAGACAATTAAAGATGTACTTAACAAGCAGGCAATTTACCAACGGCCTGCTTGTTAACTATTTTTTTCCGCTACTTCATCCATCGTAATCCATTCCTCTGCCCAGCATTGAATTGCCTTGATAACTGGTTCCAATGCTTTGCCTTTTTCAGATAAGCAATATTCAATGCGAACCGGAAACTCCGAATAAATATTCCGCTTTACAATTCCTTCTTTTTCTAACATTTTTAGTCTGTCAGAGAGTAATCTTCCACTGATGGGCAAGTCCGATTCCATTTCCGAAAAACGCTTCGTTCCCTTTAATAGTTCGAATAATATCAGTCCTACCCAGCGTTTATTCATTAGTTGCATGGCCTTTTCAAAACGCGGACACAATTCTTCCATGAAGATCACCTTCTCTCTGGTTTATTAAGTAATTACGAAAAGTAACCTAATATAATGATAACACATGGAAGCTTTTCCGTAAATGGAAACTGGATCCTATGATACGAAAGGAATAGACTAGTGTAGTTGGTTTTTTACTAATTGAAAAATATTCTCGGTTGTTCCGGTCAGTCAACGATGATGATCCAACACACCGGAAGTTCAGACATTTGACCTATAGACATGTAGGGATGGAATTGAGTATTTGGAAATCCTAATGTTTTGTGAAATAATAAAAGAATACGATTTAGGAGGTAGAAATAGTATGGTGAGTAAACAAACGCAGGAAAAGTACGCTGAATTAGCCTTGAAGACGGGAGTGAATTTGCAAAAGGATCAGGCATTAATGATCAATGCACCGATTGAAGGGGCTGATTTTACTAGAATTGTTGTCCGCAAAGCATATGAATTAGACGCAAAAGATGTTCATGTTAGTTGGGGTGATGATGCGCTGACGAAACTTTATTATGAAAATGCACCAGATGAAGTGATTGCTGATTATCCGGAATGGAAGGTTAAGCTGCATGATACATATGCAGAAGATGGAGCAGCTGTCTTGGAGATTCGCTCGACGAACCCGGATTTATTAAAAGATATTGACCCGTCACGTGTTGCCAAGGCAAGCAAAGCGGGTGCGCAGGCATTGCGGAATTTCCAGCAGTATATCATGAATGATCGGATAACCTGGTCGATCATTTCGATTCCAACCGGTGACTGGGCACAGAAGATTTTCCCGAATAAAAGTAAGGAAGATGCCATCGAAAGTCTGTGGGATACGATTGTTAAGATTGTCCGCGTTGACAACGATAATCCAATCGCTGCCTGGGAGGAACATAATGCAGCATTGATAACTGCTCGTAAAAAATTAAACAAGAAAAATTATCAAAAGTTGATTTATAAAGCGCCAGGAACCGATTTGGAAATAGCGTTGCCAAAGGGACATATTTGGAAGGGTGGATCTGCTATATCAGAAAAGGGAATTACCTTCAATCCAAATATGCCAACGGAAGAAGTTTTTACGCTTCCACATAAATATGGCGTGAATGGTACGGTATCAAGTACAAAACCGCTAAATTATGGTGGTAGCTTAATCGATAACTTCACTTTGACATTTAAAGATGGGAAAGTGGTTGATTTTAAAGCGGAACAGGGAGAAGATACATTGAAACACTTGCTTGACACGGATGAAGGTTCCCGCCGGTTGGGTGAAGTGGCACTTGTACCGCATGAATCACCTGTATCACAGTCCGGTTTGATTTTTTATAATACGTTGTTTGATGAAAATGCTTCTTGCCACATTGCACTTGGAAAGGCTTATCCGACAAATCTGGAAGGCGGCGCGGATATGTCGGAAGAAGAGCTTGATCAGCATGGAGTGAATGACAGCCTAAACCATGTTGACTTTATGATTGGTTCCGAGAAACTGGATATTGACGGCGTGAAGGAAGACGGTACAACGGATGCTGTTTTCCGTCATGGTACATGGGCGTTTGATATGAAATAATAAATGAAAAAGCATTTCTTCGTTTTTGCATGACAGGGATGACACAAAATGGAGTTGGGAATAAACCGCAAAATAGTGCCTTATCAGAGAGTAATCCACCAACACCAAGCTTGCACAAGCATATCAAGCCAGGCACAAACAAGGGCAGAGGGACGCGGTGCCTGTCCCCTCTGGTTCATTACATATACCCGTTTTTGACTAATACGGCTTTGATTGTTGTATAGCTATAATCTTCGGATAGTGCTTCACGTAATGGTTTTAGTTTAGGTTCATCGATTTTTTCTCGGGCTGCCAGAACTGCTGCTTCTTCGTCCGGATTAAAAAAGATATTCCAGGCGATAGGGTATCCGTCTTTGAATGCTTTAAATATGTGTCCTTCAATGGTTTGTGGGGAAAGCTCTCGTATAGTTGCAATGTCTTTAATTGATTTGCCTGATTGAAACAGTTGAAAGCTGACCATATGGCTTGGACCTGCATCGTCATATTTGCGTTTCGCAGGTTTTGCAGTAACGGAATCAGATATACGGATTTTTGGTTTTACATCCGGGTTTTCCGCACGCCACTTAACGATAACATCTAAAAATACCTCGCCATATTGTTCATATTTCTTTTCGCCCACGCCTTTAATAGTGAGCATGTCTTCCTTCGTATCCGGAAAGTAGCGGCTCAGTTCTTTCAATGTCGCATCAGAGAACAACACATATGGTGGAACTCCTTTTTCATCGGCAAGCTGTTTACGTAATGTCCGCAGTTGCTGGAATAGACCCATTTGATAATCAGCTTCCTCGCCGGTTGGAATGGGCGCGGTATAAATCGTGACAGTTCGTTTACCCTTAAGCACATCTACGGAGGCCTGATTTAACTTTAATGTCGGGTATCGTCCTTCCTCAATGTCAAGCAGTCTTTCCGCAACAAGAAAGTGAATTCGTTCAGTTAATTCTTTTTCCGTATAAGCGGAAAGGATACCGTATGTTGTCAGACGATGGAAACCAAAGTTATGTAATTTTTTATCATTAGACCCTTTTAATACTTTGGCGGTCATGCCCACGCCAAAACGTTCACCCATGCGTTTGACACAGGAAAGAATCATTTGCGCCTCTTCGGTGATGTCGCTTTTTTCTTGACGGTTCAGGCAGTTGCTGCAGTGATTACAGGTTTTCTTCACGGGATGATCATTGAAATACTCCAGGATGAACGTTGTCAGGCAGCTATGGGTATGACAGTAGTTGATCATCGCCTGTAATTTTCGGTATTCATCGTGTTTTTGCTCTTCATCCATCAGGGATTGCTCAATCAGGAATTTCTGCAGTTGTACATCCTGTGGCGAAAATAACAGAATACAGTCACTTGGCTCGCCATCTCGTCCCGCGCGGCCAGCTTCCTGGTAATACGATTCAATAGTCATTGGCATTGCATAATGAATGACGTAGCGGACGTTGGATTTGTCAATGCCCATCCCAAATGCATTCGTTGCGATCATGACTGTTTTTTCGTCCTGGATAAATGCGGCTTGGGCACGTTTTCGTTCATCTTCACTCATCCCGGCATGATATTTTTCACAGGCAACTCCTCTGCGTGTTAATTGCTCATATAATGTATCAGCTTGTTTTCTGGTTGCTGTATAAATAATTCCCGATTCCGATCCGTGTTCTTTTAAAAAGGAGCGAACATAGGTCATCTTGTCTTTTCCTTTAACAACATGAAAAGACAGGTTATCCCGTTCAAAGCCAGTGTTAACAACATGTGCATCATCAATATGCAGCAATGATTGGATATCGGTAATCACTTCCTCGGTAGCCGTTGCTGTTAGCGCAATAAAAACCGGGATATTCGTCAGCTGGGTTAAATTGGGAACGATAGATCGATAGCTTGGACGAAAATCATGCCCCCATTGCGAAATGCAGTGTGCTTCATCAAAGGCGACCAATGACAAAGGTATGCGTTTGACGACATTGACAAAGCTTCCTGATTCAAACCGTTCCGGGGCAACATAGACAAATTTGTATTGTTGGTTTGCCATGTTGTTTAAGCGTATCTGTTGTTCGTCGGGTGTAAGGGAGCTATTGATAAAAGTTGCCGGGATTCCCAGTGCATTGAGAGAATCAACCTGGTCTTTCATCAACGAAATGAGTGGAGATATGATAATGGCACACCCATCGAGGGATAGACCCGGAATTTGGTAGCATAATGATTTTCCGCCACCCGTAGGCATCACAGCGAGCGTATTATTTGTTTGTAGAACATGATTAATGGTTTCCTTTTGGCCGGGGCGAAATGTTTCGTAGCCAAAATAGGTTTGCAGAATATTTTCCTCTTTTGTCATGACCGGACTAACCTCCTATACTAGTATCATCCTAACATATTTTTCGGCGGGAATAGTAGGGAAATATAAGATGGCAGAGAATCTGATCGAAAGTGGTATTTTGATTGAGAAAGGTAAGGAAAAGTGAAATTGGATGTGTTATGACCTAGCTAAACTTGCTCACAGCATTATCCTTAAACATGATTATATCATCCAAGTGTTTCTCAATAATCTTCTGTACAATTGCCAAATTAATAGTCTTGTAATCGTGGACAGCAATATTTCGAAACCCTATCATCATACTAGCCTTGTTTACAGCAACATCATTTACCATATATTTCACCACTCTCTCCAATTGTTTTCAGAATAACCTCGCGTTCTTCATTTAACTTTGCATACATTTTATATACGTTCATTTCAAATGCCATTCGTCTGTTTTCATCAGCACAATAGAGCAATTTCCCGTAATGTACAATTTGTAATTGCATGACGGTGGAAGCTTGCCGCAGATCAACCAAGTCAACATCCTTGTCCAGCGCACTTGCCACTCTCTGTCCGATCATAAAGATATCGTAGGGAGACAGTGTCTGGTCGTTCAAAAAGGCCAGGTCGATATCGCTTGTTTTTCTATCCTGGTTTTTTGCTGTAGAACCGAACAGGTAAATAAAGACAGGGGAAAGAGCTGGCAGTAAGATGCTTTTTATTTGATCCGTTTGTGACACCGTAAGCATACTTCTCACCTCGTTTTAGCTATATTTTCATTATACAGTATCCGCACTCCTTTGTTTATTTAAACCTAATCGAAATTAAGCCTAAAATTAATCAAAGACCTCTTCTCTGTTACCAAGAAGAATGTTTGTTTCACCCCTCGGATTTACTTCCCGAGGCCAGCAGATGGGGTCAAACCACAAGCAATCTTTGCCTGTTTAAAATCCCACCACACTGTATACATAGGGGATTCCACACCTATGTAGCCTGTGCGAGGCAATCGCTTTTTGGCTTTCTTTCCAATATTAACTGCACTGTTGATATCTCTCGAAAGCGTTGTACCGCAGTTTACACATGTAAAGCTGCGAATAGATGGATCCTTTTTCTCTTTATTACCGCAGACACAACAGGTTTTGGTTGTGTCACGTTCATCGATCTTTTGATAATATTTACCACTTTTTGCCTGCACCCAGTTCAAAATACTCCTGAATTTACCAACTGGTGTTTGATTTAACATGGCCCTTCTCATCGTCCCGTACTTTGCCACATCGGGAGTCGGAGTATAATCACCAATGTAGATCGCATCGTAACGCTTGGAAAAATAATGCGCATAGCTAAATAACAGCGTCTTCATTTGTTCTCGACGTTTTAATTGCGCCTTTTCCAAAGCATGATTGAGTCTCTTCCAACGTTTGCTTGGCTCAAAATACGTAACATTTGGGGTGCATACCAGTTTATTAAATTTTTCACATTTGTCCCGTTTTGATTTGATTTCATCGATTCGTTTATCCCAATACTTCAACAGTGCGTTCATTGATTTCAATTCATATGATTTTCCATCACTACCTAATCCTACTGCCAAATTATTATGGTTGGGATCAAATACAATAAACGATTGTTCCTTCACCTTGGTGATTTCTTTGACATCTTCTATTGTAAAAATGGCATAATACGAATCCAGATCCTTTGTAATGCGAAGGGTTTTGATTCTCTCCGTTTTGCTTAGTTCTACCGCTTCCACAAGTCCAACTTTGATTTTGATGGTCTTCCTGGTCTGTTCATCCATTTTCCTTAATTCCTTGTATTCTTCATCTGTTAATTTGCCAAAACTTAAGGAAAGCAGATTGGTATCCAATAATTTAAAGCCCTTTTTTGGTTCATCATAATATAGCGAAAACCACTTCTTTTTCCATGAACGATATTTTGGTTTCTCATTCATTAATTTTGGATCAAAAAATCGTTCATAGGCATCTTTTAACCGTAATGCCGTATTTTTCAATGGGGAGGAATGGACTTTAAACAAAAATGGGTTTTCCCCTTTTATTTTCGGTACTTCATTCCTCAGGTTTCTGCCGGAAAGCAGTTTTTTCTTTTTTCCATTGTGATAATCTTCTTCCACCGCGTCCAGCAATTGATTGTACAGCCAGTTGCACATTCTGGATTGAGAATCGAGTAACTGCTTGTTTTCCTTTGTAACCACCAATCGTACCTTTTTATTATACGTAAGCATGGCCGTTGTCCTCAATGACCTGTTTCACCGCTTGTTGCAGTTTCTTTCGCTTGTGACTTCTGCTTCCATACAAGCGGCTGCTAAAGACAGTAATAATGGAAAGCATACCACTTCCCAGATCTTTTATAAAACGAAACTGATATCCATTTGCCGAACAATACTGCGATACGGTATGGACCTGCCTTTTTAACTCTTCCTTTTGGTCCGATGATGAGACACGGCAATACCCAATAACAATTTTGTCTTGAAGTGGTTTCAAATCACGCTTGATAGCACTGAGGTCTTTTACAGCATATCTTCTATGGCCACCGGTGGTTCGAGAGGATGTTATCTTCCTTTCTTTTTCCCACCTTCTTAATGTAGTGGGATGAACACCAAGTATGCTGGATGCTTCATCGATGGTATACATGTTAGCGATCCTCCTCATTTTATTTCTACTTACAAGGTTCGACATAAAATGCAAGAATCCTGCTAAAAAGTAATTAATTTTAAATAATTTAGATTAAACTGTTTTGGACCCCCATCATAGAATAAACGTTACTTATGAAAAACAAGGATTTATAATGGAACATTTAGTATTGAAAAACGACAATATTCATTATTACCCGGGAAATATTTTGTCTAAATAGAGGGAAATATTGCACCAGACCCAATTCTAAGAGGGCTGGATAAATTAGATTACCGATTCCAAAAAGCAATGTAAATAGCACACAGTTTGTAGTCAGGTATAAATGTTGTGTAAATTCAATCTGACAAGGTTTGTAACTATTTGTATATATTTGTCAAAAAACAGTGAATTCATTTCGCGACAAGTTGTGGCTGTACAATCCGAAATAACCTTGTATATCAGGGTTTCGGGAACTCTCCAAAATAAACTTCACGGAATTAGTAATTAAATGGTTTACTTTATTTCATCACCCATTTAAAATGACTTTATAAAATATTAAAGAAGAAAAGGGGGATGGGATGTTTCCTTCTGTTTTATTTGAAATTATGTTAGTCGGTCTCCTGGGCATCGGGTCACAGTGGCTGGCATGGCGGTACCGTATGCCGGCCATTGTTGTGATGTCTGTTGCGGGATTACTGGTTGGCCCTGTATTTGGCATCATGAATCCCCAGGAAGACTTCGGCACTTTATATAAACCCATTATTACGGTCGCCGTTGCAATTATTTTGTTTGAAGGCAGTCTGAATTTGAATTTTAAAGAATTGCGTGGTCTGGGGCGGCCTGTATTTCGTATTTCCACCATCGGGGCGTTTATTGCTTGGATACTGGGTTCATTGACTGCACATTATATAGCAGGTCTGTCGTGGGCAGTTGCCTTTGTAATTGGCGGGCTGTTTATTGTGACTGGTCCAACCGTGATTCTGCCTTTGTTGCGGCAATCGAAATTAAAACCACGTCCTGCAAAGATTCTTAAGTGGGAAGGGATTATTGTAGATCCGATTGGCGCATTGCTTGCGGTATTTGCCTTTGAAATTATTTCCTACTTCGCCTCAACGCAACCGAATGGTTTATCACTATTAGCATTTTTTGCTGCTTCTATTTTTGCAGCAGTTCTTGGCTGGTTGTGTGGACGAGGGATTGGCTGGATGTTCGAAACAGGACATATCCCCGAGTATCTCAAATCACCAGCCGTTTTTGTTGTCGTAATCATGTGCTTTACCATTGCGGATGAAACAGCACATGAGACAGGGTTATTGGCGGTGACAGCAATGGGAATAACGCTGGCTAATATGGGAATCAGCTCAGTTGAGGATATGCGCCATTTTAAAGAGAATATGTCGATTTTGCTCATATCAGCCATTTTCATTATGCTGTCCGCATCGTTAAATATGGAGACGATCCTGCATATTTTTGAACCAAGAATTATTGGCTATGTGATCTTAATGATGATTGTCGTGCGTCCGTTGTCCATTTTTCTGTCAACGATTGGGACCGTTTTGTCGTTGAATGAAAAAATATTGGTCGGCTGGATTGCTCCCCGAGGTATTGTGGCTTTAACGGTTTCCAGTTATTTTGCCGTTGTGCTGGGTGATGCCGGTTATGAAGATGCAGGAATTCTTACAACACTGACATTTGGACTTGTGATCTTTACGGTTGTTGCCCATGGATTTTCGATTAGCTGGCTGGCCAAAAAACTTCATTTATCAATGGAGGGAAGACCAGGCACGATCATTGTTGGCAGTAATACCTTTACCGTTGGCTTGGCAAAATCACTAGTTAGGGCAAAATCACCGGTTATTATTGTTGATTCCTCCTGGGAAAAATTAAGAAAGGCACGAGAGGCGGGAATACCGTTTTACCATGGCGAAATGCTGTCGGAGCAAACGGAATATCATTTGGATACAACGCCATATGAGTATTTAATTGCTGCTACCGAGTATCATTCTTACAATTCACTCGTTTGTACAACATTTATGCCGGAATATGGCAGAACCAATGTCTACAAGGTCAGCCCGTATAAATTAATGGATGGTGACACGAATGACGTTGTCAATAAAATTGGTGGACGTATCTTGTTCGGTGACGAGATATCCACAGAAGATTTAAATCAAAGCATTTTATCTGGAGCATGTTTTAAGCAAACAACGTTAACCGAGAAATTTAATTATAAACAGTACTTGGAGAAGTTGGATGCGGGGTCAATCCCGTTATATATCATTAAGCCCTCTGGGAAAATTATCTTTTATTCGTCAGACATGAAAGCAATCCCTGAACCTGGCGACATTGTGGTCAGTTTAAGAAGTGCCAGACACCAAAACAACTCAGAATAGTTCGGGTGTCTGGCACTTGAACTATTCTAATTCTTCCATTTTGCGGTACATAGCAGCGATTTCTTCTTCAATTTCAATCAGTTTTTTTTCAGCGGTTGCAGTGTTTTGACCGACTAAAACCAATTTTTCAGCATCCCCTTGAATCCGCACATAGTCAGATTTCAGTTCGGCGATTTTTGCCTCGATATCCCTTTTATTCATGATCATCACTCCTCATTCATACCTTCATTCTAACCGATTTTCGCTTTACAAAAAAGAATAATAGGCTGGATGGTAAAGTGAAAATTCATCTAGTGGGGTCCTTTTCACCCACCTTCTTTAGTTGTTTCTCTAATGAATTAAAAGTGGGGGTATTACACCCCGTTCATGCGTGATAAAATAATCAAAAGGAACAAGGGGGAAATGGAATGAAAGTAACACTGGTATCTTCACCACAGGAATTTGCCGAACTTGCCGAGTCTCTATTAATGCAAAAGGAAGCCTGTAATAACTTAATGCTTGGCATCCTTGGGCGTTTACTGGAGGAACCCAATCATGATGAATACGGTTATTTAGGAATTGTAGAAAACGATCATGAGGCGGTATTTGCGTTCATGCAAACACCAATGAACTGGATATTGGCAGACACAAAAGCTGTTGATGAAGGTATCATCGAAGTGCTAACTCAATTTTTGTTTAGCCATCATATCCATATTCCTAGTATTATTGGGCCGGTCAAGGCAACGACGATGTTTGTAAAACAATGGGAACAGCTCTGGAATACGAAAGCTAGCATCCATATGGAACAATTAATCTATCAACTTGATCATGTTCAACCTGTACCAATGGCCAAGGGAGAATTGGTGTCTGCTGAAATAAAGCATCATGCATTGATTGCATCATGGCTTATTCAATTTGGTGAAGAAGTAAATGAAAGTATGTCTGAATCCAAAGCGATCCAGACAGCATCACGGTACATCCGTAATCAGTCGGTTTACCTATGGGCAGTAGATAGGAAGCCGGTTTCCATGGTGAATCATTCACGAAAAACAAAACATGGTATAACTATAAATGCTGTTTATACACCAGATTCATTTAAACGAAGGGGATATGCGACAAGTGCTGTGGCAACATTGTCAGCGAAGTTATTGAAGCAAGGCTATCAATTTTGCAGCCTGTATACAGACAAAAGCAATCCGACATCGAATGGGATTTATAAAAAAATGGGCTATTATGTTATTGGCGATTCGATTGTGTATCGGTTCTCCAATAATAGGGACTAAAAGGGGCACCATTCATATAGAATGAATGGTGCCCCAGCCACTGTCATGTTCAGTCCGGTACTCACCTTTGTGCTAAATCAATGCATCGTTTTTATCTATCTTTGAGTCCTGATAGGTTTTATAAAAATGAACAATGATTGTTTTAATGACTGCATAGAATGGGACGGCAAACAAGATACCAAGAAAGCCGGCAATACTTCCGGCAGCAAGAACCAATGTAATAATAGTCAGTGGATGGAGTTTCAACGCCCTTCCCATGATATTTGGCGAAATAAGGTTGCTTTCCAACTGGTGAGCGACAATCATGATCACAGCTACCCACACTGCCATAATAGGTTCCTGGAAAAGGCCAACAATCATTGCTGGAATGACAGAGATAAATGCACCGGCAAACGGAACCACACACATCACCATTCCAAACAAGGCCAAGGTTAAAGCATAGTTTAAGCCAATAATTAAATAGCCAATGAACAATAAAAATCCAACGCATACGGCGCAAATGATTTGTCCTTGAATGTAATGCGATAAAGTGTGGTCAATTTTATGCATCAGGCTGCTAATGTTTTTTGCTTTTTCCTTATGGAAGATCTGTGTAATAAATGGAACGAATTTATCGTGATCCTTCAGCATAAAAAATAAAAAGAATGGAATAAGCACAATTGAAACCACAAAGCCGATCAGCTGGCTAATAAAGCCGAACAAAAAGGACATGGCTGATTCAATGTAGCTCTGCAGGTTGGATGTAATATGATTAATCGCTTCATTCACGTTTGCTGGAATAATATCCTGATTGGCCTGCCAATAAGAGATTAAACTCTGTGCTCCTTCCACCATTTCCGGTATATTATTAATCAGATTGGAAAATTGCTTTTGGGCAATTGGCGCAATGTAATGGATAACCAGATAAATAAGTAAAATCAGCAGAATAAAAACGATAAAAATAGCCAACACACGAGGTACCTTATACTTTTCCATCAGGTGGACAATCGGCTTTGTTAAATAGAAAAGTACACCAGCACCAACGATAGGCAAAGCAACAGCTGCCAGATATTTAAAAACTGGATCAAATAAGAAATCTGTTGCAGAGATTAACAAGATTAAGAGAAAGATTAAAATGAATGAAACTAGTACTTGGAACCAGCGTTTTTTGTACATACGGTCACCGCCTTCTAGATGATGTTCAAAAAGTCCGGTAAAAATGACATGCCCCCTGCAAAAGGGGTATGCCGACGCCTGAGCGCAAGCCCGTTTTTAGTCGGCCTTCCTTTGAAGAAGCTCGTTGGCTTGCTTTTCCGCTCCTCATGTACCTTTTATGTACACTCCGGTGCTCAAAGCTACGCCGCCTAGAACTTCTCGGTCCTTTTTATCCTCCTGTTGAACACGCACTTCTAATAAAAAGGAGGACGAAATTTTGAACATCCTCCAATATAGTATTATTTTATCTTCAAATGAATAAAATAGAAAGAGACACTTTCTTATTATTTCCGGAAATAATAGAAATTAAACAAATAAAGCTCTTCCGCAAATAGAATTCCGTTTAATAGTATGCTAAAATTTGAACAAATAGACTGGTGGGTCGGCTAATCGTTTGAAATAGGATAATGGCCCATTAAAAAGGGTAAAGGAGATGCTGCAATGAAGCAATGGGAAATTGTTTTTAACAAGTGGCAGTCATTTGAGGGTCTGGAACCAGTACTAAAAGCAGAGGTACTCGAAATGGAACATGATCAGGCTGAGGACGCTTTTTATAAGGAGTTAACCTTTGGTACAGGCGGAATGCGCGGGGTTTTAGGGGCAGGAATCAACCGGATGAATATTTATACCGTTCGTAAAGCGGTAAATGGACTAGCTAATTATTTACAAGCAACATTTACAAATGCTGATCAACGGGGAGTGGCTATCTCCTACGATTCCCGGCATATGTCACAGGAATTTGCTTTGGAAACGGCTAAAGTGTTGGGAGCTTATGGGATCAAAGCGTACGTATTTGCCTCTTTACACCCGACGCCATTATTATCATTTGCGGTCAGACATTTGGGAGCCTGTGCCGGGGTCATGATTACAGCCAGTCATAATCCACCTGAATATAACGGGTTCAAGGTATATAACGATGATGGCGGACAGGTCATTCCGGAAGAAGCAGACAAGATTATTACGTTTATCAACCAAACGGAAAATGAGCTGACCGTTCCAGTTCTTGATCAAAAGCAATTGGAGGAACATGAACTATTACATTGGATAGGTGATGAGATTGATCAGGCCTATCTGGATCAGTTAAAGCAAATCTCAAGGTTACCTGATGACGAAAAACAGGCATATAAGGATTTATCCATTGTTTTTACGCCGTTGCATGGGACAGCCTATGATCTAGTGTTAAAAGGGTTGAAGCAATTAAATTTCCCAAATGTCCATGTCGTTGAAGAACAGGCAAAACCAGATCCGGAATTTTCTACCGTTGCTTCTCCAAATCCTGAAGAGCATCAGGCATTTACGATGGCAATGGCTGATGGGGAACAGGTCGACGCAGACATTTTAATCGGTACGGATCCAGATGCGGATCGCCTTGGTGTCGCGGTAAAAGATGCAAATGAAACATACACAGTGTTAACGGGAAATCAGCTCGGTTCACTTATATTAGATTATATTTTGACGCAAAGTAATCGTTCGGATTTAAGGCATGCCCGGATGATTAAAACCATTGTCACTACTGAACTTGGCAGGGCAATCGCCAGCGACCACGATGTCAAAACGATTGATACATTAACCGGGTTTAAATATATTGGGGAAAAGATTCGCCAGTATGATACAACAGAGGAGACATTTATCTTCGGTTTTGAAGAGAGCTATGGTTATTTAATCTCCGGGATTGTCCGGGATAAAGATGCCGTACAAGCCGCGGTAATGGCCAGTGAATTGGCGTATTACTGGAAAAAGCAAGGGAAGACATTACTTGATGCATTAGACGTGTTATATGAAAAATATGGGTATTATCGGGAAGGCATGACATCACTGACGTTGAAAGGTAAAGAAGGGGCCGCACGAATCGAGGCAATGATGGAAGAAGTTCGTACCACCCCGCTATCGAAAATTGGTGGTCTGAAGGTGTTGCAAGTGGAAGATTATCTCACCAGTGAGCGGACATTGCTAAATGACGGAAACAAGGTAGAACAAATCACGTTACCAAAAGAAAATGTAGTCAAGTATTTGTTGGAACATGACAGTTGGGTATGTTTTAGGCCATCAGGAACAGAACCGAAAATAAAATGCTACTATGGTGTTTGCGAAAAATCCAGTGAAGCAAGTGCGGAAAAATTGGCTGCATTGCAACAAGAGATGGAAGCTATAATGAAGCGGAACTAACGAGAGCCCTCTATCGTTTGAAGGTAGGGGGCTTACTTTATCTAGACCTGGTAATTATAATTATTCATTTAACGGAAAATTACATCTGTTGCTTTTTGCTTCATAAACCCACTTCTATGTCGATATAAATATAGGGTTCACCTGCTTCCTTGAACTAGTGGGTCAATTTAAATTATAGAAAAGTATGAGCAAAAGGCTTTTGTTATTACGATGGACAGAAGCCTTTTTACTGTTTAAGTTCTTTTTTAAGCGATATGATTGATGCAAGAGCGATCCCATGTCACTAAAGCTGAATAGAATAAGGAGGGACCTGGCATTGGCAATCGCAATCAAACGAATCTATGAAGAGGCAGAACAAGACGACGGTATACGGATACTTGTTGATCGGGTATGGCCCAGAGGTATGTCAAAGGAAAAGGCGAAACTTGATTATTGGATCAAAGACGTAGGGCCATCCAATGAACTCAGAAAATGGTTTGGCCATGATCCGGGCAAGTATCCAGCGTTTAAGCAAAAGTATAAAGATGAGTTGGCTGAAGGATCACAGCATGAGGAATTAGAAAAGCTAAAAAAAATAACGAAAGAAAATAATGGACATGTAACATTGTTATTTTCTGCAAAAGATGAAACACATAATCAAGCAAATGTGTTAAAGGAAATATTGGAACAACAATAATTTTAACCAAAAGAAAAATTTAGGAACGAAGGTGAGCAAATGACTGAACATCATTTTCATTTACAGGCGGACTGGCCAGGTGGGCGAAACAGTGAAGGATTTATCAAAGCTGGCAACTTACAAACGAAGATTTCAATCCCGCCGGAAATGGACGGTCCAGGCATTGGTACAAACCCGGATGAAATGCTTCTGGGGGCTGCTGCAACATGCTATATTATTACACTGGCAGCAATGATCGAACGTGCCGGGTTGCCACTACAAAATATGGACCATGAATCGGAAGGAATTGTCGAAGTAAGGAAGGGTGTCATTACGTATAAAAAAATCATCCATAAACCAACTGTAACTTTAAAAAGCAGTGCAACTACCGAAGAAAAGGAAAAGTTAAAAACACTTGTGGAAAAGGCGGAAAAAAGCTGTATGATTTCCCGGGCTATACGCGGTAATGTGGAGATTGAATTGGAACCAACAATTGGGTAGGAATGCAAAACTGCCATAAAAGTACGCGAAATTTGGGAATCGCCGTATAATGAATGAAAAACGCCGTAAAAGTTGAATTTGGGCAGCCAGATGATGTTGTCTGGTTGCCTTTTGATTAAAATCACCTGGTTGGAACAATGTGGCTTGAAATTTTAATTTATCCCCTATGGCTTGGTCGTTACAGCTTTAAAGTTTTCATTTGTGGTTAACAGGAAAGATCACGTTAGCTCCGGTGTTTTTGTTATTAAATCGCCCATTTTCTTTTCTCTTGACACATAGTTGTATCTCCCTGTATAGTATTAAAGCATACTAACATTATCGGGATTATCTTATATCATTCCGATTAACATGACAGGGGGGAAAAACCGTGAATGCATTTTTAATTATCGTAAATATTGCGGTTTTACTAGCAATTATCGGTCTTCTTATTTGGATGCAGAAGAAACACTTTTCATTTACAAAACGCGTATTCACGGGGCTGGGCGTTGGCATTGTGCTCGGCGCTGTATTGCAGGTTATTTATGGCGCAGATTCAGATATATTAACCCAGACAACTGAATGGTATAATATTGTCGGCAGCGGTTATATCAATTTGCTTATGATGATTGTTGTACCACTTGTGATGGTATCGATTATCCAATCGATCATCAATCTGGAGAAATCATCAGAATTAGGGAAAATGTCTGCATGGATTATTGGAATTCTCGTGGTTACGGCAATGGTTGCGGCACTTGTCGGAATTGGCAGTGCGGCATTGTTTCATTTGAATGCTGATCAAATTGATGCTGGTCAAGCAGAAATGGAACGCAGTAGTGAGATGGAGCAAACAGTGGGTGAAGTTGAGGAGACATCGACACCAGAGAAGATTTTAGACTTTATTCCATCAAATATCTTTCTGGATATGACCCAACAACGCTCAACATCGGTAATTGCCGTTGTTATCTTTTCACTTATCGTTGGCATAGCGGTACTAGGGGTAAGAAGAAAGAATCCCGAGCAGGCTGAGATCTTTACAAAAATCATTAATTCGCTATATGCTGTTGTCATGCGGATTGTCACTTTGATTTTGCGTTTGACGCCATTTGGCATTTTAGCGTTGATGGCGAATACGGTTGCCAGCACTGATTTTGCTGGAATACTTGAGCTTGGTAAATTTGTCATCGCGTCGTATGTAGCGATTATTACGATGTTTATTATTCACTTAATCCTGGTCGGGGTCTTTGGTTTAAGCCCGATGATGTATTTGAAAAAAGTTTTGCCTGTGCTGACGTTTGCGTTCACGTCGCGTTCAAGCGCGGGATCAATCCCATTAAATATCAATGCGCAAAAAAATTCGCTTGGTGTACATGAAGGTATTGCTAACATGTCCGCATCATTTGGTGCCACCATTGGTCAAAATGGTTGTGCAGGTTTATACCCGGCGATGCTGGCGATCATGATTGCACCATCTGCCGGCATTGATCCATTTACATTCGGATTCATTGCCAAGCTGGTCTTAATTGTTGGCATCAGTTCGTTTGGTGTAGCCGGTGTTGGCGGCGGTGCAACATTTGCAGCTATCATCGTGCTTTCTTCGATGGGGTTGCCAGTCGGACTCGCTGGGTTGTTAATTTCCATTGAAGCACTGATCGATATGGGCCGTACTGCACTAAACGTCAATGACTCGATATTATCAGGAACACTGACTTCACGTATTCTGGGAAAATTAAATCTAAAAACATTTAATGATAAAACAGCAATTGAAAAAGATATAGCTATTTAAGGAAATGGCCGCTTCTGAGAGGAAGCGGCCATTTTGTGATAGTTTAATGATTTGGGCTGATATCCCAGGCATACCGGTTGATAGTCAACTTGCTGCCGCTATCAGTTCACCTCACTGTACAATCGGAATCTAACACGTTATATTTCCTCGACATTTCCCGGGAAATATCGAGCATTTTCCATGATATTTTTAAACCATCATTCTTCAATTAATTGTTTCACCGGATCTAAATTCTGCCGTTCCTTCACAATAAAATAACCGGCAAATGGGTCGCCAAGTGATTTTACACGATCAACTGCATTGGCAATTGTAAATTCAACCGGTGATAAATCCTCCTTGAGTTCCTCCCAAAAAAGTGGCGTGGCAACTGTTCCTTCCGTAATTTTCCTTGGTGAATAAGGGGCAATGATCGTTTTATCCCGACCGTGCTGCATATAGTCAAGATACAGGCGTTCATGACGATTTTTCTTCATTCGCTCGGTTGTAAAATACTGTGGATATTCCTGCTCCAGCGTCCGGGCAATCGCTTGCGTAAAAATAGCTGTTTCATCATAAGTCATGCTATTTTCCGGAATAGGGATATGCACTTGTAATCCTTTATTACCTGATGTTTTTACAAAGGGAACAATTTCTAGATCATCAACTATTTGTTTTAATAATTGAGCTGCAAAAACAGCAAGTGAAAAACGCTCTCGGTCTGGTGGGTCAAGGTCGAATACAATTTCAGAAGGGGTTGCGCTTTTAGACCGTTGAAAAGGAATATGGTATTCCAATGCGCCATGATTACCGAACCAGACAAGTGTCTTCAAGTTATTACAGATCATCAACCGTTCGTTTTCTGCCATGATACTGTCAATATAGGAGGGGGCATAATCGGGTAGGTGTTTTTGGAAAAATGATTCCCCATCCACGCCGTCCGGACAACGAATTAATGTGAGTACATGATCTTGCAAAAATGGCAGCATATAGGGTGATATTTCTCTTAAATAAACAAGCAGATCGCCTTTTGTGAAATTTGCATTCGGCCATAACAGTTTATCCGGTTTGGTTAAATCCAGTTCTTCAGGTAGCATGGCTATGTCCAGTGCTAATTTTTCTGCTGTACAGTCTGTAGCAAGGGTGTTAACCAACAGCTTGGCAAACTCGGGTTCGCGGATTTCTTGCTCCAGTAAATCAAGGGTATGGATTTCTGCACAAATAGCTGGTGGGAGCAGGTAACCAGTTTCAACTTTTTCCCCTTTGGTGGCAAATAATTGCTTTAACGTCGCTTTTGGTTCCTGACCAAGCCCATGTTTGCATTTGCCGACTTCCTGCCAATCATGACCATTCCAAACAACGGCGGTAAAATAATCATTTTTCGGATCGTAATGGGTAAGAACACATTGGATGGTGCGCCAATTCTTCACTTTTAACCAGTCGCGATGGTTTTTTCCACCTGTGTAGTCGCTATTTTTCCGTTTGGCAATGATCCCTTCCGCCTTATATGTAAAAATACGATTCCAAAGTTCGGTTGCATCCTGCAGACAGGGCACGTAACTAATCCGATTTAATGGAGAAATATCAAAATCCCAGCCGCCTGCAATAAAAAAATCTTTTAATTGTTCTTTGCGTTGCTGGAATGATTTAGTCATTAAATCGATACCGTTTACCTGCAACATGTCAAATGCCAGTAATGTTGCCGGCCGTTTCCTTGCCGCTTGGTGGATTGTCGATGCCGTTTTTATTCTGCCGCGCGTATGCATCCATGAGAAATTAGCCTGGTACGTATGATTCAATACAGTTAACTCGCCATCTAATTGAACGGGTAGCAAGTGTTCAACCCTTTTCTGGTGGACATTGCAAAAATTTACAATTTCAGGGAACAAGGAAGTTAAATCTTTATTGTTTTTACTTGTTAATGTCGCCTGATCCTTCTCCCAGGAAAGCAAACAACGAAAACCATCATATTTCACCTCATATACCCACTCAGCGCCGGTCGGTATGGTTGTGCTGGCAATTGGCTTCATGATTTCCATTACTAAAACACCTCCTTTTAGTAATCACTTTATAATATGGCTCAAGAGAAGATAATTACCCATAAAGGATAAAGTGAAACAAGAACGGAACACTAAAACAGAGACATTTCATGTAAAAAAAGGAGGTATGTTTCATGCATACGATGTGGAAGGGGACTATTAGTTTTGGTTTGGTGAATATTCCGGTTAAAATGCATGCCGCTACGGAAAACAAAGATGTCAAGCTTAGGCAGCTTCATAAAGAATGCCAGACACCAATCAAATATGAACGCGTTTGTCCTGTATGTGACCGAAAAGTAGAAAATGATGAAATTGTAAAAGCCTATGAATATGCCAAAAATAAATTTGTTGTCCTGGACGATGAGGAATTGGCCGCTTTGAAGAAAGAACAAGCGGATAAAGCGGTGGAAATTGTTGATTTCGTCCAATTAGAGGAAATTGACCCGATTTACTTTGAAAAGAGCTATTATTTGTCACCTAATGAAGGCGGTAGTAAATCCTATGCCCTGCTGAGAGCGGCATTACAGGATACAGGTAAAATTGGTGTCGCCAAAATGATTATCCGCTCTAAGGAGCAGCTTGCTTGTATTCGGGTTTATCAAAATACATTGGTTGTCGAAACCATTCATTATCCTGATGAGGTTCGGCAAGTACAGGACGTGCCAAATGTGCCTGAGCAGGTAGAGACAACCGAAAAAGAACTGGATACAGCGAAAATGCTGATTGAACAATTGTCAACCGAATTTGATCCGGAAAAGTATAAAGATGACTACCGAACCGCTTTGCTTGATTTAATTGAGGATAAGAAAAATAATAAGGATCATGTAGTAGCAACGGGTGAAAAACAACCGACTCCAGATAATGTGACCAACCTGATGGATGCACTGCAGGCGTCACTGGATCGTGCCAAAAAGGACAAACCCAAACCGGCACAACCAAAACGAAAGAAAAAAGCAACAACTCAAAAGAAAAAGGTGGCGAAGTAGTCAGTTGTTTGGGTGTCGGGGCACCCAAACAACGCTGACCAAAAGTATGGCATTTTTATAGAAATTATTACATCGTGATATCTTCATTTCAGTTCAATTACACAGCTTTAACATCCTGATGAAAATAGGCCGTTATGGAGGTATTTCCGTGTGAAAACGGGTAAACTAGAAATTAAACAACATACTTTTTTTAAAAAGGATGAGCTTCATGGAAAGAAATGCGTTTTTTGATAATGCCAGACTAGCATTAATTTTTTTAGTGGTGTTTGGTCACATGCTTCAACCATTTGCAGACGACTCGCAGAAAATTAACACGCTATACATGTGGATTTATACATTTCATATGCCTGCATTTATCTTCTTATCCGGGTTTTTTGCAAAAGGGTCGGGCAAAAAAGACTATGTTCTAAAACTAGCAAAAAAATTGCTATTACCATATTTAATATTTCAGATGGTTTATACGATTTTTTATTTCATTATTGGCAAAGACAGCTGGCAAAACGGTCTGTTTGATCCGCAGTGGTCACTGTGGTTTTTGTTCAGTCTATTCAGCTGGCATATGCTGTTGTACTGGTTTAAAAAGATACCGCCCGTATTAGGTATGGCTATTGCTGTTGAAATTGGCTTGCTTGTTGGGTATTTCGGTGAGATTGGTCAAACATTTAGTTTATCACGTACCTTTGTGTTCTTTCCGTTCTTCCTGATTGGTTATTGGCTGAAAGAAGAACATGTCATGCTGTTAAAGACGAAAGCGGCAAGAATTATCTCGGTAATCGTCATGGTGTCGGTTGCCGGAGCAATTTATTTTGCGCCTGAAATAAACTCTGGCTGGCTATTGGCTTCCAAATCGTATAGTGATCTTGATATGCCGGATTTCGGTGGTGTTGCACGTCTGCTTGTTTATATCACTTCGGCGCTAATGGCGATGAGCGTTTTAGCCTGGGTTCCGAAAAATAAAAATATGCTCACCCATTTGGGAACAAGAACGTTATATGTGTATCTCCTGCATGGATTCTTTATTCAAGTATTCCGGCATTATGATTTGTTTAAGGTCGATAATATTTTGGATTTGGCTGGATTGGCCGTCATTGCGGCAGTTATCGTCCTTCTATTGTCAAGCAAACCAATTCAGGTGGTTTCACAACCGGTCATTGAGGGGAAATTATCATCTATAAGAGGTGTCTTTAGTCAGGCAAGTAGGAAAACAGAGCACAGCTAGCAGAACAACCTCTAAATCCAATTTATAGAAGGTGGCAAAAATGAAAATATGTGTTTTCGGAGCTAATGGTTATTTGGGTGTATCTGTTTATAAACAATTAAAGGAATCGGAAACGGATGAAGTGATCGGAACATATTTACAGGAACCAGCCATGCTTGACGGACTCTATAAGTTGAATGTCAACGAACCGGAATCATTCTCCCGCTTTTTTAAGGAGGAGACCCCGGATGTGGTGGTATGGGCAGTGATGAGCGGGCCAAATGAGAACGAGTTAACCGATCAAGGTCTTATGCACTTGATTACGCATCTGACGCCGCAGATAAAATTGGTATATTTGTCATCCGATTTAGTTTTTTCTGATGGCAAAGGTCCATACGTGGAAGATGATCCAATATCCACTTTACCTGATGACCATAAATTTCATAACTATGTAAATGGGAAGGTAAAGGCGGAACATTTAATTACGAATGAACTGACGAATGCTGTGATTTTACGAGCGGGTCCAATTTATGGAGAAAATGTTATTGGTAAATTGGATGAACAAACAGATCGCTTGGCCTACCATTTGCGCGCGGGAAAACCAATTGGCTTTCGTGACGATCTGATTCGCTCCTTTGTGCATATTGACGATGTCACAATGGTTATTAATGAAATGGCCCATAATGACCTAACCGGCGTGTATCATGTCGGCCCGGCTAAAATAAGCAGTATCTATGAGTTTATGAAAGCAGTGGCAAAACAGCTGGGCTATGATGATGAACTAGTGGAAAAGGCCAGTGAAGATGAACACGTAGATCAAGAGTTACCAAAAAACACCTCGTTAATTGTTCAGAAAATAAAGCATGCTTTAGCTGTAAATAATTGACCATTTTCCAGCTAAATAATAAAGAGGCTGATCCCTTCATTCAGGAGGCAGCCTCTTTTGTTTTATATCCAATTTCTGTCTAAAAAAGAAAATGTGCTATTAAAGTAATGACCGGCAACGTAATGATAGTTCTTAGTATAAAAATGACAAATAAGTCGACAAAGGAGACCGGTATTTTGGTTCCCAGCAGCAGCCCGCCAACTTCGGACATGTAGATTAGCTGGGTAACGGATAGTGCCGCAACGATGAACCTGGTCATGTCCGATTCAATCGATGAGCCTACAATGGACGGAAGAAACATATCGGCAAACCCGATTAATATCGTTTCCGAAGCTTCGGCTGCAGATGGTATTTGCAACAGCTCAAGTAGTGGAATAAATGGTACACCCAACCACTGGAAGAACGGGGTGTACTCCGCAATAACCAGGGCAACCAAGCCAAACGTCATAACGATTGGGGCAACTCCCATCCACATATCCAGGATGTTTTGCACGCCTTCTTTGAGAAATTTTGTAAGGCTGGACTGCTTTTTGGCTTGTTCTAATGCCTTTTTATAGCCAAATGTGAGACTGTTATATCCTTCGGGAGTTTGTTCCTCGATATCTTCTGTCGTTTCATTAATGTAAGTGTCCGCTTTTCTCGATAACGGCGGAATGCGCGGCATAATGATGGCAGCAACGAGGCCCGCTATGAGTACTGTTAAATAAAAAGGAACAAACATATTTTCAAGTCCCACTTGACCAATGACTACCAACGTGAAGGTAATCGAAACAACGGAAAAAGTTGTACCAATAACGGCTGCTTCACGCTTGGTATAGTACCCATCTTCATACTGTTTACTTGTCAACAGTACACCGATCGTTCCATCGCCTACCCATGACGCCAGTGAATCAATTGATGCCCGACCCGGTAAACGGAACAATGGCCGCATAATTTTTGTCATTAGTGTACCAAATAAATCAAGCAGCCCAAAGTTCGTCAGCAAAGGCAAAAATAATCCGGCAAACAAAAAGACAGCAAACAATACGTGTAATAAGTCACCAAGGAGCATTTGCCCGGTATCCTCACTATAGATGGCTTCTGTTCCCAAATGGAAAAACACCATCACGGCAAATATGGCAGCTAACACGCGCGTTACGGCCCAAAAATTGCTGACATGGAACAGATTTTGAAAGAATGGTGATTTGGTGAATGTTTCTGGTCTGATTTTGGCAAGTACCGTCATGATAGCTGTAATGATAATAATGATCATCATAATAGCTGAAAGCTGATCAACCAGCAAATTCTCTACCCAATTGGCCAAAACGGCAATAGGAATAGTTAGTCCATCACTGCTTGGGATAGGTATCATAAATAGAAAAACACCGATGCATGACGGAATGATAAATTTCAGATGATCTATAAGTCTATATTTTTCATGCATAATTATTCCCCTTTGCGTATTTTTATACATTAATAACGAAATAAATATAATTTCTTTACTTATTCACCATTCTACCGTTAAAGATCAAAATAATCCAGCCCTAAATTTAATTTTTTTAAAAGCGAGTATAAATATAAGAGATGAATATGCTATACAGTGAAACTTGGTATTACAGCCCGATAATGCGTGAAAACAAGTTTAAGGCGCTTACAATTGCGGGTATAGTAAGTTGAGGTGCTAATCGTGCAAAAGCCACTAAAATACAATGTTATCTATCGTTGTACGGTTATCGTTTGGATGACAATAAAGTTTATCATCCAAATATACCTTTTTCATGTTAGGCATCGAATCTGGGATGATCGAACATGGCAAAAATGGAATGAATTACTAAGCAAAATAGCCAAAGAATACCGGATCAAAGCGGTGAAGCTTGGCGGCGTATTAATCAAGGTTGGGCAATTTTTAAGTACAAGGGCTGACCTGATGCCAGATGTGTTCATCAAGGAATTAACGGGTCTGGTTGATCGCGTTCCACCTGTATCCTTTTCTTATGCAAAACACGTCATGGAGCAGGAATGGGGAGGCAGTATTGACGACCATTTTAGTGAAATACTGGAAAAACCGATCGCATCCGCATCCATCGGGCAAGTGTATCAAGGGAGGCTGCTTGATGGCACGCTTGTCGCTATTAAAATCCGCAGGCGTCATGTGAAAGAAACGTTTCATATGGATTTTAAAGCATTAAAAATTGTGTTTTGGCTGATGCGCGTGTTTACCAGGCTTGGAAAAAAGACCGACTTGCATACCTTGTACCGCGAATTAATTTTTGTCATGGAGCGAGAATTGCATTTTAGGCAGGAACTTGATTTTGCGAAATATTTCAAGGAACGTTATGAAGGGTTTCCATCCATACATATTCCGGATTATTATGATGAGTTGTGTACCGATAAAATTCTCGTCATGGAATGGGTGAAAGGTGCCAAAATAGTCGATGTCGATTTCATGCATGAACATGAGATTAATATTAGGGAGACCGCGAAAACTTTATTTGATTTTTATTTCGATCAATTTTTTAACCCTGGCTATTTTCATGCGGATCCACATGCAGGGAATATTCTGATTCAGGAAGACGGAACCATTGTCATTATTGACTTTGGAATGATTGGTGAAATTCGCAAACAGGATACCCAATTATTTAAACGCCTCATTCAAGGGATAATTGTCGATGATTATGACAAGATATTAACAGCACTGGATGAGATGAAATTTCTCCTGCCAAATGCCGACCGTAACTCCCTTATCAAAATGTTTAAGCAGACAATTGAAATGTATGAAAACGGCTCGTTTAATAATATGGATAACCAGGTAATGGAACAAATCAAGGATGATATTCGTATTTTCATTCGGGAACAGCCCATCCAGCTTTCGGCCGATTATGCTTATTTAGGTCGGGCCGTATCAATTGTGCTTGGTATATTATTTGGCATTTACCCACAAATCGATCTGGGAAAATGGGCCAAGCCATTGATAAAGGAGTGGTTTGGTGGCAAGACCTTTATCGAATCAGTATATAAGGAAATTGCCAAAGATGCACTAAAGCCAGTCATCTCTTTTCCTAAAGCGATGTTAGATTTCTTGGAAAGAGGGGAAAAGGATAGAAAATGGCAAAAGAAGAAACAGTATAATCGATTACTGCATCAGTTCTATTTGCTCCTTGAAGTCATATCATTTATTATGGTTGCAGGTAGTGGTTTGACAGGTATTTATGCTTATCAAATGAGAATGTCGTTCTTGCTAATCGGATGCGTGATTGTTCTGGTTATCTTTTTCTTTATCCTGAATTTGTTGTTTTTACGACATTATCAAATGATACAATCAAACAAATAGGAGGTCATATCATGGGAGACTTATTACGTAAAGGATTTTTGTTGGGATTGGGTGCAGCTGTGAGTGGCAAGGAGAAATTGGAAGAGAAATTGAAAGATCTGGTTGATAAAAATGAGTTAACTCAGGAACAGGCACGTACTGTAATGAACAATTTTATTGAAAAAGGCGAATCCAAAAAAAGCGAATGGAGTACCAAGCAACAAAACCAGACTGAAAAAATGCTCAAAGACTTAGGCATTGCAACCAAAGAAGATATGGAGGTACTACGTTCAAGAATCAATGACCTGGAAGAAAAAATAGGTAAATAAGTTAAAGAAATAAACTTGTTCATTGAAAGGCCCCCTGTAAAAGGGGGCCTTTCAAGCCAAACTCGATCGATTTCAAGCCAAACTCGATCGATTTCAAGCCAAACTCGATCGATTTCAAGCCAAACTCGATCGATTTCAAGCCAAACTCGATCGATTTCAAGCCAAACTCGATCGATTTCAAGCCAAACTCGATCGATTTCAAGCCAAACTCGATCGATTTCAAGCCAAACTCGATCGATTTCAAGCCAAACTCGATCGATTTCAAGCCAAACTCGATCGATTAGCTTTTTTTCTGATGCACGAAAAAGTCAAATCCGGCATGTAAAATACCAGAAAGATTTTGGAAGTAAACAATAAGATAGATGTTATAAAGCAATAAGCATAGCCTTAAAGATGCACAAAAAACACATATTTGGTCAGATTGATATATGACTAGAATAAGGATACAATATAGAGAGTATTTTGACTGTCATTTTTTTGGGAGGGTCAATATCATGGGAAGTTTTTCGCAGGTATGTAAGGATACGCAAGAGAAGCTTGGCAGGCCATTGCAAAAACGTGAAATCAAGTTTCTGCAATGGGTTTTTGACCGCTATACAAAAGAAGAGCAGCAGAAGGAAAAAGAAAAAACTATCTTCAGTTAGAACGCCAAAGCCTTGGAACAGAACTAAGGCTTTTTGTACGCGCACGAAACCTGGGCTACTGAAATACCGCAAATGATCAACTAGTTAGTAAGGATACTCAACTAATTTGGCACATACCACCTTAATCCGTGATTTTACATAGATACCCTTTCACGTGTTATACTGTAGAAAGTTCAAATAAGGAGCGGTTAGACGATGTCAGTAACGGATCAAACGGTGCTTCAGCGAATCATCAGGGAAGCTCAACAAGCAAGGGAAAAACAAACAAGCCATAAAAAGATGATCGAGCACATCAAAAATGTGAAACTATTATGTGAGCTTCTTCTTGAGAATACAGATGAACCAACTGCAACGACCAATGATATTACAGCAAATGAAATGAAGGCAATGATGGGAAAAACGTATGACTCACCACGTAATGGGCAATTAGGAAAACAATCGGAGTTTGATGATGATGGTGCGAATGGGAAATCAATTTTTGACTTTTAGGTTTTCACATATTTCACTCGATACCTATTTTTCATGAAGGGATGAACGGAGATGAAATTATTTTTGGCGCTTGGTGCGCTTAATGGTTTTTTGGCAGTGGCTTTAGGTGCTTTTGGAGCGCACGGGCTAGAGGGGAAAGTTACGGAAAAGTCCCTGGGTATATGGGAGAAGGCTGTTCATTATGAAATGTTTCACACCATGGCCTTGCTCGTGACCGGCCTTTTGATGAGTAAAATTCAGACTGGCGGTATGCTTTGGGCTGGATGGCTGTTCTTTATTGGGATTGTCCTGTTTTCGGGGAGCCTGTATATTTATTCCACATCCGGAATTAAAACATTTGCCATGATTACCCCGCTCGGTGGTGTAGCATTTTTAATCGGCTGGATTTTGCTAGGGTATGCTGTCATGAAATATTTGTAAAGGATATACTTTTTATAAATGTGTGTTCAAAAAGGAGGGATAAAAAGGACCGAGAAGTTCTAGGCGGCGTAGCTTTGAGCACCGGAGTGTACATAGAAGATACATGAGGAGCGGAAAAGCAAGCCAACGAACTTCTTCAAAGGAAGGCCGACTAAAAACGGGCTTTGCGCCCAACGTCGGCATACCCCTTTTGAAGGGGCACGTCATTTTTACCGGACTTTTTGAACATCCTTTATAAATGGAAAATCATATAGGTCGTGAAAATAAATAACATTGCCGCCTGCAACAGATGTTTACCTGCTTGTTGTGTTTGACGTGTGTTCCATTCCACTATTGCGCCACTAAACATACTAAAGGACACCATATAAAGGGCAAGGATGACGACTAAAACAAAGCCTTTGATAAGAGCGATAATCCCGACAATAATCGCCCCGATAATGGCGAATAATTCCATCTTCATAAATTTTTCATATGGATGTCGCATAGATGTACGCTCCTTTTCGGCAAACACAATCTTCACAGGAATGGTAATGTTTAAGAAGGAAGATATTGTATGGGAGCATTCACCCTTAAAAGTGAACCTCCCATACTTTTTTAGGCAGCCTTTATCGCGGCGGATATGTTGCCAGACCAGGGCCCGCTGCACCGCCAAATGGATAAGCGTAATTAATTTCTTCGCTAAATGTGATGTAGTCCAAATAAACCATTAACAGTAAATAGCGCATACCTGTTTCTGGATCGCTTAAGATAATATGGTCCCGACCAGCGGCCTCGATTACTCCCTTGAATACTTGCTCCCTACCGCCACCGCCACTTTCACCACTTTCAAACGTCATATAAACAGTTACGGCTTTTCCTTTGTTCAGTCGTAATATGTTTTCAATATAGGATTGCTGTGGTGGCAGCATCCCGGTTTCGCCTGGTGTGCCAGTTGTTCCGGTTGTACCACCTTGTTCACCCGCTGCGCCTGTTGGGAACTGTGGGAATTGCTGCTGCGCTTGCGGAAATTGCTGGTCTGATTGCGGGAATTGTTGTGTTGTTTGTGGAAATTGCTGGCCACCCTGCGGCTCAGCTCGTGAAAATTGTTGTTGTGGATATAGCGCTCGATAGTCGTATACTGGATAATAGGATTGGTATGGGTAGTAGTAAGGATACATTGGGTTGGTATAATCTTGCTGTTCACTCATAAAGAAAACCTCCACCTAATAATTTAAACTACACTATAGAGTTAATACAAAGGGTATCGTTTCGACTCACATTCCATTGACTATTCAATTATCGATGGGACAGCACGTTTTAGGTCACAATGAAAAAAACTGACATGCATGGAAAATAGTCAAACGCACACCCCCATTTCTGTATATCCTTATGCTAGGCTCTTTAATGATGTGTATGAAATTTTTATATCAGGTATGACAAAACAACTAAGTAATCGTTATGCTGGAGGTATAAAAGAGAGACGTAACTCTAAATGACAAAAAGGCTTCCTGAAAAGTGGCAGGAAGCCTTTTAATAAACAGTTTACACGTGTAAAAATGCTGGTATATTTTCTTTTGGCAGGTGGTTGCCGACGAAGAATTCACCAAATTCGCCGAAACGGGCACTGACCTCATCAAAGCGCATTTCATAAACAATTTTCTTCAGCTGGATAGGATCATGGGCAAATAATGTAACGCCCCACTCCCAGTCATCAAAGCCAAACGATCCAGTAATGATTTGTTTCACCTTGCCACTGTATTTGCGGCCGGTTTTACTATGTTCATATAGCAGTTTTGCCCGGATATCCTTTTCTGTCGCATACCAATTGTCTTCCCCTTGCCGGCGCTTGTCCATTGGGTAGAAACACATATGCTCCCACTTTGGCAAAATTGGTTTGAGCCGTTCCTGGATTTTTGGATAAGTTTCTAATGCTGGCCCTTCTTTTGGCGCGGAATACTTGGAAATTTCAACGACAGATACATAGGAATAAGACGGCCTTAGATATTCAGCGAACTTTGATTTATTAAATTCTGTTTCCAATTCGTTCAACTCTTCCATGGTTGGACGGAGAAACATAAACATGAGATCCGCCTTTTGACCAATCACTGTGTAAAGTACATGACTGCCATTTTTAGCTTCTTCAACTGCCTCCCATTTAGCTAGTAATTGTTCGAATTCATGAATGGCAGCTTCTCGTTCCTCACTTGATGCCATCTTCCAGGAAGTCCAGTCGATACTTCTAAGATCATGCAAGGAATACCAACCGTCCGCTGTTTCAACTGCTTCGACCATTATATATCGCTCCTTTACATATCATCCATTTTCATTGCTCATGTTTTTACTATAACACAATTGGGGAATGATAATCATGGAGTACGGTTTCGAAATCAACTGCTATATCAACATTTTCAACAGATTTGTGAAAAACCCGGTTAATCGTAGTGGATTTCTTTTCATATTATCCTGAATCCATTATGATGTTGGTTGGACAGATGATAGCAATCACGAAAGAATTTTATTTGAGAGGAAGGGTTCGATGTGAGTAACCTTTTTGAAACAATTGAAAGCACCATTATTAATCAGGATAAACATATAGTCTTTCCAGAGGGGCAGGATGAACGAATATTGGAAGCTGCTGGTAAATTGGGAGCAGCAGGAATTTTAACCCCTGTGCTACTTGGAAATAAGACGAATATCAAGCATAAAGCGGAGGAAATTGGGGTCGATGTATCCGCAAGCAAAATTGTCGATCCGGCGGAATTTCCGGAATTTGAATTAATGGTTGAAACGTTTGTTGAACGGCGTAAAGGAAAAGCGACTGCAGAGGAAGCTCGTGAGTTGTTGCAGAATGAAAATTATTTTGGCACTATGCTTGTTTACATGAATCAAGCAGACGGGCTGGTAAGTGGGGCAGCACACGCAACAGCGGAGACAGTCCGGCCGGCGTTACAGATTATTAAAACAAAAGAAGGAATCAAGAAAACGTCGGGCGTATTCATTATGGTGCGCGGTGAAGAAAAATATGTATTTGCTGATTGTGCGATCAATATTGCTCCAGACAGTCAGGATTTAGCTGAAATTGCCGTGGAGAGTGGCGAAACTGCCAAATTATTTGATGTGGATCCACGGGTAGCTATGCTTAGTTTTTCTACCAAGGGTTCAGCCAAATCAGATGAGACGAATAAGGTCGTAGAAGCAGTCAAACTGGCAAAGGAAAAGAATCCTGACCTGGTGATTGATGGGGAATTCCAATTTGATGCAGCCTTTGTCCCAAGTGTAGCAAAGAAAAAAGCACCAGATTCAGTTCTGGAAGGTAAGGCAAATGTATTTATCTTCCCAAGTCTTGAGGCAGGCAATATCGGGTATAAAATTGCTCAACGCCTCGGTGGATTTCAAGCCGTTGGTCCGATTTTACAAGGATTAAATCAACCAGTGAATGACTTATCCCGCGGCTGCAATGCCGATGACGTGTATCACCTTGCGCTTATCACTGCCGCTCAATCGTAATCAGCCCGTGTTCCGGGGCGGCTTAATCGGATAGTACAGGGTATCACGCAAATTGGTAGGGAAAATATGGAATCGTAGAGTATTAGTTAAAGCGGGTGCGCAATCGACCAAAAGCACGCGGATATCAACTGGGTTACATGTAATATCGACCAGTGTGCAGTGGATATCAACCATATGCTGCAGGGCATCGACCCAATAACGCGTGATATCGACCAAACGATCCCAAATATCGACCTGCACACTGGAATCATCAACCCAAACGTGCGTGATATCAACCGCTTGCAGGTATCCCGCAGGCGTAAGAGCCACCATTCCTATAGAAGGTCTGGTGGCTCGAATTATTTCATCCTTAAAATGAATTCATTTCGTTTTTCCATTTGCCGGAGCCGTGTATAAAATGTTGCCAGCTCATCCTCTGAGAAATCCGTGCAAATGATTTCCTCACTTAATGTTTTTAAGGCGGCAAAAACTCGTTGTTTCATATCGGCTACGGTTATTTGCTCATGAAGCAGTTCAGACAGGGAGGCCATCGTTTCGGGATTCACCTCGGGATAGGCAAACGTTGCTTCTTCCCCCTGCAAGCTAACCGCATAAAAGTCGCGAATTAATGCGGCACGGTGATGGCTGTCTCCGTTTACATCCAAATAAATTTGAATAGCCGCGCCATCTTTGATTCGACGCTGGGAAATGCCGGCAAATTTGCGACCACCAATACTTAAGTCATAATCACCGGGGCAATAGGAGCCAACAATTTCGTAAGCTTCAATTGCGTCCGTCTTATCCCGCAGCATGAATTGAACAAAGCTGACCATCGCCTCATAACAGTCGTAAATTGATATATGTTTTACCCCGGGTAAGACGAGTGAGATATTTAACACGCCTGCATCAAGGGCAACGGCAAGCCCGCCTGAATTACGGACAATTACCTGATATCCCTGCTCCTGAAGCATCGTAATTCCCTGTTCAATAAAGGGGAGGCGGGCATCAGGAATACCAAGCACGATTGTTTCCGGATGTACCCATAATCGGAGGGTCGGTGGTGAGTTCCCCTCGCTGACTGATGTTGCCAGGGCATCATCAATGGCAAACGAGGCCATGGCCGAAATGGGTATCTGTTCGATATATGCTTGTTCTGATTGATCCACATAGCGAAATGTTGTATGTCGTATAATATCTTGCCAATTTTTCATATTTTACTCCTTGCAGTGCTTTGGAAACTGCATCATTGTCATGTTTTCCTCAATATGAGCAATGCGCCGGCAACAATGAATTTGCCAAAGCCTCTTTTTAACTTCGGGTTTCTATTATATAATATAACAAAACTATCGAAAAGAAACGGGTTGTGTAATGAAATGTATAAAGAAGAACAGTTGGATGAGGAAAAAGTATTTAAAGATCCTGTGCATCGATATGTTCATGTGAATGATCGGGTCATTTGGGATTTAATCGCAACACCGGAATTTCAACGTTTGCGGCGAATTAAACAACTGGGGACGAGCAACCTGACTTTTCATGGTGCTGAACATAGTCGTTTTAACCATTCATTGGGCGTGTATGAGATTGTCCGCCGAATCATATTCAACTTCCAGAATCAACCGCAATGGAACAATAATGAACGTTTGTTGTGCCTTTGTGCCGCATTATTGCATGATTTGGGACATGGTCCTTTTTCCCATTCCTTTGAAAAAGTCTTTAAACTCGATCATGAAGATTTTACCCAGAAAATTATCCTTGGTAATACGCAAATACATACGATTTTAGAACGGGTGGAACAGGGTTTTTCCCAAAAGGTTGCGGACGTGATTGCGAAAACATATGAAGATAAGCTGGTTGTCAGTCTTATCTCCAGTCAAATTGATGCCGACCGGATGGATTATTTGCAGCGGGATGCTTATTTTACTGGGGTCAGTTATGGCCATTTTGATATGGAGCGAATTCTGAGAGTGATGCGCCCGCTTGACGATCAGGTTGTTATTAAGTCGAGTGGGATGCATGCGGTGGAGGACTACATCATGAGCCGTTATCAAATGTATTGGCAGGTATACTTTCACCCGGTAACCCGCAGTGCTGAAGTGATTCTATCAAAGATTTTGCATCGGGCGAAGTATTTGTTTGATAATAACTATCAATTTAAGCTAAAGCCGACGCATTTTATTTCTTTTTTTAACGAAAAACCCGATCTTGATGAATACTTGAAACTGGATGAAGCAATTGTATTCTATTATTTCCAGCTTTGGCAGGAGGAAGACGATGCGATTCTACGTGACCTGTGCGAACGGTTTATGAATCGGCGGCTGTTTAAGTATGTGGAATTCAATCCAAACCTGCAAATGAAAGAATGGATGGAGCTGTACCGAATGTTTCAGGAAGCTGGAATCGATCCGGAATATTATCTGGTGGTTGACTCATCGTCAGACTTGCCATACGATTTTTACCGGCCTGGTGAGGAGGAAGAGCGTCTGCCGATTTTCTTGCTGATGCCAAATCATGAACTTCGCGAGCTTTCCCGCGAATCGGATATTGTTGAGTCCATTTCCGGGAAGAAACGTACCGATCATAAGCTATATTTTCCAGCTGATGTACTTCCGGAAATGGATGATGATAAAAGAAAACGGATACTAGAACTTTTGTATCATGAGGGAGCGAATCAACATGTTAACTGATCATGCCAAATTAATGCACTTCTTTTCTATTGCAAAAGAGGTACCAGGCCGCAAAAAGTTGCAGAAAATGATTTATATTTTACAAAAAAACCATGTACCGTTTGCAGAAAAGTTTCAGTTTCATTTTTATGGACCGTATTCAGAGGAACTGTCTCTGAGAGTAGAAGAGCTGACAAACTTGGGATTTGTTTCAGAAGAGAAAGAGGAAAAAAGTAATTATTATCAATACAATTATCAAATCACAAAGGATGGTCAGGAATTCCTGCGTCAGTTTTCCCTGGACATGCCTGATTTTGCTGATAAGGTAGCAGAATTGAAAACAAAAAGTTCCCGGTTTTTGGAACTTGTCGCAACGATGCTTTATTTTGATGATTTACCGAGAAAACAAGTGGTAGAGAAGGTCTACATGGTTAAACCCAAACAAAATTATTCGGAACAGGAAATTAAAGAAGCTTGGGTTTTGATCGATTCATTGAAAGAAAATCCGCCTGCATAAGGGCGGATTTTCTTTAAGGTAAGCAAATATACAAATCATCCAGCTCTATTCTGCCCTTGTCAGGATAAAGCCCACTCATCTCTCCCCTGGTTTCTCCCAAGGCAACGTGCCGATTTTTCGATCCGACATATCGACCAAATTATCTTTTGTCACCTCAAAAACCTTACCTATCTGTTATGAATAAATGAAACATTTATAAACGATTATCGTAAACCTTGGTAGGGAGAAATCATACAAGACTTTTGCGGGATTAAAGGATGTGAAACGTGGACATGGATTCACTGATTGGTATCATTATTGGTGCATGTTTCGTATGGATTGGATACGTTGTCCGGTCTAAAAAAACATTTTTCTTTTTTGCTGGTTTTTGGGAACCAGTGAATAGAGAGAAGCTAGCACGCAGAATAGGGGTTCTATTCATTGTCACTGGTATTATCGCTATTATAACATCATTCTTAGTCATTTGGTTTAGCTCCATTGGTGCAGTATCTGGAATTCTGGTGTTTATATTAATCATTATGATTCTCATATCGATCATTTTGGACCAGGTGGGTTATTAAAAATTTGAAAGGGATAAGGGGGATAAACAATTGGTGGGTACTTTATCCATTGTATTTATGGTGATCAGCGGGGTTTTGGCAATTGGGGTACCAGTGTTTTGTGCAATTTATTTTATAAGAAAATACCGGATTTCCTGGAAGCCGATTCTGATCGGGCTGCTCGTTTTTATTGTGTTTTCGCAAATCCTGGAGAAATTACTGCATCAATATGTGTTCGGGGTTAATCCATACACACAGGAGTGGTTAACAAATCCCTACCTTTACGCTCTTTACGGCTGTTTGGCTGCGGGGATATTTGAGGAAGTGGGACGATACATTGGATTTCGTTACTTTTTGAAAAATTATCGAGACTGGAAAGATGGGATTGCTTATGGGATTGGACATGGTGGTGTTGAAGCGTTTTTCATCGGAGGATTGGCAAGTATTTCATTAATCATCAATGCCTATATGGTCAATTCAGGAACCTTAGATACACTCATCCAGACAAACAGCGGGAGTGTTGCTGAAGGCTTGCAGGCTGGAAAAGAACAATTGGTAAACACACCTGCTTATGTGTATTTATTTACTGGCTTGGAAAGAATATTCGCCTTTACGCATCACTTAGGGTTTTCATTATTGGTTCTCTATGGAGTGAAAAGCCAGAAAATGAAATATCTGCTATACGCGATTTTAGCTCATGCTGCGGTTGACTTTGTTGCAACTTTATATCAAAAAATCCATTTTAACATTTTCATAGTAGAGAGTTTCAACTGTATTGTTGCAATTTTGGCCGTTGTTTTCATAGTAAAATCAAGGTCCTTGTTTACAAATAGAGAGATTTAAACTTATAAAATTCTTCCTCAACTGTTTTTTCTAATTCATTGAAGCAAGGGAACCCTCACTGAATGAAGTTTCGCTTTACCTGTGCTACAATAGGTACCATCAGTATGAAGGAGGTTCAAAGAATGAGTTCAGAACAGTCTTCCAACAATAAGAAGAGTAATCCATTCACTATTATAAAAGATGATCCGCTTGATGGAGATAGGGGCTTTGGTGCAGGTTCAATTAGTCTGGAAAATGTTTCACCGGTGATTGTCGATCCAAATGAAGATCGGGCATTTGTCGATATGGGCGCCATGCATGGACGGAGCCAGGTAGAACGTCGCGTGAAATTTTTGCCGGATAAAGATGCCGTTCCGAATGGTAAATTGTACTGGATTGTTTGGGTTACAGTTGATAAAGGAGAAAACGGCCCATATTTTTCCGGTGTTTGTGGCAGTGAGATTAGGGTTGACCGTTCGATAAAGCGCGCCTATAAATCCATGCCTGAACATGTTACCCATATGGAAAAATCCTTAAAAGGAAAAATTATCCTTGATCATATGGACGAACATTCCAAACAGCTGTTACGCGACTTCCTTGTTGATTTCAATGGCGGTGACATGTGGAATAATTCCGCCGACGAATTGAAGCAGGCACTTCCGAAATCGTGAACAATTTGTGAATGAATCGTGAACAATTGCAGAATATGTTGTACTTTACAAGATAAATTTGTAAAATATGATATACATGGGCTTACACATGTATTACTAGGACAAAAAAACGGCTGATCCGATTAACGGGTCAGCCGTTTTTTAGGGACAAGGGGGACAGCCTCCTTGTCCCGTCAAAACAGCGATTCAAATAGTTTTTTTAATGTACCTTTTTTCTTGTCTTTCTGTTGTTTATGACCGTCACCGTTTTTTGCTTTATCATTTGGTAAGTGAAGGCTGCAATATTCAGTTGGTTCAGTGCCTTTTTTAAAGTACATGACACGACTATGATTACAATAGCGTGTGGCACGTTTACCTGTTTCCGGATCAATGGACACTTTGACAACACCCGATGGGACGGCAAATTTACGTGGTGGCATATCCTTGTGGGCGGCCTCCATAAATCCTGCCCAAACCTCTTTGGCATAAGCTGTTTCGGCAACCTTTTCCATTTGGCGATTGTCGTCATAGCCGGTCCAGATGCCTGTTACCAAATCAGGACTATAGCCAATCATCCAGCTGTCTGAGTCGGTGGATCCGGATTTGCCAGCATAAGGCCGGGATAGTTTATCAGCAACAGTAGAACCGGTGACTGACATATAACCATTTAATGAACGGTCAAACATTCCCGTCATCAGTTGGGTCAACACAAATGTCGTTTGCGGGTCGAGAATTTGTTCTCCACTGTTATGGTCCCGTTTATAAAGTACCTTGCCACTCGGATCCATGATTTTCTCCACGGTATAAGCTTCAATATCGTGACCACCATTTGCCAGGATGCCGTACCCTGTTACCATCTCTTTTACAGACACAGTAGCGGTTCCAAGGGCGAGCGATGGTACTTTGGGCAATTGACTGGTAATACCTAGTTTCCTTGCTGTATGGATTAGCTTATCGACACCTAAAAATAGATTCGTTTTTACAGCATAAATGTTATCGGATAATGCCAGGGCCTGAGCTAGTGTAATTGGCTTATTGGCATAATAGCCATCAAAGTTGTTTGGTGTGTATTTTCCGCCACTTTCCAATTTGAAAACGGTTGGCTTGCTCATCAGCATGGTCGTTGGTGTGTACCCGTTTTGTAGTGCAGCATAGTATAAAAATGGCTTAAAGGCTGAGCCGGGCATGCGTTTTGCCTGAATCGCACGGTTGAACGAGCTGTCCTCGTAATCCTTGCCGCCGATGAGTGCCCGCATTGCACCATTATGGGGATCCATGGCGATCGCTCCAACCTGAATATCGCTACTATCCTGGAAGACTGTGTTCGTTTGTTTTTCCAACTTTGTTTGTTTATCCGTATCTAATGTCGTATAGATTTGATAACCGCCGGAACGCACTTTTTCCTTATCAAGTTCCAACAGGTTTGCTGCTTCATGTAAAACGGTGTCCTGAAAATAGGGAGCCTTGTCCGCCTTCTGTTGATCAACCGGTTTGGTAAAGGCAAGTTCGGTATGGATTGCCTGTTCATAATCCTGGGCACTGATGATATGGCGATTACGCAACAAACCCAATATCCACTTTTGCCTCTTTTTGGCATTTGCCAGATTATTGTAAGGCGAGTAATAGGTTGGCCCCTTGGGAATACCCGCGAGCATTGCCGCTTCAGCAAGGGATAATTCATTGGCCGATTTATTAAAGTAATATTTACTGGCATCTTCCACACCATATGCACCGTGTCCGTAGTAAATTGTGTTTAAATACCCTTCCAGAATCTTATCCTTTGAATAGAACATTTCCAGGCGAATCGTATAAAATGCTTCTTGCAGTTTCCGCGTCCAAGTTTTTTCAAAAGACAAATACAAGTTTCGGGCATACTGCTGGGTAAGTGTACTCGCACCCTGTTTTAATGACATCGTTTTCAAATCTGTCCAGACAGCACCCATGATTCGTGGAATATCAAACCCGTGATGATTGTAAAAGTGGCGATCTTCAGCAAGAAGCGTTGCCTGGATTAATTGGTCGGATATGTCGCTTAAATCCACCCAATCCTCACCACGGTTACCACGCTCTTCGCCAATCACTTTTCCATCCTGACTATAGTAAACCGTGTTTTGTTGAGGCACGAGATCAGGTGGACCAAGCAGATAGCTCGCCAAATAAACACCTGATAGAAGGACCAGGACAGATAAAAAAACTCCCAATATAAGTTTTATGTAAATACGTTTTTTAAACCATTTCATCTGATTAACTCCAATTTCGTTGTTTGAGCGGTTTGTTGGTTGAGTCGAGCAGATATCCCGCTTGGACAAGCAAGAGTACGGCTAATCTTGAGCAGTTGCGGCCTAATTACGAGCGGCCATATGCCAAACATGAGCGGTTATCCGGATTTTTTGAACGTGTACATTATACCCATTATAGGAAAAGATAAATGGAAATAAACACAGGTCACAAGTACGCAAACTATTCGGAATTGCGTAGGTGCCTGGTACGCAAATAGTTCTGAATAGTTTAGTTTAACCGGATCTTTGGTATAGAAACAATTAATATTGAAATTGATCCCCTTTTATCGCTATAATTAGTAGATATCCGACTGAATTGGCAGGAGCGATTAGTATGAAACAGGAACAAAGCCAGGTTGCAATTGAACTTCATATGTGGATTGAAGATAACGGGCAAGTAGAGGAAACGACAACGAAAGCAACCGGCTATTTATATAACCGAAATAAAATGGATGTTTTAACGTATCATGAGCAACTGGAAAACAGCGGGGATACGATTAAGAACTTATTGACAATCCAACGGGAAAAGGTGAGCATTAAACGCTCGGGTGCGGTTGCTATGCACCAGCAATTTAGCCCGGGTGAAACTTCCGAGACGCTGTTTCAACATATGCATGGGGCGATCCATATGGAAACTTATACCGAGGAAATTGTCTATCAACCACCAAGACGAACGAAACCAGGCGAATTATCGGTAGCCTATCAGGTGAAACTGAATGGACAGGATGCCCGAAGACACCAATTAACACTGACGATACAAAAAGCAGTTTAACGACGAAATATACGAAAAAATCTTAATGAAGCGAAATGAGGAGGCTTCCCAATGAACATACTAGCGCAAACCGAAGAAACATTGAAGCAGGAAATGATTAAGGCGGTAGTCCAGGCAAATTTGGCAACGGAACAAGAGCTGCCGGAAATAACGCTGGAAAAACCAAAAGATAAAGCACACGGTGATTTTGCATCCAATATTGCCATGCAGCTGGCTCGCATTGCCAAAAAAGCACCACGGCAAATTGCGGAAGACATTGTCGCAAACCTCGATCAAACCAAGGCGGCCATCGAAAAGGTCGAAATTGCCGGACCGGGATTTATTAACTTTTTTACCAAAGATGACCTGTTTAGTGAGATCGTGCCTGCTATTTTGCAAGCAGGGGATGCATACGGCAGAAGCAATGCCGGCCAAGGGGAAAAGGTTCAGGTTGAATTCGTTTCTGTTAACCCGACTGGTGACTTGCATCTTGGTCATGCACGCGGGGCAGCGTTTGGCGATGTGCTTTGCAATGTACTGGATACTGCGGGCTATCAAGTAGAACGAGAATACTATATGAACGATGCCGGTAACCAGATTGATAACCTGGCTTTGTCCGTGGAAGCACGTTATTTACAGGCACTAGGCATGGATGCAGAAATGCCCGCAGATGGCTATCACGGCCCTGATATTATTAGGATCGGTGAAGAACTGGCCAAAAAAGATGGCGATAAATGGGCGAATGCGGATAAGGAAAAACGTTTATCATTTTTTAAAGAATATGGGCTGGAATATGAAATGAACAAGATAAAAAAGGACTTAGCCGATTTTCGCGTTCATTTCGACAACTGGTTCTCGGAACGGTCGCTATATAAGGAAAATAAAATTGCCGATGCACTGGAAACGTTGAAACAGGGAGACTATATTTATGAACAAGATGGTGCGACCTGGTTCCGCTCGACAGCATTTGGCGATGACAAAGATCGTGTGTTAATTAAGAAAGATGGCAGTTATACGTATTTAACCCCGGACATTGCTTACCATCAAAATAAATTGGAACGCGGTTTTGATAAAATCATAAACGTCTGGGGTGCGGATCATCATGGATATATTCCGCGCATGCGAGCGGCTATCCGGGCACTTGGCTATGAAAAGGAAAAATTTGCGGTGAAAATTATCCAAATGGTCAACCTGTTTGAAAACGGGGAGAAAATTCGGATGAGTAAACGGACCGGAAACGCAGTAGCATTGCGGGAATTGATGGATGAGGTTGGTATTGATGCGGTACGTTATTTCTTCGTGATGCGTTCCAATGACTCACAGCTTGATTTTGACTTGAATTTGGCGCGTTCTGAGTCAAATGATAACCCTGTTTATTATGTGCAATACGCCCATGCTCGAATTTGTACCATGCTCAAACAGGCAGAAGAAAAAGGATTGGTTACAAAACAATATGATACGGGACTATTAACAGCGGAAAAGGAAATCGATCTGCTGAAAAAATTGGGGGATTTCCCACAGGTAATAGCCGACGCGGCCATGAAAGAAACGCCGCATAAGGTAACCCAATACATTTTTGAGTTGGCCTCTTTATTGCATAGCTTCTACAATGCTGAAAAAGTACTGGACACCGAAAATCCGGAACGTTCCAAAGCACGCGTTGCTCTTATGCAAGCCGTTCGCATTACTATCGCTAACGGTTTGAACCTAATCGGAGTCACCGCACCGGAAAAAATGTAGAGACAGCGTGGCAGTTAGTTTGGCCAAGGACAGAGGGTTGAATTCCTCTGTCTTATTTTTTGCGGGGAGGAAAAAAGGGGGGGCTAATCGCCGATAAAAGTGCAGAAACCGCTGATAAATCAGAGCAACTGCTACCCAGCCATTGCCAAAACCGCCCAATCTGCTATGAAAAATGATGGGATAGGAGAACCGCCCATTTCCCATCCGTTCATAATTCTCACATAAATTTTAAAAATGTATTGACTGAATGGTCATTCACATTTAAAGTAGGAGTAGAACCTTTTTATTATCTTTTAAATGCAATCGCTGTCATTTTAAAGGATAATTCAGAATAATGTATAGCTGGAGCTGGGGGAATTGTAGCTTACCATGGCTATGCTCTGTGTATTGGTTTTTGGCATCCATTTATTTATATATTTCTTACTACATAAAAAGGGGGAGCTCGGATTATGAACACGCTACTGCTGCTTAATGCGATTCTATTTACAGCCATTGTTATTTACGGTGTGTACTTGTTTGGCAGAGTCGTAGCAACACGGATAGCATATATCAAATTGGGGAAGAAGTCGGAATTTGATGGGGAAATCAAAGAACGGCTGCGAAGAATTGGCAAAATTGTTTTCGGACAATCCAAGCTGCTAAAGGATAAAAAGTCCGGGGTCATGCATGTCATGATGTTTTACGGATTTATCCTGGTTCAATTTGGTGCCATTGATATGTTCGTAAAAGGATTGGCACCTGGTAAACACTTGCCGTTTGGGGTGTTTTATCCCGGATTTACCTTTTTCCAGGAGCTCGTTACGTTAATGATCCTGGTTGCCGTTGCTATTGGTTTTCACCGGCGCTATGTAGAAAAGATTGTCCGATTAAAACGGGGCTTTAAAGCGGGACTTGTGTTGATTTTTATCGGAACATTAATGCTCTCGGTTTTAGTTGGTAATGGAATGGCGCAAATTTGGCATGGAACCGAAGCAACATGGACAGAGCCTGTTGCCAGTTTAATTGGAATGGCCTTTGGCTGGATGTCGCCAACTGCTGCATTAGTTGTATTTTATATCGCCTGGTGGGTGCATGCGATTACAATTTTAACTTTCTTAGTGTATGTACCACAATCGAAGCATGCGCACCTGATTGCCGCACCAATTAATGTATTTTTGAGCAAACGGGTTACAGGGAAGCTAAATAAAATAGATTTTGATCTCGATGAAGATGCTGCCGAAGATGAAGCGGACATTTCCTTTGGTGTTGGTAAAATTGAGGACTTTGAACAATTTCAAATGATTGATTTTTATGCCTGTGTAGAATGCGGACGTTGTACCGATGTTTGCCCGGCATCCGGGACCGGTAAAATGTTGTCACCGATGGATTTGATGATCAAAATGCGTGACCATTTAACAGAAAAAGGGGCGGCGGTGACCGGAAAAACACCATGGGTTCCAGCGTATGCGTTTTCCAATACGAAAGGGAATCAAATCGCTCGCCAGGAAGCGGCAGCAAGTATGGAGGATGTAAACCTGATTGGTGACGTAATTACTCAGGAAGAACTGTTTGCCTGTACAACTTGCCGGAATTGTGAGGATGCTTGTCCGGTGATGAACGAGCATGTCGATAAAATTATTGATCTGCGTCGTTACCTGGTGATGACAGAAGGAAAAATGGATCCGGATGCCCAGCGCGCAGTCATGAATATTGAACGTCAGGGTAACCCATGGGGATTATCGAAAAAAGACCGGATCAAATGGCGGGAACTGGATGAATCCGTTTATATCCCAACCGTTAAGGAATTGAAAAAAGAAGACAAATCATTTGAATATCTTTTCTGGGTAAGCTCGATGGGAGCATATGATAACCGCAGTCAAAAAATTGCGATTGCGTTTGCCAAATTGATGAATCAAGCAGGCATCAGCTTTGCGATTCTAGGGAATAAAGAAGCAAACTCTGGTGACACTGCCCGCCGGATTGGCAACGAATTCTTATTCCAGGAAATTGCCGAAAAAAATATCAAGGAGTTTGAGAAACATGGTGTGACCAAGATTGTGACCACTGATCCTCATGCATACAACATTTTCAAAAATGAATATCCGGACTTTGGTTTTGAAGCGGAGGTTTATCATCATACACAACTGCTGTTTGATTTGGTTATGAGTGGAAAGCTGGAACCAAAAGGGGAAATCAACGAACGGCTCACTTATCATGACTCTTGTTATCTTGGACGTTATAATGGCGTGTATGATCCGCCGAGAGAAATTCTCAAATCGATTCCGGGACTGGAACTGGTAGAAATGAAGCGTAATAGAGAGAACGCAATGTGTTGTGGAGCTGGTGGCGGATTAATGTGGAGTGAGGAAACAACCGGCAACAGAATCAATGTAGCTCGTACAGAACAGGCAATCGCCGTACAGCCAACCATGATATCCAGCGCCTGTCCATATTGCTTAACCATGCTTAGTGATGGTACGAAGGCAAAAGAAGTGGAAGACGATATTGGAACGATGGATGTTGCGGAAATACTGGCAATGTCTGTATTTACTGAGGAATATACGAAAACGGCTTAATGAATAGTTCATAACCATAGACTAACGTGATAAACTAATAGAGGGAGGTTGTTCTCCCTCTATATAGTACCTCTACAGTGAGCGAGCGTTCAATCAATTATAGAAAGCGTTAACAAAACTAGTAAACTTCGATAAACTCCGATAGAAAGGAATGGGTCATAATGAGAAAATCAGTTATTGTATCAGGAGCACGCACCCCCTTTGGTAAGTTTGGCGGCGTATTAACACCGTTTACAGCTGCCCAATTAGGAGGGAAGTCAATCAGTGCTGCATTGGATCGTGCAGGTTTACCGGGAACAGAGATCGATGAAGTGATAATGGGGACAGTGCTACAAGGTGGTCAAGGCCAAATCCCATCACGGCAGGCGGCTCGTGAAGCAGGGGTTCCATGGGATGTCAAAACAGAAACGATTAACAAAGTATGTGCCTCTGGATTGCGCAGTGTAACTCTGGCCGATCAGCTCATTCGCCTCGGTGATGAGGATACGATTGTTGCCGGGGGGATGGAGAGCATGAGCAATGCCCCTTATTATCTGCCTGATGCACGCTGGGGCAATCGGATGGGTGATAAAAAGGTAGTTGATATGATGGTTCATGATGGCCTGACATGTTCCTTTAGAGGCATTCATATGGGGAATTACGGCAATTCGACGGCAGAAAAATTCGGATTATCCAGAGAAGGGCAGGATGAATGGGCACTCCGCAGCCATCAGCGGGCGATTAAAGCAATCGAGGATGGCAAATTTGCTGAAGAAATTGTGCCATTGGAGGTGCCACAACGAAAGGGAGAATCAATTATTGTTGATACCGATGAAGCACCACGAAAGGATACCAGTCTGGATAAACTGGCGGCATTGTCTCCAGCGTTTGACCCGGATGGGACGGTGACAGCGGGGAATGCACCAGGCGTGAATGACGGGGCGTGTGCCTTTGTAGTAATGTCCGATGAAAAGGCAGCAAATTTGGGAAAAACACCAATGGCAACCATTCTTGGTCACGCCGAAGTAGCAGTTGAAGCGGAGAACTTCCCGGAAACTCCGGGACGTGTCATCAATAAATTACTGGAGAAGACGGGCTATTCCAAAGACGATATTGATTTGTACGAGATCAACGAAGCATTCGCTGTTGTTTCGCTGGCAAGTGGAAAAATAGCCGGGATTGACATGGAAAAAGTTAATGTAAATGGCGGGGCAGTTGCACTCGGCCATCCAATTGGTGCCAGCGGAGCCCGGATTATTTTAACCTTGATTCACGAATTGAAACGTCGCGGCGGCGGATTAGGAGTTGCGGCCATTTGCAGTGGCGGCGGGCAAGGCGATGCAATCCTGGTGGAGGTTTAATAGCGAAAAGCCGAAGTTCGACATATTTTCGCCGGAATTCGATACATTTTCGCCGAAGTTTGACAAAAATTCGCCGGAGTTCGGCATACTTTCGCCGCAGTTCACAAATAGGCAGGAATTCTTTCGTAGTAATAAAGAAAGGGGAAAAACGAATGGATATTACAAACGTCATGGTGATCGGGGCTGGGCAAATGGGGGCTGGGATTGCCCAGGTCTGTGCCCAGTCCGGATTTAACGTATATTTACATGATATGAGTGAGCAGGCATTGGATAAAGGATTAAGCACGATTGAAAAACTACTGACCAGGTCTGTCGACAAACAGCGGATCAGTGAAGCGGATAAAACAGAAACATTAAACCGGCTACACAAATCGGCGACACTAACTGATGCTGCTTCATGTGATTTGGTCATTGAAGCAGTTGTAGAAAATATGGATGTCAAAGCAAAAGTGTTTACGGAATTGGATCAAGTGACACCAGCCCACACGATTTTGGCGACGAATACATCATCACTGCCAATTACGGAAATTGCCGCTACAACAAACCGGCCTGACCAGGTGATCGGTATGCATTTTATGAATCCGGTTCCAGTTATGAAACTCGTGGAAATTATTCGTGGCCTGCAAACAAGTGATGCGACATACCGGCAAATTGCCAATATGGCTGAACAACTGGGGAAGACATCGGTGGAAGTAAGTGACCTTCCAGGGTTTGCAGCCAATCGTATTTTAATGCCAATGATAAATGAAGCAGTGTATGCCCTGCATGAAGGGGTAGCGTCTGTTGAAGATATTGATACCGTTATGAAACTTGGTATGAACCATCCGATGGGGCCGTTAACCTTGGCTGACTTTATTGGCCTGGATACTTGTCTATATATCATGGAGGTGCTTCATGAAGGGTTTGGTGATAGCAAATATCGTCCATGTCCATTGCTTCGGAAGTACGTCAATGCGGGCTGGTTAGGCAAAAAATCCGGTCGCGGCTTTTACCAATACAATTAAAACAACATGGCTTTACATACAAGGGGGAGCATGTATGAAAATGCACTTTTCTGAAGAACAGGAAATGATGCGTCAGATGGTTCGCGCCTTCGCACAGAAAGAAGTCGAAAGGGAAGTAGCCCGGATGGAGAAGGAGGACCGCTTTCCAAGAGAATTGGTGAAACGGATGGGAGAGCTTGGCCTGATGGGGATCCCGCTTCCGGGAAAATATGGTGGCAGTGGTATGGATTTTCCCGCTTACATTATCGCGATTCATGAGTTGTCAAAAGTAAGTGCAACACTTGGCGTTATCTTGTCGGTTCATACATCGGTTGGAACCAATCCAATCCGTTATTTTGGTAATGAAATGCAAAAAAACTACTACCTGCCTAAACTTGCAGCAGGTGAATATTTGGGTGCATTTGCTTTGACTGAACCCAGTTCCGGATCTGATGCGGCAAGTCTCAAGACAATGGCAAAAAAGGATGATGACCACTATATTTTAAACGGTTCCAAAATGTTTATTACCAATGGTGGCGAAGCAGATACATATATCACTTTTGCCAGAACAGGTGATGAACAAGGGAAAAAAGGGATTAGTGCATTTATTGTCGAAAAAGGTACACCAGGATTAATGATTGGTAAGCCGGAACGAAAAATGGGGCTGCATGGCTCAAACACGGTGGAGCTAACATTTGATCATTGTGCCGTGCCACAAGAACAATTGCTTGGCAAGGAAGGTGACGGTTTTAATATCGCTATGGCTAACCTGAATGTTGGCAGAATCGGGATTGCCGCACAGGCGTTGGGAATTGCTGATGCGGCACTTGAATTGGCGGTTTCCTATGCCAAAGAACGGGAACAATTTGGCCGCCCGATCGCCAGACAGCAAGGTGTTTCCTTTAAACTTGCCGACATGGCAACACAAGTGGAAGCGGCAAAACTATTAGTCTATCATGCTGCATCATTGGTCGAGCAAGATGTGCCTTGTGCCAAAGAAGTGTCCATGGCAAAAATGTATGCCTCCAAGACAGCCAGAAATACAGCAATTGAAGCGGTGCAGATTTATGGTGGGTACGGCTATACCGAGGATTATCCGGTTGAACGGCTGTTTCGGGATGCAAAAATCACCGAAATCTATGAAGGAACAAACGAAATTCAGCATATGGTCATTGCAAGAGAACTTTTACGCAAATAGCTGTCGAACGTGAAGGCTTACAATATGCAGGAGGGTAGAACGATGAACTTTCAATTAACAGAAGAACAAGAAATGCTCAGGAAAATGGTTCGCGATTTTGCAAAAAAGGACGTAGAACCAACTGCTGCTGAACGTGATGAGGAAGAACGATTTGACCGGGGGATTTTTGACAAGATGGCAGAACTTGGCTTGACCGGGATCCCGTGGCCAGAGGAATATGGCGGGATTGGTGCGGATTTTGTCAGCTATGTCATCGCGGTAGAAGAATTATCGCGAGTTTGTGCCTCTACAGGGGTAACGCTTTCCGCCCATCTATCACTTTGCAGCTGGCCGATTTACAAATATGGTAATGAGAAGCAAAAGCAGACATTTCTAACCCGGCTGGCAACTGGCGAATCGCTGGGCGCTTATGCCTTGTCCGAACCAGGTGCAGGCAGTGATGCGGCCTCGATGAAAACCGTTGCCAAAAGGGACGGAGACGATTATGTGCTAAACGGGAATAAGGTTTGGATTACCAATGGCGGAGTTGCTGATATTTATATCGTCTTTGCCAAAACCAATCCGGATGCCAAGCATAAGGGGGTCAGTGCCTTTATTGTGGAAAAAGGAACACCAGGCTTCACATTTGGCAAAAAGGAAAAGAAATTAGGCATTCGCTCATCGACTACAACGGAACTGATTTTTGAAAACTGCCGCATTCCTAAAGAAAACCTGCTTGGTGCAGAAGGTGAAGGGTTTAAAATTGCCATGTCCACACTTGATGGCGGACGTAATGGTATTGCTGCTCAAGCTGTTGGAATCGCACAAGGCGCACTTGATGCTGCGGTTGGCTATGCGAAGGAACGGGAGCAATTCGGTAAACCAATCGCCCGTAATCAAGGTATCTCATTTAAATTGGCGGATATGGCAACGGAGATAGAAGCCGCCCGTCTGTTAACCTATCAGGCTGCATGGCTGGAATCGCAGGGCCAACCGTATGGAAAAGCATCGGCTATGTCCAAATTGTTTGCCGGTGATACGGCCATGAACGTTACCGTAGAAGCTGTCCAAGTGTTTGGCGGCTATGGCTATACAAAAGATTACCCTGTTGAGCGATTTATGCGCGATGCAAAAATAACCCAAATCTATGAAGGAACCAACGAAGTACAACGCCTGGTCATTGGCAGAATGCTGACGAAATAACGGATTTCTTTGAATAGAGAAAAGGTTTTTAGAACACTGAGCGGCCCGAATACACGTAGACTCCTGTGGGAACAGTGGCCAGAGTGAGACCCCACAGCGAGGTACTTAAGGAAGGCCGACTAAAAACGGCCTTTGCGGCCAACGTCGGCATACCCCTTGCCGGGGCAAGGAGCACCCACGGAAAGCGAAGTGTATTTGGGCCGCGGGCAAGGGAGCCATCCAACGAAGGGAGGAGTTTTATGACCGATAAGCAAATTCTTTCCTCTGTAAAAGACCATAAATTGATCGAAAAACGGCGTAAGCAAATGATTCAAGGTGCAATTACACTGTTTAAAGAGAAAGGCTTTCACCGGACAACTACGAAGGAAATCGCCAAGGCATCCGGCTTTAGCATTGGGACGTTGTATGAATATATCCGGACAAAAGAAGATATTTTATTCCTTGTTGTCGATTCGATTCACCATCAGGTACGTCATCAGCTGGAGGCGATTATCGATTTGGCTTCCCCGTCAATAGAAAACTTTATTTCAATGATGCGTTCCTATTTTCGTTTGATGGATGATTTGCAGGAAGAGGTACTGATCCTGTATCAGGAGGTCAAATCGCTGAAAAAAGATTCCCGGGACTATGTTATTAAGAAGGAACGGGATATGGTAACTATTCTTGAACGTGCACTAACTGCATGTTTGCCCCAGGCTATATCTAAACAGGATGCCGAACTGCTGGCAAACAATATTTTTGTGCAGGGACAGATGTGGGGATTTAGACGATGGATCCTGCAAAAGCAATTTACCCTTGAGGAATATACGAACGGTCAAATTGAATATTTGTTAAGGAGCCTGCGTGTGGAAAACGAAACAAAACAATTAACAGGAGGCGCATAACCATGGAAAGTCCAGACGTGTATTATCCGAAAAATCCTGTCCGTATTGTATCTGCTTCCAGTCTGTTTGATGGTCATGATGCATCGATTAACATTATGCGGCGAATAATGCAATCCAGTGGTGCAGAAGTGATTCATTTGGGACATAACCGATCGGTGGAAGATGTGGTGCATGCGGCTATTCAGGAGGATGTTCAGGGAATTGCCATCTCCTCATACCAAGGCGGACATGTGGAATATTTCAAATACATGGTTGATTTATTGAAAGAACTTGGTGCCGGACACATTAAAGTTGTCGGCGGTGGCGGTGGAACCATTCTGCCACGGGAAATCAAGGAGTTACACGAATATGGTGTCACCTGGATATTTTCCCCGGAGGACGGAAGAAAGTATGGACTGCAAGGCATGATTAACCGGATTTTGGAAAAGTGCGATTTTGTGCCGCCAATTCATGTGAAGAAAGATCAGGAGAAGCTGTTGCATGGAGACCGTGGAGCAATCGCGAAGTTTATTTCTTATGTGGAGAGCAAGGAAGTAGATGATCAGGAGAAACAGGCGGTGCTGAAGGAAATCAGAAAAAAAGCATCAGAATACGATACGCCAGTGCTTGGAATCACCGGTACAGGCGGGGCTGGTAAAAGTTCATTGACCGATGAATTAATTCGGCGTTTTATTCATGGCGTACCAGCTAAAAAAATGGCGATCATTTCGATTGATCCAACCAAGCGAAAAACCGGTGGAGCGTTGCTTGGGGACCGGATTCGCATGAATGCTATTTTTAACGAACGTGTTTACATGCGATCACTGGCGACAAGGGACTCCGGTACGGAATTATCAAAAGCGATTCAGGATGCGATTGATGTTGTCAAAGTGGCAGGCTATGATTTTATCATTGTCGAAACCAGTGGGATTGGGCAAGGTAATGCGGCCGTTACCGATGTGACGAACCTGTCGATGTATGTGATGACGGCCGAATTTGGCGCACCATCGCAATTGGAAAAGATTGATATGATTGATTACGCTGATTTCATTGTCATTAATAAATTTGAACAAAAAGGGTCAGAAGATGCACTGAATCAAGTCCGCAAACAGTATGAACGCAGCCATATGCTGTTTCATCAAGATCCAACCAAGTATCCAGTGTTCGGCACGATTGCCAGTCAATTCAATGACCAGGGTACCAATGCCCTATTTGCCTCGATCATCGATACATTAAATGAGAAGTATGATTGGAATGTTGAGGTTGATTTCGATCGGCATACGATTGCAGAAAAACAAAACATGATTATTACCAATGAACGACGCCATTATTTGCGGGAAATTGCCACACATGTACGGAATTATCATGCCAATGTCAAACGGCAAAGTGATGTTGCCCGCAAACTTTATCAACTTCACGGGGCCAAAGATATTCTTGACGAGAACGCAGACGTTTCCAAGATTGAGGAAAAAATTGGTTCCCTGGAAGAAGCACTTGATGCGAAGTCGAAAAAGCTGCTCGATAGTTGGGACGAAACGAAAGCAAGTTACAGTCAGGATAAAATGACATTTGCGGTTCGAGATAAAGAGATTGAAATGGATATTGTAACGGAATCACTATCGGGGTTAAAGATCCCCAAAATCGCTTTTCCCAAATATACCGATTGGGGTGAGCGGCTAACCTGGTTATTAAAAGAAAATGTTCCTGGTGCGTTTCCATTCACGGCGGGTGTTTTTCCATTCAAACGAAAAGGGGAAGATCCAACCCGACAGTTTGCCGGAGAAGGAACGCCGGAACGTACCAATCGTCGCTTTCATTACCTGTCCAAGAATTCGGAGGCAAAACGGTTATCGACCGCATTTGATTCTGTAACACTTTATGGAGAAGATCCTGCTTACCGGCCGGATATTTACGGAAAGGTTGGCGAAAGCGGGGTTAATATTTGTACATTGGAAGATATGAAGAAGCTGTATGCCGGATTTGATTTAACCGATCCATTAACATCAGTTTCGATGACCATTAACGGACCGGCACCGATTATTTTAGCTATGTATTTTAACACTGCGATTGACCAGCAGCTGGAAAAATTCAAAGAAGAAAATGGCCGGGAACCAAACAGGCAGGAATATGAACAATTGCGGGATGATACTTTGGCAGTTGTCCGCGGAACAGTTCAGGCGGATATTTTAAAAGAAGATCAGGGGCAAAACACGTGTATCTTTTCCACAGAATTTGCTTTACGAATGATGGGGGATATTCAGCAGTACTTCATTGATAAAAAAGTCCGGAATTATTACTCGGTGTCGATTTCCGGATATCATATTGCCGAAGCTGGAGCTAATCCAATCACCCAGCTGGCTTTTACACTGGCTAATGGGTTTACCTATGTGGAATATTATTTGAGCCGGGGAATGGATGTCAATAAGTTTGCCAAAAATCTGTCCTTCTTTTTCTCAAATGGACTGGATCCGGAATATACCGTCATTGGCCGGGTGGCGCGAAGGATTTGGGCAATCGCCATGCGGGAGAAGTACGGTGCCAACGAACGGAGTCAAAAATTGAAATACCATGTGCAAACATCCGGACGATCGCTGCATGCGCAGGAGATTCAGTTTAATGATATCCGCACCACATTGCAAGCGTTATTGGCGATTCAGGATAACTGTAATTCCTTGCACACGAATTCCTATGACGAAGCAATTACCACACCAACAGAAGAATCGGTACGACGGGCGATGGCGATTCAAATGATTATCAACAAGGAGTTCGGTCTGACAAAAAATGAAAATCCAATCCAGGGCTCTTTTATAGTCGAGGAATTAACCGATCTTGTGGAGGAAGCAGTGTTACAGGAATTTGAAAACATGAATGATCGCGGCGGTGTGCTTGGTGCAATGGAACGGCAATATCAGCGTGGTAAAATTCAATCGGAATCCCTTTACTATGAAGGCAAAAAACATTCCGGAGAATTACCGATCATCGGGGTCAATACGTATCTTAGTCCAAACCCGCCGTCTGAGGAAGAAATCGATTCAATGGAACTTGCCCGTTCGTCAACGGAAGAAAAAGAGCATCAAATCAATGAATTACAGCAGTTTCAGCAGGCACATCAAAATGAAGTAGACGCAGCTTTGAAGCGGTTGAAACATGTTGCTTCATCCAATGGGAACATTTTTGCCGAGTTGATGGAAACAGTCAAAGTTGCCAGCCTTGGTCAAATTACTAATGCATTGTATGAAGTTGGCGGACAGTATCGGAGAAATATGTAAAAGCGGTGATGAGATGCCAGTGGTCGGAAACCGGATGACGTAGGGTCAAATAGGAAAAGTATGTTACACGCCAAATGGATTGTCGTTTGGCGTGTGTTTTTTGCGGGAAGTGGTTGTCGATGCTGGCGGTCGATATTCGTGCTCCCACGGTTGATATCCAAGCAAACCTGGTCGATAATCGCATTTCGGGGTTGATACCCGGCAAAACAGGTTGATACTTACTCGAATGAGGTTGATAGCTGCACTACTACAGTTGATATGAATGCATCATTGGTTGATAGACCTCTATTATAGCTGGATTTTCATTTTTTCCTAGCATATTCAGGCTCGATGTGTTTTAATAAAAGGTATGGTTTATATGTAAAGAGGTTAAAATGGAAGATTATGATTATAAATAATTGAATTGATTATAAATAGGATGCTTCGCTGGCTGAAGCCGTAAAATACTAGGAAAAAGGAAGTGCGTAACCGTGAGCTTGAACAGTTATAGCCGCGAACAATTAGCAGGTATGTCGATGATTGAGTTGGCAAATTTGATTTTGCTGGATGAAAAAAAAGCAACCAATTTTCGGGATGTTTTTGCAAAAATTGCGGAGATCAAAGGGTATACCGATGAACAAAAGAAACAATTTATTGCGCAGTTCTATACTGATTTAAATATTGATGGCCGGTTCATGACCCTTGGTTCCAACATGTGGGGGTTAAAACGCTGGTATCCGGTGGAACAAATTGATGAAGAAATCCCAACCGAGCCAAAGAAAAAGAAGAAGTCCAAGAAAAAGAAGAAAGTGGAACAAGAGCCATACGAATCAGAAGAGTTGGACGTTGTAGATGAAGATCTCGATGAAGTGATCGGTGATTTTGAATTGGATGAATCAGTAGAGGATTACGATGATTTTGATGATGAGTCTTTCGATGATGAAGAAGAGGACGAAGAAGAGGAAGATACGGAAAAAGAAACGAAATAAGGTGCTACTTTAACGGCCAAAACCTTTTGCGAATGATGTCAGGTTCATGTTTCATATATTCGCAAACCCTGAAATGACAGCTTGACTTTTTCATGCGACATGAGTACAATGCTTATTGGGCTCTTTAATTTAATTTATAAAGCGTTCCTCCAACATGGGGGAGCGCTTTTCGTTTTTACTTAACCTTTTTACGCCCGGCGCCTCGCTTTTTTTGTTTTAAATGGCGCGGGTTTACGCACATTAATGAGTGGTAAGCAGCTTTCCAACAACCAAGCAATACGCTATACAGTATAGAAGAAAGAGGGATTGCAGTGACAAAGTACATTTTCGTAACGGGCGGTGTTGTATCATCGCTTGGTAAAGGAATTACAGCGGCATCATTAGGAAGGTTATTGAAAAATAGGGGACTTAAAGTAACAATCCAAAAGTTTGACCCATATATCAATGTTGATCCTGGCACGATGAGTCCTTATCAGCATGGAGAAGTGTTTGTTACTGAAGATGGTGCCGAGACCGATTTGGATTTGGGACATTATGAACGGTTTACCGACATTAATTTGAATAAATATAGCAATATTACAACAGGAAAGGTTTATTCCAGTGTAATCAGGAAAGAACGCCGAGGAGATTATTTGGGTGGCACCGTCCAGGTTATTCCACATATCACCGATGAAATCAAGGAACAGGTATTTCGTGCCGGACAAGCAACGAAGGCCGATGTTGTGATTACCGAAATTGGCGGGACAGTGGGAGACATTGAATCATTGCCATTCCTTGAGGCAATCCGCCAGATTAAAAGTGATATTGGTCGCGATCATGTCATGTATTTGCACTGTACCCTTGTTCCATACATCAAGGCTGCCGGAGAAATGAAGACCAAACCAACGCAGCATAGTGTGAAAGAATTGCGTTCATTAGGTATTCAGCCTGATGTGATTATTTTACGGACAGAATTTGCGATTAGTCAGGAAATGAAAGATAAGATTGCCTTGTTCTGCGATATTAAAAAAGAATCGGTTATTGAGATGCGTGACGCGGATACCCTTTACCAGGTGCCAATTGCCCTTCAAGAGCAGCATTTGGATCAAATAACCTGTGATCACTTCGGGTTGGATTGCCATCCGGCCGATATGCAAGAATGGAATCAATTGGTGGATAAGGTCCGTCATTTACAGAGGACAGTAACCATTGGTCTTGTCGGAAAATATGTTGAGCTGCCGGATGCATATATCTCGGTGGTAGAATCATTGAAGCATGCCGGATTCCTGTATGACACAGATATCGACATTCAATGGATCAACGCGGAGAAACTTGACCAGGAATCCATGCATCAAGAGCTTAATCAAGTAGATGGAATTTTAGTTCCCGGCGGTTTTGGCGATCGGGGAATTGATGGAAAGATGGAAGCCATTCGCTATGCCAGGGAAAATAACATTCCGTTTTTCGGTATTTGCTTAGGTATGCAGCTAGCTACGGTTGAATTTGCGCGACATGTTGCAGGGCTTCATGGGGCGCATTCTGCTGAAATCGACCCGGATACACCACACCCGATTATTGATTTACTGCCAGAGCAGAAGAATATTTCCGAGTTGGGTGGGACATTACGCTTGGGGAGCTATCCGTGCAAATTGCAGGACGGAACGCAAACAAAGGCCGACTATAACGGGGAAGATCTGGTCTATGAGCGACATCGTCACCGGTATGAATTTAACAATGAATATCGTAAAGTTATGGAAGAGAACGGCTTTGTCTTTTCCGGTACAAGCCCGGATGGTCGATTGGTCGAAACAATTGAGTTAAGCGATCACCCATGGTTTATTGCTTGTCAATTCCATCCGGAGTTTAAATCGCGTCCAACCAGACCACAGCCATTGTTTGCCGGATTTGTCGAGGCAGCAATTAAACAGCAATCAAAATAATTATATCTGGTGGGCTAGGATTGGTAAAAATTCGACTCAGGTTCCTGGATAATCGAGCGTGTTGAAACCTGAGATCTTTTACCGGCTCACCAGTTTTTTGTCTGTAAAAAGAGGATTCTCAAGCGTTTATAGCGAAATAACATAGTGAGAGATATAGAATTGTGCATATAAGGATGGTTGGAGTCTATGCAGAAATCGATATTAGTTGTTGATGATCAACCTGGTATACGATTATTATTAGTGGAAGTTTTAAAAAATGAGGGTTATCGTGTTGCGACGGCAGAAACAGGGAAGGAAGCACTGGATCAATTATTTCAAAAAACATTTGATTTGCTTATGCTTGATTACAAATTGCCTGTGATCGATGGTTCGGAAGTGATTAGACGTCTCAAACAGGAAAACATAAGCGTTCCAGCAATTATTATGAGCGGTCTTGCAGAAGAGGTAACCAAAAAGTTTGCGGATTATCCGAATGTTAAAGAAGTTATTTCCAAGCCATTTAACATCACTGATATTTGTTCTATCACCAATGGTATTATTGGGCAAGGGAAATAAAAAAAACGATTGTTCCTGTCAAAAACCCTGTTTAACAGGCAATGGCTCCTGCTAAAATCATGTTTCATCTAATTTAATTTGTTGCCACGGAGGTCGTGAGTTGGTATTCTAATAGTATAGTTGAATCGGTACAGAAAGTTTTAATAAGTGAATACGGGAGGATGATTCTGGTGAAATTTTTTGTTGATACAGCCAACATTGAAGAAATTCGTGAGGCAAATGCGCTCGGCATCCTGGCAGGTGTTACAACAAACCCAAGTCTGGTTGCGAAAGAAGGTGTTTCGTTCCATGACCGTCTCAGGGAAATTACTGCAGAGGTTTCCGGTTCGGTAAGTGCTGAAGTTATTTCTGAGGATGCAGAAGGTATGATTAAAGAAGGGAAAGAACTGGCTGCGATCGCTCCAAATATTACGGTTAAGGTACCAATGACTTTGGAAGGTTTAAAAGCGGTCAAAGCATTTAGCGACTTGAATATTAAAACGAATGTAACCTTGATTTTTAATGCTAATCAGGCTTTGCTGGCGGCACGTGCCGGGGCTAGCTATGTTTCACCTTTCCTTGGCCGTTTGGATGATATTGGCCAGCAAGGGATGGATTTAGTGGCCACAATCGCGGAAATTTTCGATCGCCATGGCATTGCAACCGAAATTATTGCTGCATCAATCAGACACCCCATGCATGTGACAGACGCAGCGCTAAACGGTGCACATATCGCCACCATTCCATTCAAAGTATTATCACAGTTAGTTAAACATCCATTAACCGATCAAGGTATCCAAAAATTCCTTGATGACTGGAAAAATGCAAAATAACTGCATGAAACTGGAAAAACTGAGCAAGCTAAATACAAAGGCGGAAGCTGCTACTAATATGGTAGCTGCTTATCGCTTTCTTGTTTGACGATAATCAACAACATATGTGTGTTCAAAAGTGATTTTTGAACGACTCAAAAGGCGGGTTTTCCAATTGCAAAAAATGTTAGTCGAGGGCGGTCATCGGTTAAATGGCAAGGTGCGGATAAGCGGTGCAAAAAATAGCGCTGTAGCACTGTTGCCGGCCGCAATATTAGCTGATTCCGAAGTAACAATTGAAGGACTACCGAAGATTTCTGATGTTTACAATCTTGGTGAACTGCTCAAAGAAATTGGCGGTGAGGTATCATGGGATAACCAAACGATACATATTAAGCCTGAACATATGATATCCATGCCATTGCCCAATGGAAAAGTGAAGAAACTCAGGGCATCTTACTATTTTATGGGAGCCATGCTGGGTAAATTTAAACAGGCTGTAATCGGTCTTCCGGGTGGCTGTCATTTAGGTCCAAGACCAATTGATCAACATATTAAGGGGTTTGAGGCATTAGGTGCCAAAGTAACGAATGAACAGGGTGCCATCTATTTACGTGCTGAGGAATTAAGAGGGGCAAGAATTTATTTGGATGTTGTCAGTGTTGGGGCAACGATTAATATTATGCTTGCCGCAGTGAAGGCTAAAGGAAAAACGGTGATTGAAAACGCTGCAAAGGAACCGGAAATTATTGATGTAGCAACACTGTTGACGAACATGGGAGCCAAAATCAAAGGGGTAGGTACCGATGTCATCCGGATTGAAGGTGTTCCATCATTGCATGGCTGCCGGCATACGATTATCCCTGACCGTATTGAGGCAGGCACATATGCGATAGCTGCCGCGGCAGTTGGTGATGAGGTTATTATTGACAATGTCATTTCCCAACACTTGGAATCCTTACTTGCCAAACTGCGGGAAATGGGTGTGACTGTAGAAGAAGGGGAAGAACAGTTGCTGATAGCGTCCAAGCAGCCGTTGAAAAGTGTGGACATCAAAACGCTTGTATACCCTGGTTTTCCAACCGATCTGCAACAGCCGATTACCACATTATTGACAAAGGCCGTCAATACAGGGGTTGTAACTGATACAATTTATTCAGCCAGGCTAAAACATATAGATGAACTAAGGCGGATGAATGCGGTAATAAAAGTAGAAGGTGGATCGGCTATTGTTTCCGGTCCGGTACAATTGGAAAGTGCACGGGTAAAGGCAACTGATTTACGTGCTGGTGCCGCGCTGATTATAGCTGGTTTAATGGCCGAGGGGATCACCGAAATAACGGGTCTGGAGCACATTGACCGGGGATACCAGAGAATAACAGAAAAATTAACTAACTTAGGGGCAAATGTATGGCGCGAAGAAATGAGCGCCCAGGAAATAGAACAGTTTCAGAATTCGTAACAACAAAGGCGCCGGAGCCGAACGGAGGGCTATAGGTCGTAGGTCAGTTCGGCATTGCGACAGGCCGTTTATCCCCCTCTTCAGAGTTTGTTGGTTTGTTAACGCTTAGAAGTGGGGGATGATTCAGCCGGTGCGCACATCCATTCTCTATAGTTTTCCAATCCATTTTTATCATGTGACCGTTCCCAAACAACGGCCAACGTCCTAATGCGTGCTAAGTAAAGCGAGGCTGCAAGTACTTGCCATGTTAGTGGGTATGAATCTTGCGGGTTCCATCGATGCAATGATTTATTCCTGCCAGGTACTATCTCTTGATGCCACTCTTTTTCTACCAGTTCCGTTGTTTTTTTAAAATAGAGTTGAATAATTCCGCTGAAAAAGGTAATATAGTAGATGTTTAATAAGGGTTCATATTGGTTAATATAATTTATAAAACTTCTATTAAGGCTGTTCAAATAAGGCTGTCCAAAGGCAAGGTTAATATCTTGGTGATTCATTAATTGGGCTTGTCTTGCCAGTGTTGAACATCCTCTATCATAGCTTCCGACAAATCTTCATTTCTTCAAAAGTATATACCTTCAAGTTAAGAAGTGGAAATCTCAAGTCATATGATCAGGTAAGCAGTATCTTGGTGTCTGAACATAGTTGTTTTAATTGAAGAAATTTTATATAGATTGGGAATTTATTCAGATTTATTTTTAATAGCTAGACGACAAATAAATAGGCGTGGTGAAATAAAAGAATGGACACATTAACAATATCGCATTTAGAAACCCTTACACTGAAGGATATTTATGCTTTAGCAAAGGAGTATAAGGTTTCTTATTATGCGAAACTAACGAAAAAAGAATTGATTTTTGCGATTTTAAAAGCGCAGGCGGAAAAAGACGGATATTTATTTATGGACGGTATTTTAGAAATTATCCCATCAGAAGGATTTGGCTTCCTGCGTCCGATCAATTATTCTCCTAGTGCCGAGGATATTTATATTTCCGCGTCACAGATAAGAAGGTTTGATCTTCGCAATGGGGACAAGGTTTCCGGAAAGGTTCGACCACCAAAGGAAAATGAACGATATTACGGATTATTGCATGTCGATGCCGTAAATGATGAAAATCCTGATTCAGCAAAAGAACGTGTGCACTTTCCGGCGTTAACTGCATTGTATCCGGATCGGTTAATGAATTTGGAAACAGATACGCGAAAAATCTCCACCCGGATTATTGATTTGATGACACCAGTTGGATTTGGACAACGCGGACTAATTGTTGCACCGCCAAAAGCGGGGAAAACGATGTTGTTGAAGGAAATTGCCAATAGCATTTCGAAAAATCACCCACATGCTAAACTGATTATTTTACTAGTGGACGAGCGTCCTGAGGAAGTTACCGATATTGAACGTTCCGTATATCCTGATGTTGACGTGGTCAGCTCTACATTTGATGAAGTACCAGAGAGTCATATCAAAGTATCTGAACTTGTTCTGGAACGTGCGATGCGACTGGTCGAGCATAAACGGGATGTCATCGTGTTAATGGACAGTATTACCAGATTGGCAAGAGCATATAATTTGGTGATTCCCCCAAGTGGCCGGACCCTTTCCGGTGGTATTGACCCGGCAGCATTTCACCGTCCAAAGCGTTTCTTTGGAGCAGCAAGAAATATTGAAGAGGGTGGCAGTTTTACTATATTGGCCACGGCACTGGTAGATACCGGCTCCAGGATGGACGATGTGATTTATGAGGAATTTAAAGGAACAGGAAATATGGAACTGCATTTGGATCGCAACCTGGCAGAACGGCGTATTTTCCCGGCAATTGATATTTTACGTTCTGGAACCCGAAAAGAAGAACTGCTGGTTGACAAAGGCCATTTGGACAAAATCTGGGCTATTCGCAAAACAATGCAGGATTCCAATGACTTCCTTGACCGTTTCATGAAACGATTACGTGCATCAAAAAGCAATGAAGAATTTCTTCAGCAGCTTGATGAGGATATGAAACGCCGTGGAACAAAACGTTAAAATGGTAGAGGTAGAGTCACATAAATAATCGACCGGTTTTCCTTTTTTTGCGATAATAACCACTGATGTATGCTTGCAATCAATGACGCACACTGGTATAATCTCTTTATGTGAGTTTAGATAAGGTATAAAAAGACCTATGACGGCTCTTGCAATAACTCTGTTTCTTCGGGATTCAGGGCAAAAAGGAGTGGAAGAACATGAAAAAAGACATTCATCCAGAGTACCGTAAAGTTGTATTTCTTGATACAAGCTCGGATTTTAAATTCTTGAGTGGTTCTACTCAAAACTCTGACGAAACAATCGAATGGGAAGATGGCAACACATATCCATTAATCCGTGTTGAAATCTCATCTGCTTCACACCCATTCTACACGGGCAAACAAAAAGCAGATAAAGTCGGCGGCCGTGTAGACCGATTTAAGAAAAAATATAATATGAAATAAAAAGTGGAGCCGACCGTTTCAGGCAACACATGATAGGGAATTACAATTGTTCCTTACATCCTAAAACAGGCAAAATGTATAAACGTTGCCTGTTTTTTTACTTTAAAATGCAAACAATAATTAATGAATGTTATGATATACATGGTACATTTACTACATACTTGAAACTGAGAAGGGAGTCCCACCGATGTATGTAATGAACCAAACTGGCTGGGTGGAGGTTATTTGCGGCAGCATGTTTTCCGGTAAATCAGAAGAACTGATTCGTCGAGTTCGTCGGGCAACATATGGCAATTTATCCGTCCGGGTATTTAAACCGGCTATCGATGACCGCTATGCTGGAGACGCGATCGTGTCACACAATGGTACTTCAACCATTGCCCGTCCAATTAATCACTCCAAGGAAATCATGGAAAACATCGATAAACACACCGATGTTGTCGGGATTGATGAAGCACAGTTTTTTGATGATAATATTGTTGCTGTTGTTGATGAACTTGCCAATAAAGGAATCTGGGTGATCGTAGCCGGCTTGGATACTGATTTTCGTGGGGAACCATTTGAGCCGATGCCAAAATTAATGGCCCTAAGTGAAACAGTCACCAAGCTGAACGCCATTTGTCCCATTTGTGGCTCGCCAGCAAGCAGAACCCAGCGACTGATTGATGGAAAGCCAGCCTCCTATGATGATCCGGTCATCTTGGTTGGCGCTTCGGAAACGTACGAGCCACGCTGCCGGCACCATCATGAGGTTCCCAATAAACCCGGCAATCAAATAGAGAATAGCTTTACCAAGATTGTAAAATGAAAAAGAGCGTGCGTATACGCTCTTTTTTTAATGGAAAAGGAAGTATTTTTATTTGCTGAAGTGAATGTCACTCATTTATGGCTTTTTTATCTAACCAATAGCGAATCTCACGGCCGATTCCATCCTCAATTGTTCCATATCTGCCAAGAAAACAAATCTCGCGCCAGATTGCAACACACAAGTGCTCCACTAGCTTTACTAATTAAAATGACCCGAAAATTGCAAGAGAGTAATCTGGGTATTTTTAATCATATTTATTAGAAAAGACCTGATTCACTACATATTCTGGGTATTTACTACTAATCTTCGTAAAAGTTATGAAAAACACAGTTGACAGCGGAAAATCCTATCATTAGGATTAAATTATGGAAAGGGCTTAGATTCTATTTAAGCTTAAGAGTTTTTATTATTTTTTGAGGGAGATGAAGAGATGGCAGGACAAATTCGTATGACACCAGATGAACTGCAGGCGAAGGCACAACGCTATGGCCAAGGTTCAGACAAAATTGATGAAGTCTTGAATGATCTGTCTAATTTACAAGAAGAATTAAGAGGCGAGTGGGAAGGACGTGCCTTTGAACGTTTCGATGATCAATTCAATGAATTGCGTCCAAAAGTAAAAGATTTCGCACAGCTAATGCAGGAAATTCAAGTTCAATTACAAAAAACTGCTGAAGCGGTTGCTGAACAAGACGAAGCATTATCACAAAACTTTGGCCTTCGCTAAGAACTTGGTGACAAGCTGAGTTTTTTTAAGAGTGGAAAAATGAATTCTGTCCATTCTTCACTATTTATGAGCTACACGACGACCATTGTTGTGTAGCTCATGTTCATTACAAATATGTTTTAGAACTCTCCCACTGAATGAATGTTTACTTTATTATCATATGGAACGAGCAGGAGATGTTGATCAATGAAAAAGGGATACAAACAGTTGGCATTGTTCCTGGTTTTAATGCTTGTCCTTGCTTCCGGATTGTCTTATTTATCGTTGCATCATGTGACGAAAAAGCAGGATCCGCAAGATGTACAGACCATGTCCATTGCTTTGGTAAATGAAGATCAAGGTACGATGTTTAATAACTACGAACTGAATTTTGGGGACGCGTTTGTTAAAGGTATGGACAAAAACAATGACCAGGATTGGTACGTTGTTAGCCGTGGTGTTGCGGAAAACGGGCTGGAAGAGAATACATACGATATGATGATTGTCATACCAAACGACTTTTCAAAAAAGGCATTATCGATCGATTCCGATTCACCTGAACAAGTCGAATTAAATTATAAGATTAATGCCTCCAAGAATGAGGATGTAAAAGCGCGGGCAGAAAAGACGGCCAGTTCTGTATTAAATGATTTTAACCGTCGCATTATTGATGTATATTTTGCCAGTGTGATTGGGCATCTGCAAAATGCGCAGGATAACATTGGCGGGATCATAGATAAGGAAGCGGAATATACATACACATACAACAATGACATCCATGATCCGCTCGCCAATTATACGAATCAGTTTCAAACAGTAAAAAACAGTACAAAAATCTCCAAAGATAGTTTCAGCGGATTTGAAAATACACTGGACTCCTTTAATAATAGTTTGTCAGACCGGGTAGATTCTGCTCAAGACTATTTATCTAGTATTAACGATACAGCACAATTACATCAGGCGAATAGTGCTCTATCGATGAATTTCCTTGATCAGTTAAATCAGTATCAAGGTCAGGTCAACAGTGCAGATATAGAAGAGCAGCTAAATCAATTGCAAGCTGCCAACCAAATGATTAGCCAGCAGTTTCAAAAACGACAAGATGATTCAAAACGTGATATGAGAAGTATTGTGACCGATACAAGGATGTTGCGGGCGCGTCTTCAGGATGCACTGGACACGGTCAATCAAGCACAGAAAAATGTCGATCAGATGCTGGAAACCGATATTCTTGATGATAAAGTGGGAAAAAAACTGTCGAAAATTATCGGGGACGCATTTAACAGTGAAAATGGCGATATGAGTGCCAATAAGTTTTTTGATTACGCGGATAACAACACTCGGGAATATATTGAAACACAAATTTCCAAGCTGCCTACCCTGGATGAAAATGTGATTGAGGGGTCGGGTCTTTCCCAAGGTACAGTTACCGAAATTAAAAACGTTTTGGCGATAACGAAGAAATATAAGGATGAGTTCGGCTCGGTAGAATCAGATACCGATGAAGACAAGATTTTAAATGTACAGGCATTGAAAGATTACTTGCACAAGACTGGGGTAACCATGACAGATTCCGTCATTCTTCCCGAGAACAAAAAGTCTGAGTCTGGGCAAATATTTGAGTTGCATGATATCCCTGATGAATTTACGGTCGAACGGTTAGCTTTACAGCTGCCAAATCAGCAAGAGGCCAACTATACCGATGCCTATTATCAAAATCATCAGATCAAATTGCCTGCAAATGTTAAAGGCAAGTTCAACGTTAAATTAACACTGCGGCTGAAGGATCCTGCCAGTGATATTGATGTCTACCAGCTGGCAAAATGGAGCTGGAGTCTGCATCAAAAGGACATTACCGATGCTGATGAGCCGGATGAATATACTTTAACAACTATGCCCAATACCCCGCTGGTTGCCAGTATGACGGAAGAAAAGGGCAACGACAACAAGGGAGAAGACAACAGTACCCAGCAACCAGATGCATCTGATAATAAAACGGATGAGGAACAACCAGATGACAAGGATACGGACGAAAAAAACGATGACACTGATCAACCAGCTGACAAGGATAATCAAGATAAAGACAAGGATAATCAAGATAAAGCAGACACAGATGATAATGAGGATAACCAGCCGGATGACAACGAAAAGGAATCTGAACAGCCGGGAAATCCTAAAGACGACAATGATACGGATGCCTATAAAGACAAAAATGAAGATCAAGACGAGAATAAGGAAGCGAACAAGGGAGATGAAGGTGATAAAGATGACGATGAGATTGAAAAAGTGGAAGTCATCAACAACACTATCCACCATGAAGTCGCATCACCTGTCATTGATGAAGCAACAAAGGATTTGATTCATGCAGTAACCAATACAATCGGTCCATACCAAAAATTGCTCGCTTCCTATGAGACCTATTTCGGGATTGATTTAACTTGTGACAACGCTGGTGGTCCTGGCGCGTGTTCTACGGTGGGGAATAATGGCAAAAGGTTGGAGGATATTGCTTCCAAGTCATCACTCTACTATCTGTTTAATAAAAAGGACACGGACGCAGTATTAGCTGATTATGTAATTGGTCGAATCAAAGCAGGTGTTACCGAGGAAGTTCGACAGCCACTGGAAAATTTACGGAATCGAATAACCGCGTATCAGGCATTTGTCGAAAAAACCGATGAAAATGCCGAACAGCTGGCCCAAAAAGTTTCCGATACAACGGATGCCGCCGCTTTGATGAATGAAAGCCTTGGAAAAACACTGGAGAGCATTACCAATTGGCGCGAACAAAGTATGGATCTGGTAGAAAATCATGCAGAAATTCAGCAAAACAATGATCAGGAACAAACTGCAGTGATGTCACTGGGCCAACAGTTTCAGCCATTATTAATGCAAAGTCAGGCCCTTGCCGATCAAGCGAGCGGGAATCTGCAATCGGCTTCCCGTGTGTATCAGACTTTTGATACGATCGATGACCAGGCAAGCGCCATTCAGGATAGCGGCGTTGCATTGGTGAATAAAGCGAAAGATCTTTCGACAAATATGACCAACAAAGTTTTGGATGACCAGGAATTTGCGGACAATTTTACGGGTGTGCTTGCCAACAGTCGAATTGGTGACCGGCAAAATGAGGATCTGTATGATTTCCTTTCCAACCCGGTAGAAACAAAAAATCAAGGAATTATTCTTGCCGGTGATACATTCACGCCATATTTCCTTGTGTTGATTTGTTTTATTGTCGCATTGTTTACAGCATATGTAATTTCCCTGAACAACCAGCGACGAACGGCAGGAGATCAGTTCGAACACGAGCAATCATTAATGGGCAAAAATGCGTTGATAACCGGAATCACCGCCAGTATTGGTATCGCCGAGGGATTAGTCATTGGACTCGTTTCCGGATACTTCCTGGGAATCAATAACGGGCAATTGATGATGTGGACCGGGTTAATAATCCTAATCATGCTCGCCATGCTGCTAGTGTCATCATACTTGCTGCGACAAATAAAAATGATTGGAATGTTTATCCTGCTTGCGATGTTAAGTGTCTATTTACTCTTAACCAAAGCATTGGGATCCGGACTCGGTGGTGTCGATACATTGCGAATGTATTCTCCTTTACAATATGTTGAAACCTTAATGACCAAGGTGACACAGGGGGACGATGGTTATTTCATGATAATGATGGTCATGATTGGGGTCATCCTGGTCGGTGCACTGGCTAATTTACTTGTCATACATCGCTCTGATAAAAGTAAATCGAAGGATGATGAACATGTTGCTGAGGCGAACTAAGCTCCTTTTTCTGTGTATATGTTGTTTTCTGCTGATGTTGCCTGTTACCGCATCAGCAGAAGACGATTCAAAAAACAAGGGTCAAATACAATGGAAGATTGATCGGATTATTCAAGGAGACAACGAGGGGCTCGAACGGAATACCGAAACAGAACAGGAAAAAAGGTTGCCAGATTTATTTAAAGAAGAAACCAAGAATAAGATAACATCGAAGCAAAAGGACCAGAAGGAATCGATGGAAGACTTGGAGCATTCGCTATTTACGATGGATATGGAGCCGGATACAACAGTAAAACAGGTCAAGCAATCATTGTTTACGGCGGACTATACGGCCCCAAAAGCAGAGAAACATAACGATCAGGAAGAGGAAAGTCAATCATGGTTCAATAACATGCTGTTCATCGTGCTGGCAGGTCTTGCTTGTATATTGTTTGGCGGTGTCTTTATCATGATGCGGAAATTGACAGATTAGGAGTGTGGGAAGATGTTACATGATACACATATTAATGTGACCATCGATTTTACCAGTTGTGGAAATGGCGGCATATATGATTTACGGATTCCCATCCAATTATCCGTCAAACAATTGCTGTTGGATGTGATCGATACCTTGAAACTGGACAAGTTGGATCGTTCCCGCTGTGCCGTAAAAGTGATTACCAAAGATTTGCTCTTGGCAGACGATGATATGTTAATCGATTTTCCCATAGCCGATGGAGACATTCTAACTGTTTTATAAAATCGGCTTATTGAACAAAGGCTGATGGAGGTACTTCTTCATCAGCATGTTTTACAAGAGAAGAAATAATAAAATTTATATCTGTATGAAATCTTTAACCAGAAAGGCCATGTCCAGCTTCAGCGCCCAACGGCTAGTGTGCTTCCTTCACCTCCGTACGATAAGTCAACATCGGTTCGGAGACAAAGGAAGGCCGACTAAGAACGGGCTTGCGCTCAGGCGTCGGCATACCCCTTTTGCAGGGGCATGTTTCCTTTATCTCCATGGTAGGAATGTTCGGTTAAAACCGCTGCTTTGCGCAGCAACACCGAACCACCCGTGTTGCGCGGGCGCAGCACATACGCCGCTGAACGGACCGCTTACGCCTTTCTTGATAGGAGCTTCAATGGAGGAGTCATAGGAATGAACGAAAAAACGATTGAATTTGATCGGCTCACACTGCAATTTTCAATAGAAGAGGGTATCTGGCAATTAGCACTGCCTAAGTCGCAAACCCGGGCAAAGGATATCCGGCAGCTAGCAATGATGCAACAGGCTCCTGAGGATGGATTTGTACCGGTGCAGGCAGAGGAAGAAGGGGATTCCTTTACGTTTTCATTTGCGGTCGGCCAGAATAACAAACATTGGGAAAAGGTCAAACAGCTGCGACGTAATGAAAAATTACGGCTGCTGTGTAATGTATCCCGGCTCAAAAAATATTTGTCAACAAGAATTACCTTTTTCCTCCATCCGGATAACTTGGTGTTCGATGATAACCTGATGCCTTTGATTGTCTACCGGGGGATTCGTGATATTGTTCCACCTTTTTCGATGAGTGAACAAGATTTTCTCAAACAATTAAAATGCCTAAGTATCGCCCTTATTTCCAATAAATATAGTTTTGACCAGCTGTACAATGGGGCGCTTGCCAACGCTAAGGAAACAGAATTTGAAAAACAGGTTAGCGGTATGGATGATCTTGCCGAACTGATAGCATTTTTGGAAGAAAGCTATCAGGCAGAGCAAAAGAAAACCCAGCGGCAGATGCAAGTTGTCCCCATTAAACGATTTCGTCTGTTTAAACAATTATCGATTATCATGATCATAGTTGCGGTCCTGTTGGCGGCACCACTTGCCTACTTCGGGTTTGTTACCATGCCATACCAGCACAAATTATTGGATGCCCATGATGCATATCTGGCTTCCGATTATGGAGAAGTGATTTCGACGCTCGAGAAAACAAATCCGGAAAAACTGCCCAAAGCGACCAAATACATTTTAGCTTATTCCTATATTACGGTAGAAAATTTATCGGATGAAAATAAGGAAGCCATCATGAAAAATGTTAGCCTAAAAAGTGATGATAATTACTTGCTCTATTGGATTTACAATGGACTTGGAGATCTGGAAACGGCAATGGATAAAGCCAAATATATCGATGATCCACAGTTGATTATGCACGGGATGATCCAACAGATTGAAGAAGCACAAAATGATCCGGATTTAAATGGGTCTGAACGAGATGAGAAGGTCAATGATTTAGAAGATGAATTGGACAAATACAAAGAAGAATATCTGGAGAACGATGACGATGAGGATGAAGCGGATAGCTCCGCGGCTGCCGGGGTAAAGGAGCAGGCAAAAGAACAAGCAAAGAAAGATAAGGAAGACAACAACAAGAAAAAAGCAGAAGACAAGAAACAAGATGAAGATAAGAAGAAAGACAAGCAAAAGAAAGATGAAAAGGATAAGAAAAAAGACTAGGTTCTGCTTAACAACTAGATGGACAGGTTTGGAGAGGAAGAAACAAAGATGGCTCAGAAAACATTGATGGTAAGCTATAGTGACCAACTGCATAAATGCCATTTACCCGATAACACGCCGAAAGAACTGACGGTGGGAAATGATTGGGCGGATACGGTGACATTTTTTACGCTGGATCGCTCCATCGCGGTTCATTGGGATGGGGAAGTATGTTATATTGCCGATCAGGTTTTACATAAAAATAAACAGTTGACCATTGCAGCGGATCAGCCGATACATTTTTATTTAATGGACAAGATGGAAGGTCAAATTTATGACGTAGCCGGTAAGCGCAGTATTACATTTGGCAATCACGATTATGATGATGTCATGATCAAAGACGTTCCGGTTGACTTTGTTCTTGTCCGGGAAACAGACAAACGGGGATTTTCTCTGGAGGTTCAGGAAGGGGATATTTACCATAACTTTACCCGGGCAAAGTTAAATATGCATCTTGAACCTGGGGATGAATTATTTTTTGCCGGAGTGTTTGTCCTGATTCGAACAGACGATATCCAGATTCATGCACCGGGGAAACAAGTAGCATCCAAGTTGATCCCGCTTGTAGAGGCTGACAATCATTTTAGCGTGGAATATCCCGATTACCATCGTTCACCAAGAATCATTTATCGGGAACCGGAGGAAAAGCGGGTCATTGCCAAGCCATCCAATAAACCGTCCAAACCAAGCGAACAATTGGCACGAACGATTGTCCCGCCACTGGTTATGATTGCCGCACTCGTGATTATTACGTTGATTCATCCGCGCGGGATCTATATTATTGTGATGCTGGCGATGACCGTGACAACGATTATCTTTTCCATCACATCATACGTAAAAAGTGTAAAAAAATATAAAAGAGACATGAAACACCGTGATAAAACATACCGTGAATATCTGCAACGAAAGATGAAAGAGCTCTACCATACCAGTGAAGAACAGCGTCATGCATTGGCGTATCATTATCCAAATGTGGAACAAATCCGGGATATGGCATTGCGTATTGATGCACGGACCTATGAGAAAACGATGTTCCACCATGACTTTTTACATTTTCGCACCGGACTTGGGCAAGTGGATTCCAGCTTTGAGATTGAATTTAAAGAGGAGGAGTTTACCCAGGAACAAGATGTACTAGTTGATATGGCACGTGAATTACGTTCCCAATACCAAGGGATAACCGATGTTCCAGTGGTCACCTCACTTACCAAGGGGCCGGTCGGTTATATCGGCCAGCGGGAACTTGTACTGGAACAACTACAATTATTAGTCATGCAAATCGCCTTGTTTCAAAGTTATCACGATGTGCAATTTATTACGATTTTTCCAGAAGAAGAAAAAACGGATTGGAACTGGATGCGCTGGCTGCCACATGCCAGTTTGCAAGATTTGAACGTTCGCGGATTTATCTATCATGAACGATCCCGTGACCAAGTCTTGCATTCGATATATCAAGTGTTGAAAGAACGCAAGCTGGTGTTGGATGAAAAAGCCAATCAAAACGAGAAAACCTATTTTTCACCGCATTATGTCGTGCTGATAACCGATGAGAAGCTGATTTTGGACCATACGATCATGGAATTCTTTAATGACGATCCAAGCGAGCTCGGTGTTTCCCTCGTGTTTGTCCAGGATGTAATGCAGTCTTTACCGGAACATGTCACAACGGTAATTGATATTCGTGACGCAAAAAGCGGAAATATTATCTTGGAAGAAGGCGAATTGGTCAACCACAGTTTCGTACCGGATCATTTTCCAGCAGGCTTTAACAAGGAAGATGTCTCCCGGGCGCTGGCTCCACTCAACCATTTGCAAAGTCTGAAAAACACGATACCGGAAAGTGTTACCTTTTTGGAAATGTACGGTGTAGAGAAAGTGGAGCAGTTGGGGATTGCCCAGCGCTGGCAGCAAAATGAAACATATAAAAGCATGGCTGTTCCGCTGGGGCTGCGTGGAAAAGACGATATCGTGCAGTTGAATTTACACGAAAAAGCACACGGGCCACACGGACTTGTCGCCGGTACGACTGGCTCGGGTAAATCAGAAATCATTCAATCCTATATTCTGTCATTGGCTGTCAATTTCCACCCGTATGAAGTTGCCTTTCTCTTAATTGACTATAAAGGCGGTGGCATGGCGAACTTATTCAGGAATATGCCGCATTTACTCGGGACGATTACCAACCTCGACCGGGCACAGGCATTACGCGCGCTGGCATCAATCAAAGCAGAACTGCAAAAACGCCAGCGCTTATTCGGGGAACACAATGTTAACCATATTAACCAATATCAGAAGCTGTACAAACAAGGAGAAGCAAGTGAAGCCATGCCCCACCTGTTCCTGATATCCGACGAGTTTGCCGAGCTAAAAGCAGAACAACCGGATTTTATGAAAGAATTGGTATCCACGGCACGGATTGGTCGTTCGTTGGGCATTCATTTAATCCTGGCAACACAAAAACCAAGCGGGGTTGTCGATGACCAAATCTGGTCGAACTCCAAATTCAAGCTGGCACTCAAAGTACAAAATGCCAGTGATTCCAATGAAGTGCTGAAAACCCCCGATGCAGCGGAAATTACTTTGCCAGGTCGGGCATATTTGCAGGTCGGGAACAATGAAATCTATGAACTGTTCCAGAGCGCCTGGAGTGGAGCGGATTATGTCCCGGATAAAGATGATCATGAACTGGTCGATACTACCATCTACGCCATCAATGACTTGGGACAGTATGATATTTTGACCGAGGACTTGAGCGGATTAGACAAGAAAGACGAGATTGAGCAGACACCAACGGAATTGGATGCGGTGATTGATTATATTCACGATTATACGGAGGCGCAGCAGATTGAGCCATTGCCAAGGCCGTGGTTGCCGCCATTGCCTGAGCAGATCTTTGCCCAAGACTTGCATCCGGTCGATTTTAAAGAGGCTTGGCAGGAGCCCAAGAAGCTATTACACGCAACCATTGGCTTGTTAGACCAACCGGAATTACAGGCACAGGAGCCACTAATAATCGATTTGACGAAAAACGGACATATCGCTGTTTTCTCCAGTCCCGGTTATGGAAAATCTACCTTTCTGCAAACATTGGTCATGGACCTGGTTCGGCAGCATAATCCGGAGCACTTGCATATTTATTTACTAGACTTTGGCACCAACGGGTTATTGCCATTGAAAAACTTACCACATGTGGCGGATATGATGTTAGTTGATGAAATAGAAAAGATCGGTAAGTGGATTCGTTTATTAACCAACACTATCAAAGACCGAAAGAGGAAGTTAAGTCAATATGGTGTAGCGAATATGGAGATGTATGAAAAGGCAAGTGAAGAAACCGTGCCGAACATTATGATTGCGATTGATAACTATGACACGGTAAGGGAAGCAGATTTCGGGGAAGAATTTGATCGGTTAATTACGCAAATCGCCCGTGAGGGTGCAAGCATTGGTATCCATTTAGCGATCAGTGCAGGCAGACAAAACGCCTTGAAAATGCCGTTATTATCTAATATGAAACTGCAAATCGCTTTATATTTAATTGATTCCATGGAAGTACGATCGATTGTTGGAAAAACGGATTTGGAAATTGAGGAAATCGCCGGACGCGGATTGGTGAAATTGGAAGATCCAGCATTGTTTCAGGCTACCTTGCCGGCAGAAGGTGAAGAAGCACTTGGTATGATTGATAAGATTCAAGAGACGGCGAAATTGATGGATGAGCATTGGGATGGGGAGCGGCCTGAGGACATTCCGATGATGCCTGAGGGAGCAATTGATTTTGAGCAGTTCAAGAAAAATAAACGAACGAAAAAGCACGTCGAAAAGGAATTGCTACCATTGGGGCTTGAATTCGAGGAAGTTACCCCACTTGTATATGATCCGGAGAAATACAATTTCCTTACTGTTGTCAGTGACCGAAAAGACGGTCTCGATAAACTGACCAATGCACTTGCGAAAAATATGACGATGCTGAATGGTGCATACCATACCATGTTAATCGATACCAATGATAAGCCGCTTATAGACATAGGAAACCAATTAAATGCTTACCCCTCGGATGCAGAGGGTGTTACCGTGGTAAAAGAAGATCTGATAACTGAAATTAATCATCGTTTACAAGGAAATGCGGAAAAAACTAAGTGGCTTGTTATGATTAAAGATTTGAAAGATTTTGCATCCCGGAGTAAGCTGGATGATAAGGAGTTGCCATTACTATTGGAAGAAGGACCTTCCGTTGGCATTCATTTTATTATATGCGGAGACTATGGATTTATCGGAAGCAGTTATGACCCGGCACCAAAATACGTCCGCAGGCAATCAACAGTTGGTCTGCTCACGATGCGGCTTGGCGACCAGGATATATTCAGCCAGCCGTTTATCCGAAAAGAAAAATATCCAAATCCATATGAATGTTATTACGCCATGGATCATGAATATGTGAAAATAAAAATTCCGGAATAAGGAGGAGTGTAGATGGGCGCAGGAACATCGCTTAGCAGTTTGAAAAAGCAAAAGACAACGGTCGAGGCAGGAATGGAAAATTCAAGGAACATGATTTCGGCTGCAACTGAAAAAGTTAAACGTCTGCAGGAGGCATCAAGCTCTATGCAGACCAGCATTCAAAGTTTAACAAACATTAAGAAGGAGATTGATGACTTTGAAGTGAACAAGTCAAAATGGGAGGGTGAAGAGGAGAAGCAATTTGAAGCAAAATATAACTCCTATGGCGTTTTTGTAGGAATGTATGACTCTGATACGAGCAAAGCAAAACAACAAATTGATGAAGATCTTGAGGCGGCAAGAAAAGAAAAGGCTCATGCCGAGGCTGGACTGGAAAATCTGCAAAATGTATTGGACAGCTTGGAGTCCAATATTAAAGCAGCGAAGGAGGATTAATAGAGATGGCTGAAGAAGTTAGTATTAAAATAAGTGAATTTAACTCGAATATTAACAGCCTGCGGTCAGCTTGTTCCAGCATTAAGAGTAGCATCAATATAACTCGGGAATTTGATAAAACGAATCTTAAGCCATTTATGGATGATCTGGAAACAACGATTGATGCCATCAAGTTGTTAGAAAGGTATAAACAGATGTTGGATTCCGATATTAATGCATTGGATAACGTCGGGAAAGAAATGGTAGAAAATGATGAGCAACTGGCTAAGGTAAGCGGACCACAAATGATGAAATGATCGTGCATAAGGAGGGTAACGAATGGCAAATAAAGTGGATATGTCCGAGGTAAACGATTTTTCAAAAGATCTGCAAGAAGCTTCCGCCGATTTTCAGTCTCAGTTAGACAAGGTAATAGAAAATATTGAAACGATTAATGGCATGGATTCCTTTTCAGGAAAAGCAGCAAAGGAAGCGAAACAATATTTTGGCGAACTGCATGTAACATTATTGGATTCATTTAAAGGGTTGTTTGATGACCTTGAAGGAAATTTGCAGCAGCATATCGATACATTCGAATCCGATGTCGATAGCAGCGATTCTGCCATCATTAAGAGCAATTATTTGAAGAATGTCAAGAAAGACATTAATGAAGTATTTGAGGATTTGGAGAAGCAGGACGAAATCATCCATGATATAATTGGAAAAGTGAATGATATTTCTTCCGTTACTCCCCCGTCTTTTACGGATGTAGTCGAATGGAAAAAGAAGGCGGTCAAGAAAATTACAGAGCTGGATGAAGATTTATCCTCGTTCAATGGTGTAGGCGATGAAACAGATGTGAAACAAGTCATAAATCAGATTGAAACAGTGATGAATAATGCTAAAGCGAGTGAAGGGAAAGCGCGGTTTGCGGATTTTGAAGGTGCTTCTGAGGGTAGTGAGCTAGCGAAGTTAAAGAGTTACAGTGAGGGTAAGAAAGAAGAACAGATGGAGAAGGCTAAGAATATTAAGGAAAGTGCGCTTAAGGAACTAAATAAACCTTCATCCAGAGAAGTAGTAAATAAAGCCTACACAGAATTTAAGAACGGTGAAATTGACTATGATCAATTCACTGCCATATTGAATGTCGTTAAAAGTACAAATGGAAATATGAGTGAAGAAGAGTTAAAGGAGGAGTCAACAGATAGTTTTATAAAATACTTGGAAGATCATGATATGCTGGAACAATATTTGGATGATCATCAGACTTTCGCAGAGTACGTTGTGAAAAAAATGCCTAAAATGCTTTGGGAACATGCAGAAGGATATTTACCTATCTTCTTAAAGAAATCGGGGCTTAGTAGAAAAGAGTTAGCTGATTATTTAATGGAAAGTGAAAAAGAAATATCCTCTCGAACGAAGGTAGCGGATCTGAATTTTTATAGGGAAATAAAAGATACGTATAAACAGTCTGATAAGTTGTTACAGTTTTCTAAGTATGCAAAAGGAGCAGGAAAGGCATTTGGATGGGCAGGAGTCGGTTATGGCTTTTATGATGATGTTGCAAATAATGGTAAAACAGCGGGAGAAGCAGTCGCGCATAGCGGAACAGTATTAGCAATAGGAACTTCAATTGCGTTGGCGTTTCCTCCGGGGGGAGTGGCTGTAGCGGTTGGTGTAGGAGCAACAGCAGCTTTTGAATTTTTATATAGTCATAACACTTTAGGCCTCCAAGACAGTTTGGATAAAGCAGGTGAAAAAATAAGCGAGTGGGGAAAAGCAGCAGGGGACTTTTTCAAGAATCCAGGTGAGTCTATAGCTAGCGGTCTTAGTTCTTTGAATCCCTTTGCTTAATGGACAAGAACGAATGACGAAGATTAGGAGATTGCTTTATGAAAGGCGAAGTACAACATTTAGCTAACAATGAACGTTTTCGAATTTTGAATATCGATGGGGAAACCTACATCATGGATATAGAACGATCCTTTTGGAAGATTATTTTTCCATTTTTCTTCTGGCTTCTTCCCAATTATATTTTCAAAGTTGAGGATCAGGCTGTTATAGAACGATTAAAGACCGAAAAAATGAAAAAAACGGGGGGATCTTATCTGGTTTTCGCCACTGGGGTTTCCTATACGGGTGGGATGTTTTTAGCCCCTTTAATGGATTACTTTAACGTTCCCATGTCGCCATTAATCAATATAGCATTGCTGGTGCTTGCTATAGTATTGGTGGGTTTATTATCTTTTTCCATCAGTCGAAACCGCAAAAAGAAAATGTATGATGTTCTTGAATTTGAAACATTGCCCAAGGGAAAACTGTGGATTCGCCCAGGTTCAGTGAGACATTTTTTAAACGTATTATTGAGTTATCTTGTGATTTTAGGATTGAGTGTATTTTTTTTCCTAGGATATGTTGAATCTCGAAATGTTATGGTGCTAATCGTTGCATCAGGAATATTATTTGGCATATTTCTGCTCAATCACAAAACATTTAAAGAAGGAAATATTACCGTGAAATTAAAGGATAGAAGAATATAAAAATAAAAACAGGTAAACAAAAGTTTTCCTTAACATTAAAATCTAGGGACTTTTGTTGTAAGGTAAATTAAATTAGTAGAGGGGAATACAATATGTTACCTATTGGATCAATTGTATATCTGAGAGAAGGAACGAGTAAAATTATGATTCTGAACAGAGCTCCTATTCTTCCTTCAGAGGGCACTGAAATTGAGGGAATCTGGTATGATTATTCGGGATGCTTTTACCCGCAGGGATTGGACCCCAACAACGTCTATTATTTTAATGAAGAAAATATAGATGAAGTGGTCTTTGAAGGATTTAAAGATGAAGAAGAAGAACGATTCAATAAGATTTTCAAGGACTGGCAGGAAGAAGAAAAGCCAAACATAAAAAAAGGTACGGTTTCTGGTCCAGTGAAATAAAACAGAATGTACATGAAAAAGAGGCTGGGACATAACTAGCCAAAAATAGTAAATAAAAAGGTTCCAAGCAAATCAAAAGTTTGCTTGGAACCTTTTTTGTGGAGTTGTTTCTATCTTCCGGTACTAATTTACTGTTCGTGGCGGTGTACTTTCTCAAGTTCACCGCCATCAATGCGAAGGCTAATTCATTTTTCACTTTCTGTTTTCCTCTGACAGAAAAACGAGTGAAACCCAAATTAGCCTTCAAGAAACCGAACGCTGGTTCTACGTCAATTTTACGTTTTCCGTAAATTTCACCAGTTTTCTCGTCTGAAAGCTTCGCACGTACATATTCTTTTTGGGATTCCCACTTTTCATTCATGTAGACTTTTCGGTTGTTTCCTTCTTTTGCTTTCGTACATAAATCGCGGAGTGGACAGCCCGAACAGTCCTCACATTCGTACACTTTAAATTCACGGGTGAATCCGTACCTGTCTGTTCGTTTGGAATGATGACTAAACCGTATTTTCCGTCCATTTGGGCACAGAAAAGTATCTTCGTCCTCATTATAATCCCAATTATCTACATGAAAAGCGTTGTTCTTATGCTTCTTTTTCTTCTCCTTTCGATATTGATTGTATGTAATAAGTGGCGTTCGATTTCGATTCTCGATGATATCTTCATAATTCTGTTCACTGCCATATCCGGCATCCGCGACAATGTGTTCCGGCAGTTCGAAAAAGTTTTCTTCAATCGAGTCGAGAAAAGGAATTAAAGTGCGTGTATCCGTCGGGTTTGGGAAAACATCGTAAGCGAGCGCGTATTGACCTTCCGTTGCAATCTGGACATTGTAACCAGCTTTCAATTGACCGTTCTTCATGTAGTCGTCCTTCATGCGCATAAACGTCGCATCCGGATCTGTCTTTGAATAACTGTTACGGTCCCCGAATTTCTCCATATCGTTTTGATACTTTTGCTTACGAGTGATGAAATCGTTAAACTGCTTGCGAGCTTGTTTTGGAAATTTACGTTCGGAACGGATTTTCTTTCGTTCGCTACCAACTTCACAAGCTTCGATTTTTTTATCGTATTCCTCAACCTTTTCATCTAACTTTTCGACTACTTCTTCCATTTCTTTAACGGAAAGTTTCTCTTCTGTTTCTCGCTCTATTGCCGGGATGATCTCCTTCTCCAACAGCTCATCATACAGTTGATTGGACTTTTCGATTAGCTTATCACTATATTTTTCAACGGATTTCCGCCACACAAAGGTGAACTTATTGGCGTTCGCTTCAATTTTTGTACCATCAATAAAAATGGCTTCCTCTTCAATCAATTCCTTTTCCACAAGCTGATTCCGGAACTGGACAAAGCATTCACGTAGTATGTTTTCGATGAGTGGATGAGAACGGAAACGATTGATGGTGCGATAGCTGGGTTCGTGTCCTTGAGCCAACCACATCATGCGGATACTATCCTGTAATAAAGCTTCTATTTTACGACCAGAAAACACGGATTGCGTATACCCACACAAAATGATTTTCAACATCATGCGAGGATGGTACGCAGGACGGCCGGTTTGTCGTATTAAGTCATCGAAAACCTCTTCGGGAATACTCTCGACAAGATCATTGATCGCAAAAGCAATATCATTCTCTTTCAATTTAATTTCTAAATCTAGCGGCAAAACTACCTGATTCATGGTATAATGTTTAAACATAAGGACACCTCCAAAATTATTGTCAGGTAACTTTAATTTTATCAAAAGGTGTCCTTTTTGTTTACTAAAATAATGTCAAAAAAGGCGTGGGGCCTACACTTTTTTTAGTGTAAGCTCCTACGCCTTAATTTTTATTTACTGGAGTTTTGTCCCAGCCTCTTTTATATCGGATTTACATAGGATAATAAGTTAATGGCTTTTATATCACTTTTCGGAAAAGACTCCAAAGGAAACAATATTTTTAATGATCTCCACGTACAATAGTGGAATCATTTCAAGGATTGTTTTATGACTTTGGGGAAAATTTGCGGCAGCATATTGATAATTTGGATCCGATGTCGATAGCAGTGATTCCGCCATTATTAAGAGCAACTATTTGAAAGAGGTCAAAGAAGACATTAATAGATTTATCCTCGTTCAATGGTGTATGAATATTGCCATGCGAAAGACCCAGCTTTGCCATATTTTAGACCCACTTGTGACAAGAAATAGACCCACCTCTGAAACACCACCACGGTCACAAACAAGGTCAAGGGTGTTGGTCTTGGCACATTTTAAGACTATGAAAAACGCCAAAATGTAACCACATAAACCTAATGCGTTCTAGTTATTATGGAACTGGGTCTCGCCTTGTCATTGGTGGACCTGAAAAATGGCAAAGATGGAACTATCCAATGTCTTTATTCAGTGTAGGCGATGAAACAGATGTGAAACAGGTCATAAATCTGGTTGAAGCAGTGATGACGAGTGAAGGGAAAGCGCGGTTTGCGGATTTTGAAGGGGCATCCAAAATGAGTGAGTTGGCGAAGTTAGCAGGATTATAATGAGGGTAAGAAAGAAGAGCAGATGAAACAGCTAAGGATGCCAAGGAAAGTACAATTAAATCCCTAAATAAAACATCATCAAAAAACGTAGTAAATAAGCCTATCAGGAATTTAAAGATGGGGATATATCGTATGAGCAATACACCGCTATATTGGATTCGGTCAAAAATACAAGTGAAAATATGAGTGAAGAGAAGATAAAAGAGCATACAACCGATAGTTTTATACAATATTTGAAAGATCATGGAATGCTGGACGACTATTTAGATGAACATGAAACAGTTGCAGAGCAAGAAAAAATTAAAAAAGAGGGAGCGCAAATTTTGTAGATAAAGGATTGACATTTTCGTTTGCTAGCGGCAGTGATTTGGCTTTGCGTGAGGCACCATCAAAATTGGCAAAAGTGCTCCGTACTGGGGCTAAATATTCTCCAAAGCTCATAGGGTTCAGGACTTGTTTTTGGTGCTCAAGTACTTTCTGGAAAAGATGTAGGAGACGCAGCCATTAAAACTGGAGGACACCTTCTTGGTGCTGCACCAGGAACTGGTTTGGTTACTTTAGCAGTTGTAACTGCCCCCTTTTCTGTTGCGGGAATTGTTACAACAGAAAAGGGTTTGCAGCTACTACGTTAGGCTCTATGTCGTTTGACTGGGCATTTGATCATGGACTAAAAAGGGTATAGACAAGGTTGGCGATGCGGTTTCAGGTTTCGTTGGTAAATTAGGTTCTGTTTTTAGTTAGCAAGCATGTCAAGAGAATAGGAGTGGAAATGTGAAGCAAAAGTTAATTCCTATCCATCGGGAAATAGATAAAAACAAGATAGAATTCACATATTTTATAGATAACCAGTCTCAGCGAGTATATATGACAGTTAAATATAATGGAAATGATTACAAATTTTGGATTGCTTGGGCCCTTGTATTAGCCTTTCTCCGTGGTATTAAATCTCTACATTTATCCATGGGAAATCCCATAAGTATACTGATTGTTGTGTTTCTTTTCATAATTACTGGCGCACTTGGTGTGTATAAGTATAAAGAAACACATAAAGACGGTAGAGAAATATATAATACACTAGAAGAGTATATTGAAAGAGGAAAGAATACTTTTAAAGGCGATATCATAACGTCTGGTGTTTTATTTTTAGTATTTATCGTCTTTATGGTATTATTTTTGATTTATCAGTGGCTAACATGGCTTTTTTTTGCATTGTTTATGTTCTTTTTGTTTATTGTGATAGTTTGCTATCTACCACCAGAACGTTTTAAAGTTTATAAAAAGAACTAATAAACATGGATATGCTACCATTTAGGAAGTGTTGTACAGCTAAAAAACGGAGATGTGAAATTGATGATTATAAGCAGAGTACCTTTATATGAGCAAGATGGGAAAATAGGTTACTTTGATTATTCTGCATGTATTTATCCTACGGGTCAAGTAGAGGAGCAAACGTATTTCTTCAACAGGGAAAATATAGAAAAGGTATATTTCGAAGGATATAAGGATAAACAGGAGGAATTATTCCAGGAAAAGTATGAAGAAAATATAAAAGATGTTAAATATCCGAAACTGTCCATTGATGATTAAGGAAAAAGGTTGGATCTGAAACGACAAAATTAGGTTATATGGATGAAAATCAATGGTTGAGTACCTTTTTATATTAAAGGTCTACTCAAAGTTAAATTATACGATAATAATATATTTGGTATCCAGGATGGGTTGGATAAAGCAGGTCAGAAAGTAGATGAGTGGTGGAGTAGTGGAAAAGAAGCTGTAAGTGATTTTTTTGAGAATCCAGGTGAGTCGATTGCAAGCGGTCTTGATGCCATCAATCCGTTTAGTTAATTATGGAGCGGTATGGAAGGGGATTTTTGAATGAAATGCACCGTACGACGCACAACCAAAAATTTAAGATATCGAATACTGACGATTAGAGGAGAGAACTATATCTTGGATATGGGTGGAGCATCCCTATGGAAGATGTTATTTCCTTTTTTCTACTGGCTGCTTCCCAATCGCGTGTATAAAGTGGAGGATCCAGAAATTGCAGAAGAATTAACAGCTCCTACTGTAAAGGAAAAGGTGGGTTCTTCTCAATTTTTATGGGCGATCTTAGCCTCTATTGCTGCCAGCAGTTTAAGCCCTATAGCGAATTATTTTGACGTTGATATTCCGATTTATGTAAATGCAATTATTGTGATATTTATTGTTATTCTTATGATATTACTGATCCTTTCTCTAAGCCGAATGTTTAAAAAAAGGATGTATCAAATAATCGATCTAAGTCAATTGTCTAAAGGCCAGTTATGGATCATGCCTGCTCAGTTTAAGTTTGTCTTTTTAGCTACATTTATGTATTTCTTTTGTTTTGGATTGGGGATAATGGGAGCTGCAGCATATATTGAATATGGTAATTGGCTTATATTGCTCTTCTCAACGATTCTTATATTTGTTGGGACAGTCTTACCCGGACTCGGAACGATAATTGAAGGCGATACAAGGGTCAAATTCCTGGGCGGTAAAAATGCAAAAGTTTTTTCCACAGAATGAAGTCTAGAGTTTAAGGTTGTAAGTGTAAAATGAATTAGGAGAGGAGGAGAATCATCTTGGTATAAGTGTAAATTAAATCAGTGATGGAGTATCTATAGAGTTACTGATGGAGAGGATCCAACTGATGCGGCGATTAAAACTGGAGGACATACTGGAGCTACATTTGTAGGTGCAACTATAGGAACAGCTATTGGGGGCCCGATTGGGACCGCTGTTGGTGCTGCAATCGGAGCTGGTGGTGGTTATTTATTTGACAAATTTTAAGATAATAAAGAGGAAATATATGAGGGAGCTAAGAATTTCGTAGGGGATGCAATATCCGGAATTACTGATGGATTAGGCTCCATTTAGTTGATTGAAAATTAGCAAGGGGGGGAGTTATGAAAAAGAGGTTAATACCGCTTTATAGAGAGCAGGAACGGTATACGTTATTTTATGATCAACATAACAACCGTTTATATAAATTTCAACACAGAAATAAGTCTTTTGCGATATTTTTCATGGTTATCCTAGTGATCACTTATGGTTCAAAATTTCTTGATGGTATTTATCAAGGGTATCAAACTACATTCCTCAACATTATTTTGTTTATTATTGCCTTAGGAGTAACTTATTATGTAACTACCGAATTTTATAGCGCCTATTATCTCAAGGAAACAAAGCAAGGGATTATTTTGGATAAATATAATTTGCAGGAATGCGCTATTAAAGGAACGAAACAGCTTCGCATAGAGCTTTATAGTGCAATTATATCATTGCCAGTTGGGATAACATTTTTCATAATATTTTTTGCTACAAGTAAAATTCGACCTTTAGTCATTGGTTGTATATGTGCAGGAGTTATTTTTATTCTCATCTTAATGAGACCTTTAGATCGAAAAAGGGCACTAAGAGGGTTCAGGAATAAAGTAATCGATATAGAGTAAAGTAGGGGAAAGTTAAATGTACTGTAAATATTCTATCTCCCCAATGGCTAACAAATCTAGGTAGTATTTGAATTGAGTAATATAAAATCAGGAGTATAGTGCTAGAATAAAAATGGAGATATAACGTCTGATCAATATAATGCTATAGTAGATTCGGTTAAAGATACAAGTAGAAATATGAGTGAAGAAAAGATAAAAGAGAACATGACAGATAGTTTTATAGAATACTTGGAAGATCATGGCATGCGAAGGTTATTTAGAGGAACATGAAATAGTTGCGGAACAAGTGAAAATTAATAACTTGGATTCGGAAGCGAAAGGTTATTTGGATCGAATTGAAGAGCTGTATAAAAACGGGGAACTTAATAAGGCAGATTACGAAGACACCTATTAATGATGGTACAGAGGCCATAGTTGAACTTTTATCCGAAAAGCTTGCGGATGCAGCTGTTAAGGCAGGAGCACACGGTGTTATTTCAGCAATTGGTGGAGCATTGTTAGGTGCGGGCATTGGTTATCTTGGTAGCGAAGATTTTGATGCAATCTATGATAATGCAGGCGATATATGGAAAGGTACAAAAACTTCATAGGTCACGCAGTATCAGGAATAACTGATGGTTTGGGTTCCATTTTTGGTTAGTTCTTGTGGAGGGATAAAAATTGAAAAGCACCTTAGTTCCAATTTATAGAAATACGGATCTATATACATTATTCTATGACCAGGACGATGGAGTCATTTACAAAATACCATTTGGCAAAAAAATTCTATTGTTAGTGTATATTTAATTGTTATAGCACTTTACATTGCTGGAAATTTTCTTAACGGATTTTACCAAACACATTATAATTTTTTCCTTGATATTATTTTATTTATTATTGGAATAGCAATTGCATATTTCACGGTTAATAAAATGTACCAGGTATACTATATGGAGGAAAAAATACGCCCGATTATTTTGGATGATTACTCTTTAGAAGAGTGTATATATAAGGGGATGAAACAATCTCGTGCAGAAATATGGGTAATTATCATTTCCCTCCTGTTTGCAGCAGTCACATTTATTACATTTTTTATGGTCAATAGCATAAAGCCTTTGATTTTTGGTTGTTTGTGCACTTCTGTTTTTCTTAGCTTTATTTATATGAAGCCAATAAAGAGAAGAAAAATAATTAAGGAATTGCAGAATGAGAAATAAGTAGTTGTTTTTCGTGTAAGGGTTGAAAAAAATGAGAGCATCTTTTAATGTTTGCAAATAACCAGATATAGGGATAAAGGTCCTAAGTTATAATAAGTATTTGTAACAAAGGAGATTGTATATGGATATTCTACCAATCGTATGTGTTGTTCGACCGAAAAATGGAAGTGCTAAATTAATGATTTTGAACAAGGCCCTTATAAAATAAAGATGGAGTCATAGGTTATTTTGATTATTCAGCTTGTATATATCCCGCTGGAAGAGTACAAAAGGGTGCTTACTTTTTCAATAGGGAAAATATTGAAGAAGTATATTTTGGAGGTTATAAGGGTGAGCAGGAAGAATTGTATTGATGAAGCATATTAGCGGTATGTTCCTTTTGTTTTAGAATTTACATAAGTAATGGTATGAGTTCCTTTTCCGGAAAGGCCGCCAAAGAAGAGAAACAATACTTTGCCAGTAATAGCTGAATAATGCTTGATGTTGTTAAGAATACGCTTGAAGGGATGTGAGTGTGTGTCAAGATCCTGGGTAGCGATTTATCAAAATAAGGAGTCAAATTACTCTGTATACTTTGATTTTAAAAAACAAGAGCTTTTTTTAATTGCACAACAAATAAACAAATCAATGATTACTTTCATGAGCTTCTGTTCAATTCCTTTCTATGCCATAATGAAAAATTTTTCATTTGGTATGGCAACAAATCCATTAAAAATGTTAGTTATTGCTAGTATTTTGGGAATAATACTTGGCTGTGTAAGTATAAAATTATCAGACAGAGCAATTGAAAAAGGATTAGAACGCAGAAAAAAAGTCATATATCCAACGAATCAAGAATTGCGTGAATATCTTTCCGAGGGAAAAAAGCAATCTCGAGTGCTAGTATTTATCATACTATTATTATTTCTATTCTCAACTTTCGCGGAGTAAAAAGTTAATTTAACTAAGCCGCGACGTAGCGTGTGATAAATCAAATATAGTTCTTGACATTCAATCGTTATAAAAGAAAAACACCTCCACTTTTGGTATAGTTTAATTGACTAGAAAAAACTACCATGAGCGAGGTGCCTACTACTATGATAGCGAATAATGACAAAGAAAATCAACTGCCAAAAGAATTAAAATCTGCATTTGACGAATTAAATATTCTAAAACACCTAAGGGACGCAGGGATCAATAAAAACCTTGGTTTCACTTGTGCTTATATTTTCAAACTCATTTTCTGTCTGATCTTCGAAGGTAAAAACTGGTTCAGACTTTTGCAAAGCAAGAAATCGGATAGTCTACCTGAAAAGAATGCGATATACCGTTTCCTAAACAACCCAAGATACAATTGGCGACGCTTTTTGCTTTCATTAAGTGCAGCCACTATTAGTAAAGTTAGCACATTAACTAAAAATGACCGTCCGAGAGTACTAATTGTTGATGATTCATCTTATGAACGGAACCGTAGTAAAAAAGTAGAGTTACTTGCCCGCTGTTTTGATCACGCTTCCCAAAAAATGCGTTATTATAAAGGGTTTCGTATGCTCACGCTTGGTTGGTCTGATGGCGCCACTTTTATGCCAATTGATTTCTCGTTGTTGAGCTCTCAAAAGGCTGTAATCAACGGCATAAATGAAAGCATCGATAAGCGTACGTCTGGTTATAAAAGACGACAAGAAGCTTTACAAAAAGCTCCAGAACAATTACCGGGAATGATCAAACGTGCATTCTCCAAAGGTATTGACGCATCCTACGTTTTAATGGATTCATGGTTCACACAGCAGCCACTTATAGGATCCATTGTAGAACAAGGTGTTGACGTTATTGGCATGGTTAAAGATACCAACCAAAGATACCTGGTTAATGACAACTGGGTTGGTTTGAAACAGTTGTATCGGTTAGCTAAACCTACAGCACATCATAAAAACATTTTGCGTTCCATTCATACCACAATGAAGAATGGGGTGGATGTGAAAATTGTATTTATTCGCAATCGAAATAAGAAGAGCGAATGGCTGGCAATCTTGAGCACAGATTGTACATTAACCGAACAAGAAATTATCCGCATTTATGGCATGCGGTGGGATATTGAAGTTTTCTTTAAGGCAACGAAGTCCCTTTTGAAACTTCAAAAAGAGTTTCAAGGTAGATCATATGACTCTCTTATCGCCCATACAACGATTGTATTCACAAGGTATATCCTATTGTCCTGGCAAAATCGATGCAGTACAGACGACCGTACACTCGGCGGTATGTTTTATGAACTCTGTGATGAGGTAAAGGAACTTGATTGGGCTGTGGCACTACAGCAATTAATCGAGCTTCTTGAAGATGCCCTAAAAAAGACAAATAGTAAATTTAAAAAACTAATCAAAAGTCAACTACAGCATTGGGCTGCAGGTCTGCCTAACTATATCAAGGTGTACCTGCCTAATTTGTGCTGCGAAAGTTGAGTTCTATTCATTTTTTTAAGTGTGGCCCTTCTATATTTTATGCCGCAAAGTGTATTAATGTTCCTTATTAACATCGGAATGTGGGCGGTTATTATGTTAGCTGTCTGGATAGTAAGGCCAATAAAGCGAAGTCAGGCTCATAAACAATTAGAAGGAAAACTGGAAAAAAACTCAGGTTGAATTTCGCCTATCCCGTTATTCAACTAACGAATATTTAAAATAAAATCGTTCTGAAGCGATCCGTAGATACGGATAATATAAAAGTAAAAAAATGAACAGCATGCAGATTGAATCGGAAGTGTTTGTTCACGCTACTTCTAATCCAACGTAGAATTTTAGGAGAATAATTCATTTGATAGTACCAGGCTCTCGTCACCAACATGGACGATTCAGGGGATGATGATCCTCTCCCTCTGTTTTCAGTGGTTACCTTTATTATATATTTTTTTATTAGTATAAAACCGTTAATTATGGGTTGTTTGGGAACTACTGTTTTTCTAGGCTATATTTATATGAAACCACTAAGGCGAAAAAAATAATTAAAAAGCTCTCCACTTCCACAATGCTGTAAGAAACCTTAATAAGCAGCGAAAAGGCGGAAAGCCATCCAAAACTGCAATTAACTATTACGATAAAAAACGGGAAAACAGGTTTATTCCAAGACAGGGACAGACGTTACTGGCAAACATCAGGGGATGAAATATTGGAACGACAAAGCAACAAATTGGGATAAAGCAAAAACCATAGCGAAAGCAACTGTAAAAGGAGCAGGAGATAGTTTGAAAGACACAGTTAATGTTAAAAGTGGCGGTATTCTCAATATGGATAAGGGAGCCTCAAAATCACTTGGTATATTTGGTGCTGGGTTAAATTATTATAGTAATTACCATGATGACAAAGACGAGGGATTAAGCACAGGTGAGGCTGCTTCGCGGATAACTGTTGGTACTGCAGTTGATACAGCGGTGGGTAGGGCAGTTCATGCAGGATTTACAGCTGCCGGTACAGCACTTATACTTATTCCGGGTGTTGGAACAGCTATAGGGGTTGAAGTTGGAATGATAGCTAATTGGGGGATTAAGGAATTTAAATTTTCATTTGGTAATGGCCCAAAAAAATCAATCACGGATCCAATCACGGATCGAGCAAAAGGTGCGCTCCATAAAATAAAAGGATGGTTCAGTTGATAGATTGGGGAAAGATATAAATATGCTAAGTAGATTAAAAGAGGATGATTTTAAAGTTTTACGAGGTTCATTTGAATCAGGAAGGCAAAGGCCAGGGGCGTTAGGATCCGTGCTTATTTTATCAATTTTCCTTCAAGCTCTAATGTTTTTTTTGGCATACGTTGCAGCCGGGGGTGATTCGAAATTTCCGAATAAAGAAGCAATGTTCAAATTCCATTTGGTTACCACGATAATATTCATATTACTATCAATTATTTACGCAATCCCGAAAGTCTATTTAAACAGACAGAAGGTTCAATACTTAATAACAATATTCGTGTCTCAAAATTTGTTTGGGATATTGCCTTATACAATGGCGCTGTTTTATATAGGAAAAAATTACAGTGTAACAAGAGAGTCACTTTTAGCGTTTACCTTTATAACTTTATCGTTTGGAGTATTGATTTTTATTATAACCTGTATTAGATTCTATATTTTATTAAAAAAAGGTCAATATAGAGAAGGATCGAAAAAAGATGAAATAAGATCAAGGACTGAGGCTGGCATCAAATCTTATCTTCCTATGATAATTACTGGAAGCATTGGATTGCTATTTATTATTCAATTTCTGGTTAGGACGTTCGGCTTAATGGATATACAAACAATATTCATGCTGTCACTTTGTATCTTAGTATTATATGCTATGCTTTTTGTACTTCCAGAACAACTCGTAACACTTTACTGTAAATACCGCTTCGATAGCTTTAATTATGACAAGTACGGAAACCTAAAACCAATGGGAATCGATAGAAAGGATGTTATTAAATGAATATCGAGGAAAAATCACTTCATTTTGATAACTTATTAGTCTATAAAACATTACAATTAAAAGAGAGGACTGGCAAGAGGGTAATTTTCTAATGGAAGACTTTACATTACTTGAAGGTATTTATGGGAATGGGCTTTCGGAAGCCATAGAGCGAGCATTCCTGTAACGAAGAAATTTGAGGTTAACAAAAATAAGCCCTCTTGGTATAGTACAGGATGTTGATGCGCATCGACTCCGAAATTAAAAATACCAGGAGCAAAATGAATTATAATCAAAATCGCAAAATATCGCAAATCATTGTAGGAATTGATATTGCCAAGGATAAACATGTGGCGCGTGCACAGGATGATAGAGGGTACGAATTTGGCAAAAGACTGATCTTTGACATCGCATACACGGTTTTCAACAACTACTAGATTGGACTGTCAAGCTCCAGAAAAATAACGAAAAAGTCATGTCGTTTTTGGAGTGAAGCCAACAGGGCATTACTGGCTGAGCCTGGCCATTATCTAGTTGCTAAAGACTATGATTTTGTATTGGTTAATCCGATGCACGTGAAGAAGTTAAAAGAGGTCGATGATAACTCACCAACGAAAAACGACACCGAAGATGCGCGTGTTATTGCGCAGCTATATAAATGGAATTAAAGGAATTTAAACATGTTTGAGGTAGACAAAATGAAAATCCACAAAGCTGATTTTAACCCAGCCGTTCAAGAAGTTAAAGATGCGATGCACAATACAAAGGATTTGCGGCTTTTCAAACGTTATCAAGCCATTTTAATGCACCTTAAAGGGAACACTTATCAAGAAATTGGCGACCTTATTGGATGTACGGTGCCAACAGTATGCCACTATGTTCGTGACTATCGCAACGACGGGTTAAAAGGGTTAACTCCTGGACAATCTCCCGGGCGACCGAGCAGATTAACGGAAGAACAGGAACAAGAACTATACCAACTAATTGTCGAAAGCAAACCTGCAGACGTAGGATTTCCTGCAGAGATGAATTGGACGTCATTTTTGATTCGATATTGGGTTGAGCAAAATTTTCGCGTTTCTTATTCAGACCGAGGTGTTCGCACATTACTTCATCGTCTTGGCTTCAGCTACACTAAACCCACCTATAATACACTAGAAAAGGCGGACCCTGAAAAACAAAAGGCGTTCAAGGAAGAATTTGAAACCATTAAAAAAATGAGGAACGGTGAAATTGATCGAATTTTGTTCCAGGATGAGAGTATGATCCGAGACTACCAGGCATTGTCTTGTACATGGTTTCCCAAAGGTCGACAAAAAATTGTCCCAACTTAAGGCAAACATCATGGCGTCAAATTAATTGGTGCACTGGATTATGAATCTGGTGAAACCTTTTGTATTGAAAGAGAGCGCTATAACGCTAAAGTCTTTTTGGATTTTTTAAAGCAGGTTGTCGAAAAATATCCGAACCAGAATATTGTCATGGTACTGGACAACGCCAAAATCCATCATGCCAAGCTAATCCAACCATTTTTGGAAGATCATCCAGAGTTACAGCTGATGTTTCTTCCGCCCTACAACCCCCAATTAAACCTCATTGAGGGACTTTGGGGATGGTTAAAAAAGTCTGTGATCCATAATGTTTTTTATTCAACGGTTGATGAAATTCGTAATGCGGTACAGGAATTTATGATGAATATCCAAAAAGTCTTAGAAACTGTAAGAAAACGGCTGTGTTCAAAGTTATAAATATTTAATACCATTTATATAGTGTGCCAAGTGCAGCAAGAGGATCTTTAAAAACTTTCCTCGAAAAATTAGGATATAATCAAAAAGAGATAGCTGAATATTTGATAAAACATGAGGATGAAATAAGGTCTGCTGTAAATATACCGGATCCGAAATCTTCTAAGGCAATAAAAGATGTGTTGAGTCAATCAAAGGGGTTTTATAAGTATGCCGATTATGTAAAATGGGGAGGTTGGGCACTTACGGGTCTGGGAGCCTATCTTGGCTATCAAGGCGATAGAGACAATGGTAAGACAGTAGGAGAAGCCTTGACCCATAATCTAGCAAGTTTAGGAGGAAGTTTAGCTAGTTATGGAACTACTGCTTATGCTGCAGTGTTGGGTGCTAGTCCAGTTGGTTGGGCTGCAGCCGCAGGTATAGGTGTAAGCTTTGTTGCAACATTTACCTTTGAATATTTATACGATAATAATATATTTGGTATCCAGACTGGGTTAGATAAAGCAGGTCAGAAAATAAATGAGTGGTGGAGTAGTGGAAAAGAAGCTGTAAGTGATTTTTTTGAGAATCCAGGTGAGTCGATTGCAAGCGGTCTTGATGCCATCAATCCGTTTAGTTAATTATGGAGCGGTATGGAAGGGGATTTTTGAATGAAATGCACCGTACGACGCACAACCAAAAATTTAAGATATCGAATACTGACGATTAGAGGAGAGAACTATATCTTGGATATGGGTGGAGCATCCCTATGGAAGCTGTTATTTCCTTTTTTCTACTGGCTGCTTCCCAATCGCGTGTATAAAGTGGAGGATCCAGAAATTGCAGAAGAATTAACAGCTCCTACTGTAAAGGAAAAGGTGGGTTCTTCTCAATTTTTATGGGCGATCTTAGCCTCTATTGCTGCCAGCAGTTTAAGCCCTATAGCGAATTATTTTGACGTTGATATTCCGATTTATATAAATGCAATTATTGTGATATTTATTGTTATTCTTATGATATTACTGATCCTTTCTCTAAGCCGAATGTTTAAAAAAAGGATGTATCAAATAATCGATCTAAGTCAATTATCTAAAGGCCAGTTATGGATCATGCCTGCTCAGTTTAAGTTTGTCTTTTTAGCTACATTTATGTATTTCTTTTGTTTTGGATTGGGGGTAATGGGAGCTGCAGCATATATTGAATATGGTAATTGGCTTATATTGCTCTTCTCAACGATTCTTATATTTGTTGGGACAGTCTTACCCGGACTCGGAACGATAATTGAAGGCGATACAAGGGTCAAATTCCTGGGCGGTTTTATAGAGTACTTGAAAGGCTACGATATGCTGGAAGATTATTTGGTTGATCATAAAGCAGTTGTGAAAAGGATGCCTTCAATGCTTGTCGATTATGTGAAACATCTGATTTCCTAAAAAAAATGGATATGATCAGCTGGATTTGGCAAAAGAACTGATAAAAACAGAGAAAGGTACTAATCTGTTAAATAAAATGGATCCAAAGCTTACCAAGAAAATATTAAATACCTTAAGAACCTCCGGAAAGTTTTTTCAGTATGCAAGGTATGCGAAATATACTGGAAAATACGTTGGTGGTTTAGCAAGTTTTACATTTTATTTCAAAAAGGAGAAGCAGCTACACATGTGGAACAGCATTTGTGATAGTGAGGAAACAGCTTTATGGATGCTGCAGGAGAAGCACTCAAGAATCCTGTGATTGTATCTATCAATCCTTTTTCCTGATAGACAACATCAGATGTTAAAGAAAGGATACGATATTATTTTATGACAGGTGAAATAAAACATTTAGTGAACAATGAACGATATCGGATTTTAATAATTGACGGAGAAACCTATATCATGGATATAGAGAGTTCCTTTTGGAAGATTATTTTTCCATTTTTATTTTGGTTGCTCCCAAATCGCGTGTTTAAAGTTGAGGACCAGGCTCTTGTGGAACAGTTGCAGACCGAAGAGATGGAAAGGAAAGGTATTTCAGGTATGACCGCTATAGCAGGGATTTCCTATGCGGGCGGTATCTCCTTAGCCCCCTTAATGGATTACTTTAACGTTCCTATGTCTCCATTGGTCAATATATTGCTGTTGCTTCTTGCTGTAATATTGGTTGGTTTATTATATTTTTCCGCCAATTGTAACCAAAAACGGAAACTCAATGATGTTATTGTACTTGAAGCGCTACCCAAGAATAAAATATGGATTCGGCCAAGCTCTATTAAGCACTTTTTAAATGTATTGATGAGTTATATATTTTTTTTAGGCTTTAACATATTTGGCATTTTGGTATATTTACAATCTAGAAATGTTATGGTATTAATTATTGTATCATTATTGTTATTCGTGTTTTTACTAATCAATCGTAAAACGGTAAAAGAAGGAAATGCTACTGTAAAGGTTAAGAAATAGATGGTTATATAGAAAACGAGAAGATACAATGCTTTACTAAAAGATTAACGTTTGGATGACTTTTGTAAACGCAAATTAAATCGGTGGGGGAGAATCAAGATGTTACCTATTGGATCAATTGTATATCCGAGAGAAGGAACGAGTAAAATTATGATTCTGAACAGAGCTCCTATTCTTCCTTCAGAGGGCACTGAAGATGAGGGAATCTGGTATGATTATTCAGGGTGCTTTTACCCGCAGAGATTGAACCCCAACAATGTATATTATTTTAATGAAGAAAATATAGACGAAGTGGTCTTTGAAGGATTTAAGGATGAAGAAGAAGAACGATTTATTAAGATTTTCAAGGACTGGCAGGAAGAAGAAAAGCCAAACATAAAAAAAGGTATGGTTTCTGGTCCAGTGTAATAAAACAGAATGTACATGAAAAAGAAGCATGCAACTGGTATGCTTTTTTATATCGGATTTACATAGAATAATAGAGTTAATGGCTTTTATATCGCTTTTTTCGGAAAAGCCTCCAAAGAAGAAAACAATATTTTTAATGATCTCCACGTAAAATAGTGGAATTATTTCAAGGATTGTTTTATGACTTTGAGGAAAATTTGCGGCAGCATATTGATAATTTGGATCCGATGTCGATAACAGTGATTCCGCCATTATTAAGAGCAACTATTTGAAAGAGGTCAAAGAAGATATTAATAGATTTATCCTCGTTCAATGGTGTAGCGATGAAACAGATGTGAAAGAGATCATGCATCAAATTGAGACAGTGATGAGTAGTGCCAAAACGAGTGAAGGAACAGCACGGTTTACGGATTTTGAAGGTGCATCCCAAATTAGTGAGTTAGCGAAATTACATGATTATAATGCGGGTAAGAAAGAAGAACAGATGGAAAAGGCTAAGAATGCCAAGGATAGCGCGCTCAAGGAACTTTTCAAGAATCCAGGTGGGTCTATAGCTAGCGGTCTTAGTTCTTTGAATCCCTTTGCTTAATAGACAAGAACGAATGACGAATATTAGGAGATTGCTTTATGAAAGGCGAAGTACAACATTTAGCTAACAATGAACGGTATCGAATTTTGATAATCAAAGGAGAAACCTACATTATGGATATAGAACGACCCTTTTTTAAGATTATTTTTCCATTTTTCTTTTGGTTGCTCCCAAATCACGTTTTTAAAGTTGAGGATAAGACTACTGTGGAAAGATTAAAGACAGAGAAAATGAAAAAGGCAGGTGGGTCTTATCTGATTTTCGTCACAGGTTTTTCCTATTTGGGGGCTATGCTTTTAACCCCCTTAATGGATTACTTTAATGTTCCCATGTCACCGTTAGTCAATATAGCGCTTTTGGTCCTAGCTTTAATACTCGTGGTTTTATTGTATTTTATCATTAGTCATAGCCGAAAAAAGCAACTGAATGATGTTGTTGAACTTGAAGCACTTCCCGATAATAAAATATGGATTCGGCCAAGTTCTGTGGGACATTTTTTAAATGTATTCTTGAGTTTTCTTGTACTTTTAAGCGCTAGTGTATTCATTTTTTTAGGCTATGTTGAAACTCGAAATGTTATGGTGTTAATAATTGCATCATTAATATTATTCGTGTTTTTATTAACCAATCGTAAAACGGTTAGAGAAGGAAATACGACCGTGAAAGTTAAAGAATAGATAAGAATACAAAAACAAACTTGGGGAGGAAAAAATCCGAGCTAATATTAACGCTCGAATACTTTTGTTGTAATCGTAAATTAAATCAGTAAAGGAAGTGAAAATAAAAGATGATCAAGTTTTTAGTGTATCCGTTTAAGACAGCAATAACGGAAATCAAAAGAGATAATCAATTTAAAAAATATTCGCGGATTAAAAACCCGAAAATAAAAATTTCATCTTTTATAGCTGCGAGTTGTATGTTTATATTCATCATGTCTATCATGTATCTTTATTTTATATATATTGTTATTGGTTCCATATTTGTAGAGCCTATAGGTTTTTTAAAAAGATAGGAAAGTATAAAATTGGGGTCTACCGCAGTGAGTGTTACTGTGGTATTTTTTATGTATGGGGAAAAACATATTAAAAGAAATCTTCTTTGACGAAAATCAACATTGGGAATCATTCAAAAGGAAATACGGAAAGAGAATCCGTCCTATTGTCATAAAGGAGGTAGAGAAATTTCGTGACTGTGGAGATATGAAAAAAGGATTCAAACTTTTTGTTTGCGAGGGCTGCCATGATGTAAAGCGTATTCCCTTCCGATGTAAGGGACGTTTTTGTACAACCTGTTCTGTTGGAGAAAGCGAAGAATGGAGTCGTCTATTGTCTGAGGACGTATTACAAGTGAATCACCGACATGTGATACTCACAATTGATGAAGGGCTACGGGATATATTCCTTTTACATCGTGAGCTTTTAAAGCCACTTATGGATGAAGCAGCCAAATTACTTACTGACTATTTTCAGAAGAAAGCCAAGGTGATACCGGGGATTATAGTTGGATTGCATACGTTTGGTTCCAAAGTGAATTTCAATCCCCATGTACATATGATGGTAACGATGGGGGAATCACGAAAAAAGGGGAATGGAAAGGATACGATTTTATACCATTCAAGATGCTTCGAAAGCAATGGCAGACGGTAGTGTTGAAGCTCATCCGAAAAAACTTGACGAAGCAAGAAAAGAAAAGGGTACAGCCAAGATTACAAAAGGCTTTTTCCGCAAATGGGGAAGGCTTCTATGTGTATGCTCCCAAACAAAGAGGAAAGATAAAAGAGCAGCTTCGCTATATTGGCCGCTATATTCGTCGACCAGCGATTGGAACCAATCGGATCGAGGCATATGATGGTCAAACTGTAACTTTTAAGTATGTGGACAAGACAGATGGGAAAGAAAAACATGAAGTAGTTACAGTAGAAGAGTTTATCATCCGTTTAATACGTCATATTCCGGATGAACAATTTAAAACGATTCGTCATTATGGCATGTACTCAAGAAGGAGCAAGAAGTTAAGTAAAAAGCTGTTGGCTACATGGCAACAAGGAACAAAACGATGGATACTGAAGGTGAAAAAGACATTACGCCGCCAAACATGGAGAGAGCGTATTATTTCAAGTGGACAAAAAGATCCAATGATTTGCCCACATTGCAACAACTATTATGAGTACATGGGTGAAGTCTGTCTTGAGGGAGGACGATTAGAAATAAAAATAGCATTAACGAAAGAAGCAAAAAGCTATCTAGAAAGGGTGATTCATCATCTCGAAGGCAACGGGCAAGAAAAGCAAAAAGAGGAAAAAGGGAACCGACCATCTGCGCCCCAAGAAGACGTTTGTCAATTATCATTGTTTGGTGTGTCATGAGGAGGAGAAGATTCCTTATGATGTCGTACAGGAATTTGATTTGATGGATGGAGGAGATCCAACAACTCCACCCAGATTTAGTTGTGAACAATGTGGGGGAGACATGTATCCGGAGTATTATAAGGGCATACATGGACAGGAATATAAATTATCGGATTTTCTCTAACTATGGTGGATACAAAAGGACCGGGCGGGGTTTGCCCGGTTTTTCTTATTAAAAGATAGGAAAGTATAAAATTGGGGTCTACCGCAGTGAGTGTTACTGTGGTATTTTTTATGTATGGGGAAAAACATATTAAAAGAAATCTTCTTTGACGAAAATCAACATTGGGAATCATTCAAAAGGAAATACGGAAAGAGAATCCGTCCTATTGTCATAAAGGAGGTAGAGAAATTTCGTGACTGTGGAGATATGAAAAAAGGATTCAAACTTTTTGTTTGCGAGGGCTGCCATGATGTAAAGCGTATTCCCTTCCGATGTAAGGGACGTTTTTGTACAACCTGTTCTGTTGGAGAAAGCGAAGAATGGAGTCGTCTATTGTCTGAGGACGTATTACAAGTGAATCACCGACATGTGATACTCACAATTGATGAAGGGCTACGGGATATATTCCTTTTACATCGTGAGCTTTTAAAGCCACTTATGGATGAAGCAGCCAAATTACTTACTGACTATTTTCAGAAGAAAGCCAAGGTGATACCGGGGATTATAGTTGGATTGCATACGTTTGGTTCCAAAGTGAATTTCAATCCCCATGTACATATGATGGTAACGATGGGGGAATCACGAAAAAAGGGGAATGGAAAGGATACGATTTTATACCATTCAAGATGCTTCGAAAGCAATGGCAGACGGTAGTGTTGAAGCTCATCCGAAAAAACTTGACGAAGCAAGAAAAGAAAAGGATACAGCCAAGATTACAAAAGGCTTTTTCCGCAAATGGGGAAGGCTTCTATGTGTATGCCCCAAAACAAAGAGGAAAGATAAAAGAGCAGCTTCGCTATATTGGCCGCTATATTCGTCGACCAGCGATTGGAACCAATCGGATCGAGGCATATGATGGTCAAACTGTAACTTTTAAGTATGTGGACAAGACAGATGGGAAAGAAAAGCATGAAGTAGTTACAGTAGAAGAGTTTATCATCCGTTTAATACGTCATATTCCGGATGAACAATTTAAAACGATTCGTCATTATGGCATGTACTCAAGAAGGAGCAAGAAGTTAAGTAAAAAGCTGTTGGCTACATGGCAACAAGGAACAAAACGATGGATACTGAAGGTGAAAAAGACATTACGCCGCCAAACATGGAGAGAGCGTATTATTTCAAGTGGACAAAAAGATCCAATGATTTGCCCACATTGCAACAACTATTATGAGTACATGGGTGAAGTCTGTCTTGAGGGAGGACGATTAGAAATAAAAATAGCATTAACGAAAGAAGCAAAAAGCTATCTAGAAAGGGTGATTCATCATCTCGAAGGCAACGGGCAAGAAAAGCAAAAAGAGGAAAAAGGGAACCGACCATCTGCGCCCCAAGAAGACGTTTGTCAATTATCATTGTTTGGTGTGTCATGAGGAGGAGAAGATTCCTTATGATGTCGTACAGGAATTTGATTTGATGGATGGAGGAGATCCAACAACTCCACCCAGATTTAGTTGTGAACAATGTGGGGGAGACATGTATCCGGAGTATTATAAGGGCATACATGGACAGGAATATAAATTATCGGATTTTCTCTAACTATGGTGGATACAAAAGGACCGGGCGGGGTTTGCCCGGTTTTTCTTATGACAGGTGAAATAAAACATTTAGCGAACAATGAACGATATCGGATTTTGATAATTGACGGGGAAACCTACATCATGGACATAGAGAATTCCTTTTGGAAGATTATCTTTCCATTTTTATTTTGGCTGCTTCCAAATCGCGTGTTTAAAGTCGAGGATCAGGCCCTTGTGGAACAGCTGCAGACCGAAAAGATGGAAAGGAAAGGTGTTTCGAGTATGACCGCCATAGCGGGGATTTCCTATGCGGTCGGTATCTCTTTAGCCCCCTTAATGGATTATTTTAACGTTCCCATGCCTCCATTGGCCAATATGGCATTGATGTTGTTTGCTATAATGTTGGTTGGTCTATGGTATTATAAACTTAGCTGTAACCGCAAACAGAAACTGTATGATGTTATTGAACTTGAAAAAATGTCAAAGAAAAAATTATGGATACAGCCAAGTTCTATCAGGCATTTTTTAAACGTTCTATTTAGTTATATATTTCTTTTAGGATTTGATTTATCCATGTTTGTGGTATATATTGCATTTAAAAATGTTATGATATTAATCATTGCATCAGGCTTTCTCTTAGGTTTTTTAATGGTTAATCGAAAAACGATAAGAGAAGGAAATGCTACTATGAAAGTTAAGGAATAGATGGTTATATGAAAAAATTGGAAGATAAAATGCTTTGTTAAAAGATTAGCGCATGAGTATTTTTTAAACATAAATTAAATCGGTGGAGGGGAATGAAACATGTTACCTATTGGATCAATTGTATATCTGAGAGAAGGAACGAGTAAAACCATGATTCTGAACAGAGCTCCAATTCTTCCGTCAGAGGAAACAGAAGTTGAGGGGATCTGGTATGACTATTCGGGATGCTTTTACCCACAAGGATTGAACCCCAACAATGTATATTATTTTAATGAAGAAAATATAGACGAAGTGGTCTTTGAAGGATTTAAGGGTGAAGAAGAAGAACGATTTATTAAGATTTTCAAGGACTGGCAGGAAGAAAGTAATCCTAAACTCAAAAAAAGGAACAGTTACTGGTCCGTCAGAATAAAAGAGATTGAATGGTTATCGAAGAAGCATATATGGATGATATGCTTCTTTTGTTTAGTATATTCATGTGGATAACCTTAGGCGTATCCAAAGTAACCGATTTTTCGAATGACTCACAAGATGCATCCACTAATTTTCGATCATAGTCAAATAAAGTAAAAAGCAAGTATTGAAACGATTAATGACATGATCTCTTTTCCTGGAAAAGGAGCCAAAGAAGCGTATAAATATTTTGCCGAATTGCATTTGACGATATTGGAATCATTTGATCATTGATTCAAAAGGTAAATGAAAAACCCTAATCAGCAAGTAAATCAAAATGCTATTGGAAGCAAATATATTATGATTGAGGTACGGAGGTGGTTCTTGTATTGAGAGGCAAAATTCCATTATATGGTACAATAGCAGGATTGATTATCTTTGTATTGGTTATGATTGGAGTTTATGGGGGCGTAAAAGTACTACTTTATTCCGTTCTAGTACCTGCTATCTTTATACTTGTTATCTATTTCTCATTTAAACTTTTACCTCAGTTATGGGCCTCTATTCTGGTAGCGGGTTTGTCTGTCTTGGTTGTACATATTATCTTTGGATTATGGAGTCTCACCATTATTTTTGTTCTGTTACTTGTTCTTTTCAATTTTTGTGAATTACGTGATTAAAAATGATAAATGGTCAGCAGTAGCGGTGAATGTTGCATTCCATTTTATTTATGGTAATTTTGTTTTTCCTTGTGTTAAAGAGAAATATTTTATAATGATGTATCCAACAAAATTTTTAGATTGGGGAAAACAAGATTTTATCTATCTATACCTGCCTTTCCAATTTTAAGGGAAGACGTATTAGTTTAACCATCTTAGTTCTGCCTTAGTTCTGCGGTAGGGACTGGTTTGGAGACATTAGCAGTTGCAGCTGCTCCCTTTACCGTTGCAAGAATTGTTGCAACTGGCGCTGGACTTGTAGTGGCTACGCATGGGATCCATGGCATTTGATTGGGCTTATGATCATGGACCTAAAAGAGGGAATAGATAAGGTTGGTGATGCAGTTTTAGGTTTTTTTGGTAAATTAGGTTCTGTTTTCAGCTAGTAATATGTCAAAGGAGTGGAAATGTGAAGCAAAAGTTAATTCCTATCCATCGGGAAATAAAAAACAAGATAGAATTCACATTTTTTCTAAATAATCAGTCCCAGCGAATATATAAGACAGTTAAAGATAATGGAAATGATTTCAAATTTTGGATTGCTTGGGCCCTTGTGTTAGCTTTTCTCCGAGGTATTAAATTCCTGCATTTATCCATGGGCAATCCCATAAATGTACTGATCGTTATGTTTCTTTTCATAATTAGTGGCGCACTTGGTGTGTATAAGTATAAAGAAACACATAAAGACAGAAGAGAAATATTTAATACACAGGATATGGTAGAAGAATATATTGAAAAAGGAAAGAATACTTTAAAAGGTGATGTCATAACATCTGGTGTTCTATTTTTAATATTTATCGCCTTTACAGTATTATTTTTGATTTATCAATGGCTAACGTGGCTTTTTTTTGCATTGTTTATATTCTTTTTGTTTATTGTATTAGTATGCTATCTACCACCGGAACGATTTAAAATTTATAAAAGAAGGAGTTAGTAAACACGGATATTCTACCGGTAGAACGGTTTAAGGTTTACAATAAAAAGGAGAAAAATTAATGAATAAGGAAGAAGCTTGGCAACTATTAAGAGATTCATCTAAAAAGGCATATCACTTTAGTATTATATTGCCTATAATATTTGCTGTTATGGGCGTAACCGTTATATTGGGAGGGATTTTGATACCTAAGACATTGGAAGGCTCGTATCGTTTCTTTTATTATGGTTGCGCTATTGGTTTTTCTGTAATGTTTATATTTTATATGGTTAATTGGTTTCATTGCTTAAAATTTTTAAAGCGTTTTAAACAACTTGAGATTAAAGACCAAAAGCTAAAACGGTTGCTGGTACTAAATAAGGTAAGCTGTATTATTTTTATGATTCCCGTTACATTTTTTCTTGGGTTGGTGGGGTTTCAAAAGGTAAAAGTATTCTCTGAGGGTACCTTTAACGCTGGAACATTAGATGCGATTATTTACAAGTATTTGATATCAAGGGACAATGAATAAGTTATATTGGAAGGTACGGGATTTTTCCTAAAATAGGAGGATTTAAATTGAAGGCAAGATATATTATTTTGCTTTGTGTAGTTAGTATATTTGTAAACGCAATTAGTATTTATAATCTGTTGTTAGGTTATTTATCAATATTTATAGGTTTATTAGTTTTGATACCGAATTTCTTTGTAAAGATGACTGCACTTGCTAATAGAGGAAATGAGTCCGAACCTGGTATTATTAAAACGACAATACTTAATTTTGGGGTGGGGAGCTATATGCGCACAAGCAGAAGATTTCCTCTTATCTTTGGTATCGTTTTGATTTATATTGCGGCGATCATTTTTATATTTTTACAAATTAAATTTAGATCATTAATTGAAAAATTTCTCGCTGACAGGAAAGTCTTTAACAACTTTGACCAATTACTCCCGATATTAAGTATATTAGGGTATGTAACCTTTTTCCTTACTTTGATTTTGAGTACCATAAATGTAGTTGGTTTATTAAAGAACGATGTAGTGTTTAAAAAGAAATAATATCAAGATCATGTGGTTCAATATTGGTAAGAATAAACCTCAACCTTTGATTTGATTCGAATGATATTGAAGTGTAAATTGGAGTCAATTTTTCGTTCATATGAAACAGAAAATTTCCGCCCTTATCGAGAAAAACATAGTTTAGTAGCTACATCTGCGGTCCTAATTAATATTTTCCATCCATCTTTGCTATATGGACACTATACTATATACACGTCAGGAGTGTGATGATCATGGAAAAAAGATTGATCCCCTTTTATGTGGAATCCTATCGTAGAACAGCTTCAGACGAAAAAAGTGGAAAAGAGGGGCTTCCGGTATGACTTTTACGATAGGAATTTCCTATGCACTCGGTATGCTCCTAGCGCCTTTAATGGATTACTTTGACATTTCCATGCCGCCACTGGTCAATATAGCAATACTGTTGATTGCTTTAATATTCGTACCTTTGTTGTATGTTTCGATCAGCCGTAGCCACGAGAAGAAACTATATAACGCAGTAGAACTTGAAGCACTGTTTAAAAGTAAAATAAGGATTCAGCCAAGCTCTATAAAGCATTTTTTAAATGTATTGTTTAGTTATATTGTGCTTTTAGGGGTTAGCGTATTTTTCTTCTTTGCGTATGTTGAAACACAAAATGTTATAGTGTTAGTCGCCGCATCATTAATATTATTTTTATTGTTACTAACTAACCGTAAAACAATAAAAGAAGGAAATGTTGCAGTGAAAATTAAAGAATAGATTGGTAATAAATACTAAAACATAAAGACAAAATGTTTAATAGATTTATCCTCGTTCAATGGTGTAGGCGATGAACAGATGTGAAAGAGATCATACATCAAATTGAGACAGTGATGAGTAGTGCCAAAACGAGTGAAGGAACAGCACGGTTTGCGGAATTTGAAGGTGCATCCCAAATTAGTGAGTTAGCGAAATTGCATGATTATAATGCGGGTAAGAAAGAAGAACAGATGGAAAAGGCTAAGAATGCCAAGGATAGTGCACTCAAGGAACTTTCAAGAATCCAGGTGAGTCTATAGCTAGCGGTCTTAGTTCTTTGAATCCCTTGCTTAATAGACAAGAACGAATGACGAAGATTAGGAGATTGCTTTATGAAAGGCGAAGTACAACATTTAGCTAACAATGAACGGTATCGAATTTTGATAATCAAAGGAGAAACCTACATTATGGATATAGAACGATCCTTTTGGAAGATTATTTTTCCATTTTTCTTCTGGCTGCTTCCCAATTATATTTTCAAAGTTGAGGATCAGGCTGTTATAGAACGATTAAAGACCGAAAAAATGAAAAAACGGGGGGATCTTATCTGGTTTTCGCCACTGGGGTTTCCTATACGGGTGGGATGTTCTTAGCCCCTTTAATGGATTACTTTAACGTTCCCATGTCGCCATTAATCAATATAGCGTTGCTGGTGCTTGCTATAGTATTGGTGGGTTTATTATCTTTTTCCATCAGTCGAAACCGCAAAAAGAAAATGTATGATGTTCTTAAATTTGAAACATTGCCCAGGGGAAAACTGTGGATTCGCCCAGGTTCAGTGAGACATTTTTTAAACGTATTATTGAGTTATCTTGTGATTTTAGGATTGAGTGTATTTTTTTTCCTAGGATATGTTGAATCTCGAAATTTTATGGTGCTAATCGTTGCGTCAGGAGTATTATTTGGTATATTTCTACTCAATCACAAAACATTTAAAGAAGGAAATATTACCGTGAAATTAAAGGATAGAAGAATATAAAAGTAAAAAAAGGTAAACAAAATAATCATTTATACCGGCTCTTTCATCGCGGAATCAATCCGCTTGGTTATATGATTCTATTTTTTATAGTATTATATGGCTCAAAATATGCAAATGAAATATATCAGCCTTATGAGGGGCTATTTTTTAATCCAGGATAGTATGAAAGATTATGCCATCAAAGGGGAGGGAGCATTCCTGTTACGGGTCTGATGGAATAAAACGGGATGAAATTATTATGAAAAAGAAGCATATTAACGGTATACTTCTTTTGTTTATCAGATTTACATAGGATAATAGGTTTAATAGCGTTGGTGAGGTATTTTAATAGGAAGAACGCACATACCGATATATTAGAATTAAGTTTGGGGAGCAATGCAAAAATACGTATCTGAAAAGTATGTCATTTGGTATAGCAATGAGCACATACACTTCACCCATCTTGCTGGATATTTTATAATTCGTAATGTATTTTGGAAGGGAATATAAGTTGACAAGCAAAGGGTGTTTTAAACGAAGGGGGGATTTGATGACGATGACACAACAATTAGTAGGAAAAACAGCGGTTGTTACCGGAGCAAGCAGTGGTATTGGCTCAGCCATCGCGAAAGAACTTGCCGAGGCAGGGGCAAATGTCGTGCTTGCTGCAAGGAACGGGGAGAAACTTGCCACAATAGCCGAAGAAATGAATCAGAAAGCAAAAATGCTATGTGTTAAAATAGACGTGACGAAGCAAAAGGATGTGAATTTTCTGGCTGAGCGCGCCCAACAAGCATTTGGCAGTGTAGATATTTATGTTAATAATGCCGGCATGATGGGGTCAAGCAGAGTACTAGAAGGAGACGTCTCTGATTGGGAGCAGATGATTGATATTAATGTGAAGGGTGTTCTTTATGGCATCCATTCCGTCTTACCTGATATGTTGGAAAAGAAAAGTGGACATATTGTCAATATCGCTTCGGATTCCGGATTTGAAGTGACAGAGCGATTGACCGTATACTGTGCAACGAAATTTGCTGTACGTGCAATCTCCGCTGGTATGGAGAAAGAGCTTGTCCAAACTGGCGTGCGCGTCACTAGTATTTCACCGGGCATGGTGGAAACGCCGTTAAGTTCAGAAAGCCCATTTGAAAGCAATCGGAAAAAACTTGAACCGAAAGACATTGCGCGAGCCGTTGTTTATGCGGTGACTCAGCCGGATTATGTGAATGTCAATGAAATTTTGGTTAGACCTGTTTAAGTGAATGGTTTTTCTGAACAGCGTAAGGCTTTGTAAAAGAACAATAGAAGTATCTATAATTATCGAGGATGAGTGATGAAGTTTGCGCCTAGTCTACGATATTAAGATATTAAAATACTATCCCAAGTTAGTTTGGAATAGTATTTTTTTCGAATGACAATGATTTTATCGGGTGTTAAGGAGTAAATAGGAGTAAATATAGAATGTGGAAAGCCATAAAAAGCAATATTGGGTTTTCATTGCTTTTATTATTATTTATCATACTGATGAGTGGTGGAGTGGTAGGAAGGGGGATTTTGTATGAAATGCACTGTGCATCGTACAGCCAAAAATTTAAGGTATCGAATACTGACAATTAAAGGAGAGAACTATATTCTGGATATGGGAGGGGCGTCCCTTTGGAAGCTATTATTTCCTTTTTTCTACTGGCTGCTTCCCAATCGTGTATATAAAGTGGAGGATCCAGAAATTGCAGAAGAATTAACAGCTCCTACCGTAAAGGAAAAGGTGGGTTCTTCTCAATTTTTATGGGCGATCTTAGCCTCTATTGCTGCCAGCAGTTTAAGCCCTATAGCGAATTATTTTGACGTTGATATTCCGATTTATGTAAATGCAATCATTGTGACAGTTATTGTTGTTCTCATGATATTACTCATCTTTACTATCAGTCGAATGTTTAAAAAAAACATGTATCAAATAATCGACCTTAGTCAGTTATTTAAAGGTCGCTTATGGGTCATGCCTGATTCATTTAAAGTTATTTTTCTGGTTACATTCGTTTATGTTGGCTGTGTTGGATTGGGAGTAATGGGAGCCGCAGCATATATTGAATATGGTAATTGGATAATATTGATATTTTCAACTATGCTTATATTTGCTGGGATCGTTTTGCCCGGACTCGCAACGATAATTGAGGGGAATACAAGGGTCATGTTTCTGGGTGGCAAAAGATCAAAAGCTTTCCCACAGGATGATGCCTAGAGTCTCGGATTGTAAGTGTAAAATGAATTAGGAGGGAAATTATCATGCTACTAATTGAATCAATTGGAGAAGGAACAGGCAAACTTATGATTTTGAATAGAGCAGCATGATCTTCCCGTCAGAGGAAACAGAGAAGCAAGGAATGTGGTATGATTATTCGGGGTACAGATACCGCCTTTAAAGCAGGAAGTCATGGTATTATAACAACGATGGCCGAAACAGCGGAATTTGCAGTTGGTTGACCAGTTGGATCGTTAATAGGTGCCGGTTTTGCTATGGTGGCGGGAAAGCTTTCGATTGGGTCTATGATCATGCAGATGATATACGAGAAGGTGCAAATCACTATGGGAAGGTAGAAAAAATTTCGTAGGCGATGCGTGGTCAGGAATAACTGATGGTTTAGGAACAATTTTTGGTTAAAGATTTGATGGAGGGATAAAACTTGAAAGATTCTTTAGTTACATTTTACAGAAACAAGGATCTATACACATTATTTTATGATCAGGATGACGGGCTTATTTATAAAATACCAATTCGTAAAAAAAACTCTTATGTTAAAGTATATTTGGGTTCTATAGCACTTTATATCACTGGAAATCTTCTTAACGGCTTCTATCAAGAATATAATAGCTTGTTCCTGGATATTAGCTTGTTTATTATTTCTCTAGTAATTGCTTATTTCACGGCTAATAAACTTCATCAAACCTATTATACAGAGGAAAAAAAACGCCCGATTGTTCTAGATGATTATTTTTTAGAAGAGTGTGCCTATAAGGGTATGAGACAATCACGAATAGAATTAAATGTTGTTATCCTTTCCTTTCTATTTGCAGTAGTTACTTTTATTATATTTTTTGCTATTAATAGTATTACACCGTTGATTCTAGGTTATTTAAGTACTGCTGTATTTCTTGGCTGCATTTATATGAAACCACTAAAGCGAAAAAAAATAATTAAAAAGCTAAGGGATGAAAAAATTCAGACCCAACAATAGATTATGTGTGTAATAGCTTGACAAGTTGATTAATGATAAGGACCAAACCATTCATAATTGGAATCAATGAAATGACAATGAAGGGTTATGGTATATTCAGGACACCCCAAGGGGATGGATACCAATAATCGGCTCTACCTCGATGAATGATATTTCTTCTGCCACTCCACTTCCACAATGCTGTAAGAGACCTTGATAAGCAGCGAAAAGGCGGAAAGCCATCCAAAACTGCAATAACCAATAACGATAAGAAAACGGAATCGCCTATCGTAATGTTGTTTTCAAGTATTATAATTTTATTCCCGAAAAAATAGATGCAGCTTTCGAAGACTTCAATGTAAGAAGCATTTAAGGATGAAAAACATTTTTTCCGGTATTTTCACTAGTGGAAGAAACAATAAGTAGAAACTTTGCTGAGACGCGCAAAGGGTGCTATCCATAAAATAAAAGGCTGGTTCAGCTAGTAGCTATAGCTAGAAGAAAATCTTCAGGAAGGGATTGAACGGTGATGTTAAAAAGACTATCAGAGGAGGACTTTGCCGTTTAAAGGGGGTCACTTGAATCCGGTAGACAAAGTCCTAGCTCATTGGGGTTTGCATTAATATTATTTATCTTTTTTCAGCCTTTAATATTTTTTTTAACCTATATTGTAGCTGCAGATAGCACCATTTTTCCATATGAAGGTGGATTGTTTACGTTACATTTAATAATAACAAGCGCCTTAGTTCTCCTATCCATTGTTTACGCCGTTCCAAAGATATATATGAAAGGTCAAAAGATACAGTACCTATTGATTACTTTAGTATCGCAAAACACGGGAGGAGTATGTTTTTATCTTTCCGCACTGTTTCTAATTGGTGCAGATAGGATGATTTCGCAAAAGTCCCTGTTGATATTTACCTGTATAACATTGTTATTTGGTTTACTTGTGTTTACTGTGACATGTATTCGGTTCTATATTCTGCTAGGAAAAGGGGAATATCGTAAGGGGTCTAAAAAGGATAAATTAAGATCTAAGGCTGAATATGATATAAAGTCGTTTGTTCCAATAATTATTGTAGGTAGTGATTGTAGGTAGTGTTGGATTGCTTTTCATTCTACAATACCTTGTTAGGACGTTTGGTCTTGCTGATATTGAATCCATTGTAATGGTAACACTATTTATTTTACTTTTCTATACTATGCTTTTTGTCCTGCCAGAACAACTCGTAATACTTTACTGTAAATACCGCTTCGATAGTTTTAACTATGACAAGAACGGAAACCTAAAACCAATGGGAACAGATAGAATGGGTGCTGCCAAATGAATATCATGGATAATCACTTTATATTAATAGCTTATAAGTCTATGATGAAATGGTGAGTAAACGTGATATGAGTAGTGATAAAACGTGGAAAATAAAAAATGCACAGACTGCAAAATTGTTGGCGACGATTGGTAGTATGGTGTGCATGGCGATGGCTGTTTTTATGTTCATTTTGAGCATATTTATTCCGATAGAAGTCACCATTAATGATTCTTATGTACGCGGGACATTACCCGAATTTGTTGCTTATCCTGCACCATTTGACATTTTTATTGGTCATGCTTGTTGGGTTATTTATAATAGAAATTATTGCGCTTCTGATCGGTAGACATGTACCAAAAAAAGCAACGACGGTACAAGGAGTGATTCTGATCGTCATTGGGTTTCCGGCTATGGTAGCAATCGGTGCAGGAATTCTTTTCATAATTGCCGGGGTACAGACGTTTTTGGCCAAGAAAGTGAGAGAGTTGACTGCGTAAAAACGCCCAATTTGTTTTAATTCTACCTAATTGGGGAAAGTATAATTGGATTACTTAAATAGGGAGTGTTACGACATGACTGAAAGAATTTTCACCAGCCCCGCTAAATATGTTCAGGGGAAAAATGTCATTCAAAATATTGGGGAATACGTAAAGGACCTTGGTGAGCAAACCATTGTCATAGCGGATGAAACGGTTTGGGATATTGCCGGGAACGAACTGGTTAACCAATTGAAACATAAAAACCTTAAGGCCGAGAAAGTTATCTTTAACGGAGAAGCTTCCAAAACAGAAATTCAGCGGATAACTGACATTGCTAAAAATGCTAATGCAACAGTGGTTATCGGTGTCGGTGGTGGTAAAACGCTCGATACCGCTAAAGCTGTATCAGACGAATTGAACGGCTATACTGTGATTGTACCCACAACTGCTTCAACCGATGCACCAACAAGTGCGCTATCCGTAGTTTATTCAGATGATGGGGTTTTTGAAGGTTATCGTTTCTACAATAAAAATCCAGATCTTGTTGTTGTCGATACAAAAATTATTGCAGGCGCACCACCACGTTTTCTGGCCTCAGGGATTGCGGATGCATTGGCGACCTGGGTTGAAGCTCGAAGCGTCATCCTGGCAGGAGGCAACACAATGGCAGGCGGCAAAACAACAATTGCCGGACAAGCGATTGCTGAAAAATGTGAAGAAACACTTTTCAAATATGCCAATCTAGCTTATGAATCCGTGAAAGTCAAATCAGTAACGCCGGCGCTTGAATCTGTTGTGGAAGCCAACACTCTGCTTAGCGGTTTAGGCTTTGAAAGTGGCGGTCTCGGAGCAGCACACGCTATTCACAATGGCTTCACAGCTTTGCATGGTGACATCCATAATATGACACATGGTGAAAAAGTTGCATTTGGCACGCTTGTCCAACTCGCGCTCGAAAAACGCGATTTGAGGGAGATTGAGCGCTACATTGCGCTGTATACAAGCCTTGATTTGCCAGTCACTTTGGAAGACATCAAATTGAAAGATGCAACAAGAGATGACATCATGAAAGTGGCTCAAGCGGCTACCACTGAAGGTGAAACAATCCATCAAGCCTTTAAGGTCACAGCAGACGATGTCGCCGATGCAATTTTTGCAGCTGATCAGTATGCAAAAGCCTATAAAGAAAAACATGCTAAGTAAGTATTAACAGGGAAGAACGCTATTGGTAAATTTAAAAGGACATCCCGTACTCCGGATGTCCTTTTGCTTGCTGAGCAGAAAAATAGCATTCGGGCTCAACCATGGCCCAAGAGTTAATCCTAATGTATTCCAAACATCAGTTAACGAAAAAGCGCTGGCCTACATCAACGTGTTATACTGTAATTACATTGTTTTTAAAAAGGAGCGATACATATGGGCAAAAAATATATTGGGTATGCCGGAACCTATACACGGCAAACGAGTGAAGGGATCTATCGGTTCGAATTGGATGTAGATGCTGGAACATTGGGTAAAACAGAGGTGGCGGCTAAGGTTGGGAGCCCTACTTATGTAACTGTCCGTGATGACAACAAGTATCTGTACTCGGTTGCGCAGGATGGGGATCAAGGTGGTGTCAATGCATACAGGCTTGAAAATCGGACAGGCGCCTTGACGAAGATAAACAGCCAGCTGGAGGATGGCGCACCACCTTGTCATTTAACGGTTCGAGGCGATCAAGTTGTTACTGCTAATTATCATAAAGGGGCTGTTGGACTGTACCAAGTGGATGAACAGGGTGCATTACAAGCCGGGTCATTTGTTTTCCATGAAGGAAGCGGGCCGCATAAGCGTCAGGAACATTCACATGTGCATTATGCCGGATTCTCGCCGGATGGAAAGTATGTCCTTGCTTGCGACCTTGGTACGGACGAGCTAGTGACCTATCAAATAGAAGATAACGGATTAAGGCGCGTTGCAACATTGCAGGTCAACGGTGGCAGTGGTCCGCGACATATTGTTTTCCATCCAAATGAAAAAGTGGCCTATCTGATTACTGAATTAAGCTCAGAAATCATTGTTTTGGCATACGATACGGAAACGGGCAGTTTTTCGGAAAAACAATATATCAAGACAATCCCGGCTGATTTTATGGAGACGAATGATGCCAGTGCGATTCATATTTCTTCAGATGGAAAATTTGTTTATGCTGGAAATCGCGGGCACAATAGTATTACCGTTTTTGCTGTTGACGATGAAACAAACAAGCTTTCGTTAGTAGAATACATGCCATCTGGCGGAGAATGGCCGCGGGATTTTGTGTTGGATCCAAGTGAGAATTATCTTGTTGCATCCAATCAGCATACGGGAAATGTAGTTTTATTTGCACGTGACAGTGAAACAGGAAAGCTTTCCAAATTGGATTCAGAAATTGCAGTACCTGAAGTGGTTTGTGTAAAATTTTTACAGTAAGGGTCAGTTTTCCTCCATCTTAAAGCGTTAAAGCATGACGCGTCATATAAAGCAAAAAACTCCTCGTAGTTGGACTATGAGGAGTTTTTTTACGTGTTTTTTACTTTATTGAATATCAATTTGTTTTGCGGCAGGTGCGGTTGTATCTTTTTTTGGAATTTCTACTTTAAGGATTCCATCTTCCAATTTCGCGGAGATCTCGTCCTCATTTACATTGTCCACATAAAAGCTGCGGACAAATTCACCGTAATGGCGTTCTTGGCGGATTACTTTGTTATTTTCATCTTTTTCTTCATGATTGTTGTCACGTTTAGCTGAAATGGTTAAATGATTATTTTCTATATTAATGTTGATATCCTCTTTTGCAATACCTGGTAAATCCGCTTCAATATAATAAGCATTATCCTTTTCCGTAATATCGGTGCGGAATGAACCAAGTTCCTGATTTAACGGAGAAAAGACATCACGGTTAAACGCATCATCAAACGATTTTAGCATGTTGCGAAATACATCTTCATTTCTTTTGTGAAAAGGCATTAAGTCAAACATCATATCTTCCTCCTTCATTTCGTTTACAATTAAATTATATACCATTATTAAATAATAGTCAATATAAACTGGACAAAAAACTTTAAATATCGTACATTTACTTAGAAATACATATGTGAATTGATTGCATTTTGACCTTTATTGATCAATTGATATTCAGCGGAACACGTTTATTATGTGCTGTTTTTTCTGCATCATGCAATTTACAAATAATATCTCTTTCACTGGGCAATCTATTTCTAACGAGGATTTAAAGGGGGATTCCCGGATGGTGAATATTATTTTCATCGTTATGGTGGTCATTGGCTTACCAGTTTCTGTTATTGGTTCAATGCTTGATTGGCCCACCATATTTATGTTTGTTGTTTATTGTTTAACCATTATTGCTTTGGCAGGTTTTATTGGCCGGGCAACCGATAGCCTGACAATAGTAATGGGTTCAAGAATTGGCGGGCTATTGAATGCAACGTTTGGGAATGCGGTTGAGTTGATTATTTCAATTTTTTCCCTGAAGGCTGGGCTTGTCGGGATTGTATTGGCTTCATTAACTGGCTCGGTGCTGGGAAATTTATTGTTTGTTGCTGGCTTGTCTTTTTTTGTTGGCGGATTAAGGTATAAACGTCAGAAGTTCAATATATATCATGCGCAACATAATGCGGGACTATTGATTTTTGCCGTACTTGTTGCCTTTGTGATTCCGGAAGTGTTTTCATATGGGATGAATGACCGTCATACGATGATTTTTAGTATCGGGATCTCCATCATTTTAATCATTTTGTACGCTGCAACATTAGTATTTAAATTGGTCACGCATCGCGGGGTATATGCAAGTAAAAAGGAAAAAGCGGAAAATCAAGCGGAGGAAGAACCGGAATGGGGTAAAGGCAAGTCGGTTATTGTGTTAGCCCTATCAACGATCGCAGTTGCCTATGTTTCGGAAAAACTCGTCGATACGTTTCATTTAGTCGGTGAAACATTTGGCTGGTCAGAACTGTTTATTGGGGTCATTATTGTTGCCATTGTCGGTAATGCAGCGGAACACGCATCGGCAGTTATTATGGCATATAAAGATAAAATGGATGTGGCGATGGAAATTGCGGTAGGATCAACCTTGCAAATTGCGATGTTCGTTGTACCAGTACTTGTGCTAATATCGCTCTTTTTTTCCAATCCGATGTCTTTGGTGTTTTCGTGGGCTGAATTAGTCAGTATGGCCATGGCTGTGTTATTGATGGCTATGATATCGGTGGATGGGGATTCGAATTGGTTTGATGGGATGGTTCTACTTGCCGCCTACGTCATTATGGGAGTCGGCTTTTATTTTCTGTAAAATAACAGCAAGCTCCCCCTTGATATTAGGGGGAGCTTGCTGTTATAGCGTTTTAGCCGGTAGTTTTGTCCGAAAAGATTCCCGGGTTAGTTTCCGGGCGGTCGATTCGTGCGGTATTTATTATTGTTTTTCATATCGTTTATTTCTTGTTTGCTTTTGTTCTTTGTTTTTGTTTTATCTTTTGCCATTGGATTCCCTCCTTGTTATGTAGTTTGGCTTTTTGGGGGGAAAAAATGTAGTACTTTTGATGCAATTTTTTTGTAAAGAAATATTAATATAAATGAAACCTTTTCTTTTATTTTTCCATATGGTAATGTTGTAGACAAATAGAATTAGAAAGGTGGATAAATTTGAAAAAATGGTTTTTAATACTCGTAGCTGGAGTTATGGCACTAGTTCTAGCAGCATGTAATGAAACGGCCGAACCAACAGAAGGTGCGAGTAAGGAAAAAGAAAGCAAGCTGACAGCGGAGGAAGTATATCAAAAGGCTTTGGATGCCTCCGAGGACATGAAGAGTGCAGAAGTCACGATGGATTTGCAGCAACATATTGAAGCAAGTGGCGATGAGCCCGTTGCCATGGACACAAACAGCAATTATGATACAAAAATGACAATGGATCCTATGGCTATGTATATGAAAGGCGTAACCAAAATGGAAATGGATGGAACCGATGAAGAACTTCCGGACATGGATATGGAAATTTACATGGTTGACGACGGCATGTACCTATACAGTGATCAAATCGGTGACTGGGTTAAAATGGATGGTGCTTCCATGGATATGGTTGAACAAATGGCCGGCCAGCAGCCAGACCCGTCCGAGCAATTAAAAATGATAAAAGATTATACCGATGATATGTCATTTGAGCAAAACGATGATGCATTTATTTTAAAATTGGATGCGAACGGTGAGAAATTTAACGAATTAATGCAAAAGATGATCCAGGAAAACCTGCCAGAAGAATTGCAACAAGAATTAGGTGACGAAGGCCAGGAAGTTTTGGACAATATGAAGATAAACAGCATGTCGATGGAATACACCATTGATAAGGAATCATACGATATCAAATCACTCGATATGGATATGGATATGAGCATGAAAGCTGAAGACGAAGAAATGAATATCGTACAAAATGTCAAAGCTGACTACTCCAACAT